>DVNW01000007.1 GCA_018714105.1 Candidatus Faecicola pullistercoris | reverse complement strand
TCGCTCCGTCTGCGGATTCCGTCCGCAAGGCGATAAAGACCCGTCGCGCTCTTACCTCGGTCGTGTTTATGCTCATCGTAGCAAATTTCGCGGTAGAAATGGTGCAGGACTTTACGTTCGCCACGGCGGTGGAATGTATTGTCTCACTCGTTCCCGTAGCGTGGGCGTGGGTGTCGGGTTGGTTTTCGGGTTGGAACTTGTCCACGAAAATCGCCGTCGCCCACTTGCTCGATAAGGCAAAGTGGTGCAACCGTGCGGTCGCATGGCTTGACAAGTACACGCCCGCAGATGAAAAAAGAGAGGAGCAAAACGCCCCTCCCGATAGCAGGATTACCGAAAATTAAAATTGTGTCAAATTGTGTCAAATACTTCACCACACTATAAAAATTGAGGGCAAAACGCCGTTTTTTACGGTTTTTTAGCCCTCTTTTTTCTTTTGGTGCGGTTACCGGGACTTGAACCCGGATGGTCTCCCATACGCCCCTCAAACGTACGCGTCTGCCTGTTCCGCCATGGCCGCATGTTTATGGTGCGAGAGACGGGACTTGAACCCACATGATATTGCTATCACTAGAACCTGAATCTAGCGCGTCTGCCAATTTCGCCACCCTCGCAAGTGCAAAAGATATTGTAAGGTAATACAAAAAATTTGTCAAGCGAATTATGGCAGAAAATCGGCGGACGCGCTAAAAACTATATTTTTTTAAAGTGCGATTTGTCAGCTCCGCAAATAGGACAAACGTAGTCGTCGGGCATGGGCCCCGAAACGGATTCGTCGTACTCGTAACCGCATATGTCGCATTTTAAAATACTTGCCGACGCGGCGGGAGCTTCCTCTTTAATATAAGTAGGTGCGTTTTTCGGACTTTTGCCTTTGAGCACTTTGTGATAATAGGCGTAAGTAAGCGAAGGGGCGTCGCCCAGCACGTCTGCCGCGGTAACCTCGCCGAGAAAAACGGTGTGAGTGGAAGTTTCCATCGTATCTATGACTTTGCAGACTATATAAGCGTTCGCACCCGTTACGAGATAAGGCGTCTCGCCTGCATAATCGGCGTCGTAATCGGCATACTTGAAAAAGTTTTTGCCGCTGTTGAACCCGAAACAGCCTATAAGCGCGGGATCCACGTTTTCGGTAAGCACCGACACGGCGAAATAACCGTTGTTTTTGATAACCGAATTAGTGTAATTGTCCTTGTTAAGGCTAACCGCTACGGTTGCGGGCGAAGACGTAACCTGCATTACGCTGTTTGCAACGCAGCCCGTGGGTCTGTTTAAAGCCTTATCGTACGAAGATATGACGTAAACTCCGTAAGAAATATTTCTGAAAGCGTTTGTGTTTACCATAAAGCCCTCCTAAAATAAATAGATGATTTTATAAAAGGAATAATAGATATTCACCTTTTTGACGTACTTGCGCGTTTCCGCGAAGGGTATGTCGTCTGCCGATTCGATACCCTCTTCCGTCCAGTTTTTTACGCGCTCGGGGCCCGCGTTGTAAGCGGCCAGAGCCATATCGTGAGAAAACCTGTCCGACAAGTAACCCAAATACCAAGACCCGATTTTAACGTTAGTTTCGGCGTCGTAAAGTTTGGATTCGTCATAATCGGGTATCTTTGCCTGCCGGCTTATCCATTCGCCCGTATCGGGCATAATCTGCATGATTCCTATTGCCCCTTTGGGCGAAACGGCGTTTTCTTTAAAGCCGCTTTCGGCTTTCATAACCGCTAATACCAGCCTATAATCCGCAACTCCTCCGGCCTGCTCTTTGGCGATGCGCGCGTACTTTGCCGTAATGCAGTAATTAACCGCCAGCAAGGCCGCCGCAACGCTCAGAATGACGGCAAGAACCGCCGCCGTTTTGCTTTTAAATTTTATTTTCCGCATAAATCGCTTACAAGTTTTTCAACCTGCTTTTTAAGCGCATCCTCCCCTCCCGAATTGTCTATAACGTAATCGGCGTGTTTCAGGCGCTGCTCATCGGTAGCCTGCGACGACACGATTTTCATGGCGAATTCCTTTTCGATCCCGTCCCTTGCCTTCACTCTGTCCAGCCGCGTTTCGAGCGGCGCGGTCACTACCACCACCTTGTCGAAACAGTGTTGCATTCCGCTTTCCACAAGCAACGGAACCTCGGCGAAAATATCGCCTTTAATGTTGTTGAGTATGTTTATTATGGCAGGATGTGCAACCGCGTTAAGCTCGGCAAGTTTGTCGGGATTATTGAAAACAATTTCCGACAATGCCTTTTTATTCACCTTACCCGCCGTAACCGTCTGAGGAAACAGAGTCCTGATTTTATCTATGTAAGGCTTACTGTCCAGAAGTTTGGCGTTGATTTTGTCGGCGTCAACGGTGGTTTTACCCATGTCGCGCAAAAGCTGCATTACTTCGGATTTCCCGCTGGCGATACCGCCCGTAACGGCTATTTTCATTTTGCCTCCATCCAGTTCGGCCCGACTGCCACGTTAACCGTAAGCGGCACGCTAAGGCTGACCGCGTTTTCCATGTCGGATTTTAATATACTCTTTACTGTTTCAAGTTCATCGGGAGTAGTATCCACGATAAGTTCGTCGTGCACCTGCAGAATCAATTTTGATTTTTTGCCTTTCAATGCCTCGGCGACTTTAATCATTGCTATTTTAATGATATCCGCCGCCGTGCCCTGTAATGGCATATTCATTGCCGCTCTTTCGCCGAAGGCGCGAAGATTGCGGTTGGGGGATTTTATTTCGGGTATATATCTTCTTCGTCCTTCGGAGGTAACCACATATCCGTGTTCTCTGGCATATTCGACGTTGGAGTCCATATACTCTTTGACCTTGGGATAGGTATCAAGATATTTGGTAATAAAGGTTTTGGCCTGTTTGGGCGACACCGAAAGGTTGTTTGCCAGCCCCCAGTCGCTTATGCCGTAAATAATGCCGAAATTAACCGCCTTGGCTCCCCTTCGCATTTCCGATGTAACGGCCTCGGGCGGAATACCGAATATCTCGGCCGCAGTGGACGTATGAATATCCATGCCGTCCTTATAAGCCTGTATCAGCTTTTCGTCGCCGCTGAAATGAGCCATAAGCCTTAACTCAATCTGCGAATAGTCCGCCGATACCAGAAGATTGCCGGGCGAAGGTATAAAGGCTTTGCGTATCTCGCGACCTTCCGCGTCCCTTGCGGGTATGTTCTGCAGGTTGGGTTCCACGGACGAAAGCCGCCCTGTAGAGGTAAGAGCCTGTCTGAATTCGGTGTGAAGCCGTCCTGACGGCGCAACTATTTTGAGTATGCCTTCGGTATAAGTGGATTTAAGTTTGGAAATCTGACGGTATCTTAAAACCAGCGGAACAACGGGATGCAGATCCTTGATGTCGTTCAGAACTTCCGCTCCCACCGAAAAGCCCGATTTGTTCTTTTTGCCGGACGGAAGTTTCAGATCCTCGAAAAGAACGGCGGCAAGCTGCCTTGGCGAATTGATGTTGAAATTGCGCCCGGAAAACAGATATATTTCCTGAGTAAGGCTGTCAAGCTCGCTTGCGTACTTCTCGTTAAGATCGGAAAGCACGGTTTTATCAATGGAAAAGCCCGTGCGCTCCATATCGAAAAGCACTTTTACAAGCGGCAGTTCGATATCGTAATAAAGATGTTCGAGTCCGTCTTCGGCCATTTTTTTCAGAAGCCTCTGCCCTTCAAGCAGAACGGAGGCCGCGGGTTTGTCTTCGGGATAGTTTTTACTCTGCAAAAACGCCGGAAGGTCGGGCGCGGTTTTTCCTCCGCTTACGAGATAATATGCCAGCATGACGTCCCCGGTCCCGTCGGGCAGAAAGTCGCCGCCTAAATTTTTCATAACGCGTTTCAGGTCGTAAGTGAACACTCTTACTCCGTCCGGAAGATTTTTTCTTACCGCGTTTACGCAATCGTCGAAGGTCATGCCCGAAAACAAATCCCCGCCGGCGCGTAAGACGTACTCGTATCTGCCGTCGGAAAGATGTATGTCTTCGCCCGCCGTAAGCGCTATATCGCCTTTTAAAGAGCGAAGAACTTTTATAAGTTCGTTTTCGTCCTCTACCGTTACCTCTTCCGCGGCAGGCATATCGCAATCCGACGGAAGCGCGTCCTGAGTTCTGAATTCAAGCCTTTTTACCACCGAGCCGAATTCCAGTTCGGAAAGCGCATCCCTGAATTCGTCGGGATAGGGATACTCGCATCTGAGGTCGTCGAGAGTAAGCTTCAACGGCGCGTCGGTAACGATAGTTGCCAGCTTTTTGGAAAGAATTGCGCTTTCCCTGCCCGCTTTTATTTTTTCGGCGAGTTTGCCTTTCAGTTCGTCCGCGGATTCAAGCACCTTTTCCAGCGAGCCGTACTGCGCGATGAGATTCTTCGCTGTGACGTCGCCGATACCCGCAATGCCCGGAATATTATCCGACGCGTCGCCTTTAAGCGCCTTGAAATCTATAAAAGACAGGGGTGTAAAACCGTCCTCTTTCAGCCTGGCAAGACTGTAAACCTCTACGTCTTTTATTCCTTTTTTGGTAAGGTATACGTGCGTGCTTTCGCTGACAAGCTGCAGACAGTCCCTGTCGCCGGATACTATTAACGTGGGACAGGCAAAGCGTTTGGCTACCGTACCCAGAATATCGTCGGCCTCGAACCCTTCGAGTTCGAGAATTTTTATTTTCATAGAGGATAAAATTCTTTTTACGTAAGGAAGCTGTTCCGCCAGTTCGTCCGGCATGGGCTTTCGTGTAGCTTTGTATCCGTCGAACATCGCGTGTCTGAAAGTCGGCGCTTTCAGGTCGAACGCGGCCGCTATATGAGTGGGTTTTTCCTGTTCGATAAGCCCGGTCAGCATATTGACGAATCCGAAAACCGCCCCCGTATTCTGCCCCTTGGAATTGGTCAGCGGCGGAAGCGCGTGAAAAGCGCGGTAAATCAGGCTGTTGCTGTCAAGTAAAATCAGTTTATTCATCGCTTACAGATAGTATATGTTTTTTAATTCGCTTATATCAAACCGGATGTTTGATAAAATAATATTTGACCATTGTGGAAAACAGTTCTTTATCGGCGTCCTTGACGGAAGCCTTCTGTAATTTGCCCTTATGGTCGAACACGTCCTCACGCGCGGCGAGATATATGGCAGACACAAAGTCCTGCATATCGTAAACTTTGAATTTGTCTATGCCGTAAATGCGCGCGAACTTTTCCAGAAAAACAACCATAGTGCGAGCGAGATCGTCATCGTCGGACAGATTGTTTTCCTCTTTGATGAGCGAAAGGAACCTGGCCACCGCTTCGTCCTTCGCGGCGGGTATTTCCATTTTCCTTTCGAAAAGCGCTTCTTTAAAAAGTTCCCCGGGCAGATCCATCATGAATTCAGTCATGTCGTTGTCGTTGAAGTGGTCGATGGTATACTGCTTGCCCATAAGGTTTTTCATAGTGCGGACGGCGTCGAAATAGCCCAGTTTTTTATAATGCTGAATCTTGTTTTGAGTAAAATTCATGGCAGTCCCGAGCTTTTCCGACGGAATTATGTACTTTATGTTATAGTTTTCGTATTTCTGCTCGTATCTGGACTGAAAGCGGTCGCGAGTGCGTATTACGACAAAATCCTCGTAATTTTTTTTGATTAACAGCTTTATGGGCATATTGTCCCAGATCCCGCCGTCGATAAAGTTATATCCGTCTATCGCGTGCAGTTTATAAACGGGATAATTTGCCGAAGCGATAAGATACTCTGCAAATTTACCTACGGGTATATCCTCTTTGAGCAGTTCGAAAGGCTGAAGGCCGTTTACAGAAAAGGTAACCAGCCCGAAATCCATTTTGCTTTTGCGGATTTTGTCCTCGTCGATATTGCTTTCGATAAAGTTGCGCATTTTTTCGCTTGACGCGTCGCGCATAGCCCCCAGCGAGCGTATTTTGCTTCCCAGATAGCTGACAAGACTGCGGTCGATTTTAAAACTGTTCAGCTTTTCAAGTGCGTTGTCGTCGATATCCATAATCTGCGAAACGGTTATGGTATCCCATATTTCCATACACCTTTCCCAATCCCCCTGCACCAGCATGGCGCCGTTAAGCGCGCCTATGGACGTGCCGACTACTCCGTCGAAGGTATATCCCATCTCGAACAGCGCCTCGATGGCGCCCGCATGATAAGCGCCTTTTACGCCTCCCCCTTCAAGCACAAGACCGAGCATTAAAATTCTCCTTTGTTTAATGTATTAATTATAGCAAACGCACAAAGCAAAATCAAGAAGTGTTATAAAAAAAGTAACTGCAAATGCAGTTACTTTAATTTAACCGTTAATATATTTTACAATTCCGTTCTCGCGGCAAGCGCCCTTGAAAGAGTCATTTCGTCGGCATACTCTATAACGCTGCCTTCGGGCAATCCTCTTGCAATCCGCGTAACCTTTATACCCATCGGCTTTATCAGCCTGGCTATATACATCGCGGTAGCTTCGCCTTCGACGTCGGGGTTTGTGGCAAGTATAACTTCCCTTACGCCGTCAAGCCTTGCAAGCAACCCTTTGATGTTGATATCGTCGGGGCCAACCCTGTCCACGGGGCTGATTACGCCGTGAAGAACGTGATAAACACCCGAAAAATCCTTGATTTTTTCTAGGGCGATTACGTCCTTCGGTTCCTTGACTACGCAAATTACCGACTTGTCCCGATAACTGCAAATATCGCATATTTCGCCCTCGGAAAAATTGCCGCAGACTTTGCAGAAACGCACCTTGGATTTTACTTCGGAAACGGCTTTCACGAAATCGCTTATTTCTTCCTCAGATTTGTTCATGACGAAATAGGCGTACCGCGCGGCAGTCTTTTCTCCTACTCCGGGAAATTTGGTAAACTCGCTTATCAGCCTGGCGAGAGGTTCGATATAATTCATATCAGAACATTCCGCCCATGCCGCCGGTGAGCGGGCCCATTATTTTTTCGGACGCTTCCTCAACCTTTTTGAGCGCGTCGCCTACTGCCGCCGCAACGAGGTCTTCGAGCATCTCGATATCGTCGGGATCAACCGCCTGAGGATTGATTTTAACCGAATTAACCGTCCTGTCGCCCATCATGGAAACCTCAACCATACCGCTTGCCGAGCCGATTATCTCGGTAGCGGCAAGTTCTTCCTGAGCCTTGGCAACTTTCTGTTGCATCTGCTGTGCCTGACGTAATATCTGCTGCATGTTGCCGCCGCCGAAGCCGCCGAATTTAGCCATATAATACCTCCGTAAGGGAATATTCCCGTTTATTTTATAAAATTGATTCTTCCTGCGCCGAACAGCTCCGTCAATCCCACGCCCGTATCGGTGTTTTCGGGCTTGGACTCGTAATCGGCCGTCACGTTAACGCAGACGTCCATGCCGGTAAGCCCGTCGAGAGCCGCC
Organism: Candidatus Faecicola pullistercoris; assembly: GCA_018714105.1. Taxonomy (GTDB): domain Bacteria; phylum Bacillota; class Clostridia; order Christensenellales; family CAG-917; genus Faecicola; species Faecicola pullistercoris. Next base: position 28,261 of record DVNW01000007.1, on the reverse strand, counting down.
TTTATCTGCGATTTGGCTCCGTCGTCCGACATGACGGAAAACGAAGCTTCGGACGGACAGGACATATTAAAGGTTCTGCCCTCGGTAAAAATTTTGCCGCCTTCCTCCGTAAAGAAGGAAAAACCGAAAAATCTGTTTGATTTCAGCACTTTATCCAAAGCTTTCGTTACTGCCGCGACGTCCGAAAAGTCGAGTGCGGGCTGAACGCGTTTTTGCTGAAAATTTTGTGCTAAATCAGTTTTTTTTTGCGTAAAACCGCCTTCTACGCGTGAAATTCTGTCATCTAATTTTTTACAATAGTTTACTATCGCCGCATTGGAAACGTCGGGTTCGGTAGCGGCTTTCACTAACGCCGCTTCAAGCAATATCCTGGGCTGATTTCCAAAGCGGAATTCGCCCGAAAGCGAGGTGAATATATCGAGTATCAACAGAATTCTGCTGTTGGAAAGCTCTTTTGCCGTTTCCGAAAGACGCTTGTAAACGCTTTCGGGCAAAGCAAGTTTTTCCGCGGTAAGCGCGCCGTTTTTAATATAAAGAACGTTTCTGAAAGCCTCGGCTATATCCGTCGCGAGAACGGCCATGTTTTTGCCGCAGTCCGCAAGCGCGGTCAGCTTTTCAAGGCAGCCTTTCACGTCGCGTTCCGCAATATTTTCGCATATACTGCAGATTATGCCGGGATCGCCTGCCCCCAGAGCTTCAAGCACGGAATCGTAGGTAATTTTATTTTCGCAATACGACAGGCACATATCGGCAATAGAAAGCGAATCTCTTGCGCTGCCGTTGGCGGCCGAAGCAATAAGCGAGAGCGCCTCCGGCTCGTAATCGCGGTTAAGGTCGTCAAGTATCCTTTTGAGGTTGTCGGTCAGCAGACTCGCGGAAAGCAGCCTGAAATCAAACCGCATGCACCTGGAAAGTATAGTCGCCGGAAGCCTGTGCGCTTCGGTAGTGGCAAGTATAAACACGGTATAAGCGGGCGGCTCTTCCAGCGTTTTGAGAAGCGCGTTGAAAGCCTGCGGCGTAAGCATATGAACTTCGTCGATAATATAAACCTTGTATTTTACGTTGACGGGCGGATATTTGACCTTTTCCCGCAAATCGCGGATTTCGTCCACGCCGTTGTTGGAAGCGGCGTCGATTTCCAGAATATCGAGAGAGGACGGCGAAGAAAGCTCTCTGCAGGAGTCGCAACTACCGCAAGGCGAACCGTCGCGCGTATCGGTACAGTTGATGGCCCTCGCGAAAATACGGGCAACCGAAGTCTTTCCCGTGCCCCTAGGACCCGTAAAAAGGTATGCGTGAGAAAAGGCGTCGTTCTTAATCTGATTGACAAGCGTCCTCACGATATGATTCTGCCCGACCACCTTATCGAAGGTATCGGGACGGTATTTTCGGTAAAGGGAAAGATATGCCATTTACAACTCCCTGACGTATTGCTATAATTATATAATAAAAGTCGTTGTAAATCAACTAAAAAACGCTAAATATCCTTTAAAAGACGGCAGTAATTGACCAGCACCACGCAGTAGCAATAACGCACGTCGCTAACCAGAGGATATCCTCCGAACCCCCCGTTTTCAAGCACTTTAAGAAGGGCCGCGGCAGTCGTGATTTCCATCTTTATTTTTACGGTTTCGGGCAGATTTTCGTTCAGCTTCAAACTGTCAAACTCGGCCTTTATATTTTCGGTTTTGCTATATAAACCCGCTATTTTATCTTTTGCTTCCTGCTCGGAACAAAGCCCGCCGTCAAGCTCGGCGGAAAGCGAATAAAGGCCCGCATACACCTCGTCGGCATAGTCAAGCACGTCTTTGAGCCGTTCTCTTTTCGTTAACGGGCACCATTTGAGAGAGGGCGCGTCTGCGGTGACGGTAAGCACGCTGCCGCCCGACATTCCGCCCGCTATTTTTTCAGCGTCGGCCCGATCTGCGTACACGGCCGCAATCAGATAGTATTTGTCGTCTTTATACACGTATCCGGCCCCTCCCTGACCTTTGATTGTCATGGACGCGGCTTCCAGTTCGGGCGAAAGCGCGGCGCTTTGGGACGAAACCATATAGTAAACCCGCTCGGCGCGCGTATCGTCCGACCAGAATGCCAGCATGTTTTCTCCGCTCAGGTAGTCCGTTGCAAAAAGCGTTGCGGCAAAGCAAATCAGAATGGCGAGTACGGCAACCGTGCCCCATACGTCCTTCTTTCGCGAAAATCTGCGCTTTTCCGGCTTTGCGGGGTAGTCGAAACGTCCGTCTTCCATCCAGAGATAGCTTTTATAACTGTAATCGTCGTAATCGGTATAGTCGTAATCCATATTAATATATTTATGTTGAATTATATATCCGATATGAATATCCTTATTAATAATAAAGCGCCCGCGAACGCGGACGCCTTCAAATGCCGTTATGGTTTTGTTATTTCGTATCGTCGGGATCGAACTGGATAAGTTCTACTCCGGCCTCGTTCAGAATTTCCCTCGCGAACTCGTCGGGATAGCCCTCTTTGTAAAACACCTTTCCGATGCCGCTGTTAACAATCATTTTCGCGCATATTACACAGGGCTGATGAGTGCAGTACAGTGTGGCGTCCTGCAACGAAACACCCAGCTTGGCCGCCTGAATTATGGCGTTCTGTTCGGCGTGAACTGCATAGCACAATTCGGCGCACGTACCCGATTTGATGCCCAGTTTATCGCGCATGCACTCCCCTTTCTCCACACAGCTTCTGATGCCCGAGGGCGCACCGTTGTATCCCGTGGTAAGTATGCGCTTGTCTCTTACTATAACCGCGCCTACCTGCCTTCCGGTACGGTAACAGCTGGACCAGCCCGAAACCGCTACCGCCATTTCCATAAAACGCTTATCCCATTTATTCATAAAAAACCTCCGGATAGGTATAAATATATAATAACATCAGACTGCCCAAAAATAAAGCGAAAAAAGATTTTTGTCGAAAATTTTTTACCCCCTGTCCGCTTTGAAAATAATTTAAAAAATATTACCCGAATATGACACAAAAACCTTGACAACGGCGGTGGCAATGTGTATAATAACTTACGAGTTAGCACTCTAAGGTGTTGAGTGCCAAAAACGAAACAATCAGGAGGCGATATATTCATGACAATCAAACCGTTATTCGACAAAGTCGTAATCAAACCGCTTGAAGCCGAAGAAACCACCAGCGGCGGTATATTTTTATCCAATGCCGCCAAGGAAAAGCCCCAGACCGCAAAGGTTGTGGCTGTAGGCCCCGGCGGAATTATAGAAGGCAAACAAATTCAGATGCAGGTTAACGTAGGCGATACCGTTATTTACAGCAAGTACGCCGGAAGCGAATACAAACTCGACGGCGAGGAACTTACCATTATCCGTCAGAGCGACATATTGGCTATAATCGAATAAGGAGTAATAACTATGGCTAAGGAATTCAAATACGGAGAAGAAGCAAGACGCGCGCTCGAATCGGGCGTAAACACATTGGCAGACGCCGTTAAAATCACGCTCGGTCCCAAGGGCCGCAACGTCGTACTCGATAAGAAATTCGGCGCTCCCCTTATTACCAACGACGGCGTTACCATCGCTAAGGAAATAGAGCTTCCCGACGCTTTTCAGAACATGGGCGCTCAGCTTATCAAAGAAGTTTCGGTAAAAACCAACGACATCGCGGGCGACGGCACCACAACGGCTGCCCTGCTTGCTCAGGCGATAATCCGCGAAGGCATGAAGAACGTTGCCGCGGGCGCAAACCCCATGATTCTCAAAAAGGGTATCGCCCTCGCCACCGAAGTTACCGTGGAGGAGCTTAAAAAAATAAGCAAGCCCATCGAAAGCAAAAACGCAATCGCTCAGGTTGCCAGCGTATCTGCCGGCGACGAGGAAATCGGCCAGCTTATCTCCGACGCTATGGAAAAAGTAGGTAACGACGGCGTTATTACGGTAGACGAAGGCAAAGGTCTTAAAACCGAACTTACCGTAGTCGAAGGCATGCAGTTCGACAGAGGTTACGCAAGCCCCTACATGATGACCAACCCCGATAAGATGGAAGCCGAACTCGACAACCCCGCCGTTCTTATCACCGATAAGAAGATAAGCAACATTCAGGACCTTATCCCCCTGCTCGAACAGGTTGTCAAGACGGGCACCAAACTGTTTATTATCGCCGAGGATATCGAAGGCGAAGCTCTTACCACCCTCGTACTCAACAAGCTTAAAGGCGTACTTAACTGCGTAGCCGTAAAAGCTCCCGGATTCGGCGACAGAAGAAAGGCCATGCTCGAAGATATAGCCATTCTCACCGGGGCCACCGTTATTTCGTCCGAACTCGGATACGAGCTTAAAAACGCCGATCTGTCCATGCTGGGCAGCGCGAAAACGGTTAAGGTCGATAAGGACAACACCATTATCGTGGGCGGCGCAGGCGACAGCGAAGCCATCAAGGCAAGGATTGCCAGCATCAAAAAGCAGGCTGCCGAAACCACAAGCGATTACGACAAGGAAAAACTTATGGAAAGGCTTGCCAAACTCGCGGGCGGCGTAGCCGTTATCAACGTAGGCGCGGCCACCGAAGTCGAAATGAAAGAACGCAAACTGCGTATAGAAGACGCTCTTGCCGCAACCAGAGCGGCCGTTGAGGAAGGCGTTGTTCCCGGAGGCGGCACCGCACTGTTATCCATAGTTCCCGCCGTAACCAAATACGCTTCTACGCTCAGCGGCGACGTTAAAACGGGCGCAATGATAGTTGCCAGGGCTTTGGAAGAACCCGTAAGGCAGATTGCCGGCAACGCCGGCGTGGACGGCGGCGTTATCGTAAACGAAATAAGCCGTTCCAAAAAAGCCAATTACGGTTACGACGCGTATAAAGGCGTATACTGCAACATGGTTGAAGCAGGTATACTCGACCCGACCAAGGTTACCAGAAGCGCGCTTCAGAACGCGGCAAGCGTGGCGGCTACCCTGCTTACCACCGAAGTACTCGTGGCCGACAAGCCCGAACCCGCTCCCGCAATGCCTCAGGGTATGCCCGGCGGAGATATGTATTAAAACTAAAACAAAACCCGACTTCGGTCGGGTTTTTATTTTGTCTTTAATTTATCCTTTTAAAAAGGCGGAGCTTGCGCCCCGCCCTTTTGTTTTGTTTACAGAGCCCTGATGCTTTCGACGGGCCTTTTTCTTGCTATCGAATATACGGGCAGGAATGTCGACACGATTGCCGTAATTACGCCTATGCCCACCATCATAAGCACCGAAGTAAAGGTGAATACGAACAGCGACAAGGACAGCGATTTTCCTAATTCCGCGTTTATAAGATTACAGGAAAAAATGCTCAGGATTATGGAAACGACAAGACAGACCGCCGTTATAATCATGGATTCCGAAAGGAAAATCTTGAACACGTCCGCGCTCTTCGCGCCTACCGCGCGCAGTATGCCTATTTCCTTCTGCTTGTACGAGATTGACGTGCTGATAAAGTTGAACAGCAACAGCGCGGCAAATACGGTAAAGCCTATACCTGCGTAAAGAAATACCTTTTTAAGCGTGGAAATCAGCTCGCATATGTTGTTTATTTCGGTGTACACGCTGTTTGCTATGCCGTACTTCACGTCGTTTTCCGCATTAACGGACGAAGTAAAATCCAAAAACGAGCGCGTCGTTTCGGCGGTATGGTCGTAAGATACGAATATTTTGTCGTATATCGCGTCCTTTTCGGGAACATATTTCGTTTCCTCCGAAACGGAATATTTATCTTTTATTTTATTGAAAACGGAGTCGCTTACGATTATACCGTTATAATTTCCGGCGTAAACGATACCTGCAACTTTCATCTCGCTCATGTCGTCTACGGTAGGATTGATTGAGGCCGTCATGACGTTTACTCCGATTTTTTCAAGCACGGCGGCATTAATGCTTTTAATACTCTCGGCTACGTCGGCGAATACGAAATTCTCACCGTAATACGCATTATTGATATCGGATAATTGCGAACTCATCTCCGACCAGAACCTATGATCTTCTTCGGTCTGGGAAAGATTGATATTATGGTTTACTATATTAAAAAGTACAAACATATAATTATATGCGTCGAAGATCACCTCGTTATCGGAAAGCGCGGCCGAAATTTCCTTGCCGTCGAAGCGTACTATATCGAGAGAGTCCTTGACGCTGCCAAGATCCGAGCCGAGAAATGCGGAATAGGAATTTCCGTTGTTGGCGAAAGCGAACTCGAAAGAGGCGATAAGGCTCTTGAAAGGATTGACGTCTGACGACGCGCCGCCGTTGCCGTACTTGTCGGAATGAGTATTCATAAAGGATTGTTTAACCATGAACCTCCCGTACAGGCCTGCCGAATAAGCCGACTCCCATTCGAATTTAAGGCCGACGTCACTGCTTCCCTGCGTATCATCGGCAAGGCTCGAATATTTCTGAGGAACCTCTCCCGCCGAGAATATACCGCAAACAGTGAACTCGTAACCTTCAATCCATAACTTTTTGCCGATAACGTCGTTTTCGGAATTGATAACCACTTTATCTGTCGCACTGTCGGCGGAAAGATACATTCCGTTCTTTTTCAAGGATTCGTACATGAAATCGCTTATCATCACTTCGCTGTCGTTTGCAGGAATACTGCCCGCTTTTCTGTAATCGGCCAGCACGTTGTCCACGGCCGTAACGAAGCCCGAGGCGTAATTGAAATAATAATCCTTATATTTTATATCGCTCGCAACGTTGTTAAGCGCAAGCCTGTATCTGCCGTAATTGTATCCGGCAACCGCCTTACCGTATTTATTGTTAATGGTTTCCAGCTCCTTAGGCGTAAAATACGTATCCCTGAAATAGTAGTAATTGCGGTCGTCTTCATAAGTTTGTTTCACCTGATAGGATTTGGACAGAATAATGTTTGTTTCGCTGGAATCCATAAGACTCTGAGTTACGATTTTATTCTTATTAAACATCATTACCGTGGAAAACAATCCGAACATGGTAAATGCTATTACCAGCAGAAACGAAGTAAAGAACAGCCTGAAAGGTTTGACTTTGAGGCTGGACGCGCCTATCCTCAGAGCGTGCTTGCCGGGCAATTTAGAATTAATCAGTTTGCAGTCGTCCTTGCCGTACGCCCTGACTTTTATATCCTCTGCTGTTGTGGGGCTGAATTTTTCCTGTCTGCCCTCCTCGTCTATATTGGAGGCTTTGTTGAAAGCGGCTATACTTTCGCCGTCGCGTGAAAGTATCACGGGCCCCTTTGCGTCAGACAGGAACTTCTTGATAACTTCGAAGTTGTCCTTGGTAAGGTTGTCGGTTTTTTTAAGCGAAAGAGTATCGTTTCCGATAACCGAAATATTTTCGTCGATGACCTCGGGCGCGATTTTGGATTTATAAATATCCGCGATAATCTTACCGTCTTTAAGTTCGATTATCCTGTCGCCGTAATACTCGGCAAACTCTCTGTCGTGCGAAACGACAATTACGAGTTTTTCCTTTGACAAGGCCTTCAGGGTATCCAGGACCTGTTTGCCCGTAGTGGAGTCGAGCGCGCCGGTAGGCTCGTCGGCCATTATTATTTCGGGTTCTTTGATAAGTGCGCGCGCAATAGCTATACGCTGTTTCTGCCCGCCCGAAAGCGTGTTCGGTTTACGTTTTGCGTAATCTTTAAGCTCAACCTGTTCCAGAAGGGCGTTGATGCGAGCCTTATCTTTGGGCCTGCCTTGAAGCTCGAGAGCAAGCGCGATGTTTTCCTCTACCGAAAACTCGTTTAAAATATTGTATTCCTGGAATACGAAACCTATAAAAGTATTGCGGTACGCGTCGAAATCGCTTGCCGAAAAGGTTTTGCTGCTTTTGCCTTTAACGATAATTTCGCCGCTTGTGGGATTGTCCAGTCCGCCGCATACGTTAAGAAGAGTGGATTTACCCGAGCCGGACTTACCCAGCAAAAATACCATCCCTTTATCTTCGAAATCGACCGAAACGTCGTCAAGAGCTCTGACGTCCACGCCCGTTTTCGATTTGTAGATTTTGGTAAGATTTCTGATTTGCAACATAAATATCTGTTCCTTATATTTTTTTACCGTCTGGCGACACTTTAAAAATATTATAGTTAACCGCTTACGCATTGTCAAACGAAACGCATTTTTGTGAAGACAAATTAATGTCGTTTAATTATATATATTGATAAAAAATATCAGTTAAATATTTAATTTTATGTAATTTATAAATATTTTTATGGACTATACAGTCATAAAAAAGTTCTGCTTTCGCCTTTTTCTCACAACTTTGCACATATAAAAAATACGGGGCGTAAAACGCTTGTTTATTTTTTGCGAAATATGACAAAAAACGGTTGACATTTAATGCGGTTTAAATTATAATTACCCCGATTCGGTTTATTATTATTAAACTTGAAGTTTAAAATTGCAAAACTCAGTAAGCCTTGAGTTTAGTGTCACTAAACTTTTCGGCAAAATCGCGGCTTTGCGCGTAATGAGCGACGAAATATCGTTAAAACGAGGTGTTTTATTATGGAAATAGGTACAAAACTGAAACAGTTGCGCTTGGGGTGCGGCCTTACTCAGGAGGAGCTTGCCGACAGATGCGAACTTACCAAAGGTTATATTTCCCAGCTGGAAAACGACCTTACCTCCCCTTCTATAGCCACACTCATCGACCTGCTTGTTGCGCTGGGCAGCAATCTTAAAACCTTTTTCAACGACGACGACGACGAGCAGATTGTTTTCAAGCAAAGCGACTACTTCGAAAAAGAAAACGACGAGCAGAAAATAATCTGGCTTGTGCCCAACAGTCAGAAAAACGAAATGGAACCCGTCCTTATGGAAATAAAACCCCATACCGTACTGCAACAGGATATGCCCCACGAAGGAGAGGAATTCGGATACGTCCTCGAAGGCAGAATCGAAATCGTACTGGGCGACCGCAGATACAAATGCAAAAAGCACGAAAGTTTTTATTTCGTCAGCAAAAAAATGCACTATATAGAAAACAACTCGGATAAACCGGCAAAAATAATATGGGTATCCAGTCCCCCCACTTTTTAGGAGAACGGCTATGCAGACAAAACCGACCGCAGAAAAAATCATAGAACTTAAAAACATAAGCAAAGCGTACGACGGCAAAACCGTAGTTAAGGACGAAAGCTTTTCGATAGCCAAAGGCGAATTCGTTACTTTTCTCGGGCCTTCGGGCTGCGGCAAAACCACCACGCTCAGAATGATTGCCGGTTTCGAAATGCCTTCCGCGGGCAGAATTTTCTTTAACGGCGAAGATATCACCGAGCTTCCGCCTCACAAGAGAAAAGTAAACACCGTATTTCAGAAATACGCTCTGTTCCCCCATCTTAACGTATTCAACAATATCGCTTTCGGTCTCAAACTCAAAGTAATACCCGACGGCGACATCGTTACCGACAAAAAAGGAAACCGTTATCAGCCGATGCGTAAGCTGTCCAAAAGCGAAATTGCCGACAAAGTCAACGCCGCCCTTAAAATGGTAGACCTCGAAGATTACGGTCACAGAGACGTTTCCAGTCTTTCCGGCGGACAACAGCAGAGAGTAGCCATTGCCAGAGCGCTGGTAAACGAACCCGAAGTTCTGCTTCTGGACGAGCCTCTCGGCGCGCTCGACCTCAAAATGCGCAAGGATATGCAGATCGAGCTCATGAACATGCACAAAAAGCTGGGCATAACTTTTATTTACGTTACCCACGACCAGGAAGAAGCCCTCACCATGAGCGATACCATAATCGTAATGAAGGACGGCGTAATTCAGCAGATAGGCACTCCTCAGAAGATTTACGACGAGCCCGCAAACGCCTTCGTCGCCGACTTCATAGGCGAATCCAACATTCTGTCCGGCGTTATGAAAAAGGATTATAAGGTAAACTTCTTCGGCCTGGATTTCGAATGCGTGGACAAAGGCTTCAAGCGCAACGAGCCCGTCGACATAATAATCCGCCCCGAGGACATCTATATAATCAAAGGCGACGTTTCCAAAGGTATGTTCGCAGCTACCGTAACCTCCTCTGTATTCAAGGGCGATCACTATGAGATTTTTGCCGAGTACGAAGGACGCGAACTTCAGATTTTCGAAAACACCGAGTGCGCCGTGGGCGAAGAAATAGGTATCTATATCAAACCTTTCGACATACACATCATGCACAAGGCGCGCATCATAAACACCTTAGAGGGCGAAATGGGCGAAGAAGGAAAAGTGCTGTTTTTCGAAACCGAATTTGCCACCGACAGCACCCTGCCCGCCGGCACGCGGGTCAAGGTATCCGTACCTTTCGACAAGGTTGACGTCGTTGACGACGAGTCCGACGGCGCGATCGGCGCGGAAGTAGTTTCCAGCATATATAAAGGCAATTATTATCAGGTAATTCTGCGCACCGATTACGATTTCGACTTTTTCGTCGACACGACGGACGAGTGGCTTAAAGGCGACCGCGTAGGCATAAATCTTGCCGCCGCCGATATTATCGTGGAAGAAATTACGGAGAGCGGAGAAAATGAATAAACTTACGCATGCGATTAAAAATTTCAGAATAACGCGTAAGGTGTTCTGCTACCCTTACGTATTGTTCCTTATGTTTTTCGTGTTGCTGCCGCTCGTGCTTATACTTATAAACGCCTTTATCAAGGACGACACGTTCAGTTTCCGTAACTTTGCCGATTTCTTTTCCGACGCAACGGGTCTGCGCGTACTGGGCAACAGCATTCTGGTAGGATTGATAACCACCGTGCTGTGTCTGGCGATAGGTTATCCCGTGGCATACATCCTCTCCCGTCAGAACAGCGGCCGCGTGCTCGTGCTTCTGTTCATTATGCCTATGTGGATAAACTTTCTTATCCGCACCCTGTCCACAAAGGCCATTTTCGAGGCGCTTAACGTTGAGCTCGGCTGGGGTACGGTTATATTCGGTATGGTATACAATTATCTTCCGTTTATGATACTTCCCCTGCATACCACTCTTTCCGGCATAGACAAAAGCTACACCGAGGCGGCACAGGATTTGGGAGCCGACCCGACCACGGTTTTTCTTAAGACCACTCTTCCCCTTTCCCTGCCCGGGATAATAAGCGGAATAACAATGGTTTTCGTACCCACGATATCCACTTTCGCCATCACCGAGCTTCTCAGCGACCGCCAGATTTACCTGTTCGGCGACAGTATTCAGATGAAGTTCATGCAGGGCGAAAGCATGTTCGGAGTAGGCAGCGTAATGAGTCTTATAATGCTTGCGATGGTCCTTATTTCCAACTTTGTAATGAGCAGATTCAACAAAGGCGGCAACGGAGGTAAAAACTTATGGTAAAAAAGATTTTGGCAAAATGCTATATTTATCTTATACTTCTGTTACTTTATGCCCCTGTTTTGCTTATTATAGTGTATTCGTTTTCCAACACGTCCAACTTTTCGTGGCGTAACGGCTTTACTTTCGACGCGTACGTGTCCATATTCACAAGCAGCAAGACGCCTCAGCTTTGGGCCGCGGTCAAAAACACGCTGATAATAGCCGTGATATCTTCCCTTGTGTCCACGGTCATGGGTACGGCTGCCGCGATAGGCATATTCAACCTCAAACGCCGCGCGAGAGCCGTAATCGAAAACGTGAACCAACTGCCCATAATAAATTCCGAAGTGGTTATGGCGGTAGCTCTGCTCATTCTGTTCACGACGCTGAACATTCCTTTGGGCTATCCCTCTCTCATACTGGGACATATCTCTTTCTGCACGCCGTACGTGGTACTGAGTATTCTGCCCAAACTGCAGCAGATGGACCCCAATATTTACGAAGCGGCCCTCGACCTGGGCGCAAGTCCCGCAAAGGCAATGATAAAAGTAGTGCTTCCCATAATAATGCCAAGCGTTATAGCGGGCGGACTGCTTGCGTTTACGCTGTCGATGGACGACTTCATTATCACGCAGATTAACAAGGGCGCGGCCAGCGGCATAAATACCCTTTCGACTTTCATTTATTCCGACGCGCGCATCAAAGGGCTGGAACCTTTCTGGTTTGCCATATTCTCGATAATATTTGTCATCGTTCTTACGGTGGTACTTATAATCAATATTAAAAAAGACAAAAAGGAGAAGACTGATGAAAAGAGCAATTAAATTCCTCTGTTTGGTACTCATTGCGGGGCTTGTTATTTCCCCCGCCTGCGTAGCCCTTCCCGCCGCAGCCGACGCCGAAACTTCCAAACTCGTTATTTACAACTGGGAAGAGTATATCGGCCCCGATGTCGTAGAGGGCTTCAAAGCTTATTATAAAACCGAGACCGGCAGGGATATCGACGTAACCTATTCCACTTTCGATACAAACGAAATTATGATGACTACCATCAATCAGGACGCCAACAGCCAGATTGACCTCATCTGTCCCTCCGAATATGCCATACAGCGTCTGCAGCTTGCCGGAAAGCTCATGAGCCTTACCGACGCCCAGCAGCAAAGCGGCTATACCCTTCAGAACAAAGGCAACATCAACCCCGTAATTTACGAGAAAGTCGCCGAAGCAGGTATTGAAATCGCCGATTATTTCGTTCCTTATATGTGGGGAACGCTGGGTATAATGTACAACAGCGACGTTGTTACCGAAGCAGACCTCGCCAACGGTTACGGTCTGCTGTGGAACAAGGCCGGCAATAAAAAGCTTGACGGCAAAATTTATATGAAGGACAGCATCAGGGACAGCTACGTTGCCGCCGTTATGTACCTTAAAGAAGAAGGCCGTCTCGAAGGCACCGAGTACGCTGATTATACCGTCGCTCAGCTTATCAACTGCACCGACGACCTTATGCTTGAACTTGCCGAGGAAGTTCTCGTCGAGCAAAGAGACGTCCTTAAAGGTTACGGCGTGGATAACGACAAGGACGATATGCAGGCAGGCAAGGCCTACGTAGACCTTGCGTGGAGCGGTGACGCCGTTTACTCGATTGAAGTAGCCGAAGAAGGCATCAACCTCGCTTACTTCGTTCCCGAATCGGGCGGCAACCTCTGGTTCGACGGCTGGGCCATCCCCTCTGCCAACGTCAGAAATATAGAGGCCGCTCTTATGTTTATGGACTATATCAACGACCCCGTTGTCGCCGTTGAGAATATGATGGAAATCGGTTATACTTCGGCAGTCAAGGCCGATGTGATAAAAGCAAGCCCGGAAGCCTTGCAGATTCTTGCCGATAACGAATACGCCGCCGAAGAATTCTTTGCCGATCCCGTAAGATATCCCGACACTTCTGAAAGCGCGAAACTGGGCGTAATGAAGGATTTCGGAAGCCGCAACGAAGCTGCCAACGCGATGTGGGAAAGAGTTAAATCCCAAGGTTTCCCCATAACGCTTGTGGTTATAATCGTGGTTATTGCTGTAATTGTTATAGGCGTCGTCGTATTCTTCATAATCAAAAACAAAAAAGGTTCCATGCGTCAGAAAGTATAACCGTCATAACAAAAGCTAAATGAAAAAAGCGGCTGAAAAGCCGCTTTTTTGTTTAGGTAAAATTATTATTTTCTGAAAGAATAGCCTTCCTTCTGCCAGGCCATAAGCTGCAGTTTCAGCTGTTCGATAAACTCCTTGTTCGAGTTGGTTTTTATAAGCATGTTTATGAGGTTTTCGGTAGCTTCCAGAGTATCGCCGGACGAAAGCATGCGACGCATCGCCCAAACGCCTTCCAGCTCCGCCTGCGTGAGCAAAAGATCTTCCCTTCTCGTACCGCTTCTGTTGAGGTCGATTGCGGGGAAAATGCGTCTTTCGGACAGCTTTCTGTCAAGATGAATTTCCATGTTGCCCGTGCCCTTGAATTCCTCGTAAATTACGTCGTCCATTCTGCTTCCGGTATCCACAAGAGCGGTTGCTATAATGGTAAGGCTGCCGCCGTTTTCGATTTTTCTTGCCGAACCGAAAAAGCGTTTGGGGCTGTGCAGCGCGCCAGGGTCTATGCCTCCGGAAAGAGTCCTGCCTGTCGGCGGAATGGTAAGGTTGTACGCTCTGGCAAGACGGGTAAGACTGTCCATGAGTATAACCACGTCCTTGCCCGTTTCCACAAGTCTTTTAGCCCGCGCCAGCAGAAGTTCCGCCGCTTTGGTATGATGCTCGGGCATTTCGTCGAAAGTGGAGTACACAACCTCGCCCTTTATGGATCTCTGCATATCGGTAACTTCCTCGGGACGTTCGTCTATAAGCAGAACCATAAGCACAATTTCGGGATAGTTTTCGGATATTGAATTTGCAATCTTTTTGAGCAGTGTGGTTTTACCCGCTTTGGGAGGAGAAACTATCATGGCTCTCTGTCCTCTTCCGATAGGAGCGATAAGGTCGATGGCTCTTATGGCAAAGTCGCGGGAGTTGTTTTTGTTTTCGAGTTTGATGCACTGCTCGGGATATATGGGAACGAGGTCGTCGAAATTAGGCCTTTTGTAATAATTGTCGGCCTCAACGCCGTTCACCGAAAGAATTTCTATCGCGGCAGCCGGTTTGTTGTCGTAAGTAACCTTTGCAAGACACTTGACGAAATCGCCCTTTCTGAGTCCTTTGGATTTGATTTTAGGCGTTCCCACGTATACGTCCTTATCGCTGTGCTCGCAGTTTTTTACCCTTATAAAGGCGTATCCGTCGGGATGAATGTCAAGCACGCCCTCTCTTATTTCGCACTGATTGTCGTTTTCGTCGTCTGCGGGCTGAGCGGCAGGCGGCTCGGCAAGGCCTTGAGTGGGTACGGCGTTTTTCTTGGGACGACCTCTGCCTCTTTTGACTTCGGGTTCGTCCTTGCCCGACAGTTCGGTTATCGCGTCGATAAGCGCGGCCGAATTAAGGGAAGTAACGTTTCTGACGCCGAGTTCTCTGGCCAGACGACGAAGTTCCAGCTGATTGAAATCGGCAAGCTGTTCTTTGGAATAAACCATAAAATTCTCCTGAATATTGCCTTGTTAAGGCAGAATTTAATTGAAATCGGAATGAGTCAAGCGATAAATTCGTCGCGGTACGATAATTAAATTATGTCCTGAAAGCGTAAAAATTACACAATCGACAAATTATGCTTTAAAATTCATTACGGCAACACGCGTACAACCCTTTTTCAGATAAAGTTCGGGTTGCAAAATATCCGCGTAAAAGACGTTTTCTTTATTGAAACGGGCCAGAAAGACGTCTGCGCCGTCGATAGCGAAATTGCAGTAAGGTGTTTTGAAATGCATTGGTAAAACAAGCGAAGGCTTTAATTGTTCGACATAGCGGTAAGCCGTATTGCCGTCCACGGTGTATTTACCGCCCACCGGCAACATGAGAACGTCTATATCGAAAGGCCTGAAAAGCTCGGGCACAAACTCTCCGACGTCGCCCATGTGACAGAGAGTAAGGCCGTCCGCCTTAAAAACAAAAGCGAAATTATCCCCTCGGAGTCTGCCTTTCTCGCTATCGTGAAAGGTGTGCACCGAACTGACGGACAAACCGCCTTTATCGTATACGTCGCCGCCCCTGAGAACACAAGGACTGCCCGAAACGGCTTCGAGACAGTTGTGGTCCTCGTGGTCGTGGCTGACAGTAACTATATCGGGAGCGGCCGAAGGCATCCTGCATCCGACGTAAGAGTCATACGGGTCGGTAAGCACGCTTACCCCCGCACCCGTAGTTATTAAGAATGCCGAATGGCCCAGCCACCTGATATTCATTATTTTTTAATCCTGCCGAGCAGTTCGTTAATCTTGCTGTGCGGTTCAAGCAGAGAGCTTACCGACTGATTGCTGTTGCATGCCGAAATGATATACGCTATATATTTGGACAGATCGGCTTCTACAAACCATTCGCATTTTTTCAGTTCGGGAATGCGATAAGTAAGGTTTGTGGAAAGCACGGCTGTGAAGAGGCCGTCCTCGTATGCTTTCTGGAACTTGTCCACCCCTTCGGTAAAGAGTGCGAAAGTAGCGGCGAAAAAGATGTTGTTTGCGCCCTTTTCTTTAAGTTCTCTCGCGAGTTTGAGTACGGAATCGCCCGTAGCGATAATATCGTCGGCTACAAAAATATCCATGCCCATGACGGAGCTTCCGATATATTCGTGAGCGACTATAGGATTGCGTCCGTTAACGATGTTGGCATAGTCCCTTCTCTTGTAGAACATACCGAGGTCGAGCCCGAGTACGGACGCGTAATAAATATTTCTGGCCATGGCGCCCTCGTCCGGAGAAACCACCATAAGGTGGTCCTTATCCAGCTGAACGTCGGGGAAACGCTTGTGCATGGCTTTAAGAATCTGATAAGTCGGGAAAAAGTTGTCGAATCCCATAAGAGGAACGGAGTTCTGAACGCGGGGATCGTGAGCGTCGAAAGTAATTATATCTCTTACGCCCATGCTTTCGAGTTCCTGCAACATCATTGCGCAGTCGAGCGACTCTCTTGAATTACGCCTGTGCTGACGCCCTCCGTAAAGAATGGGCATTATAACCGTTATCCTCGAAGGCTTGCCGCCCGCCGCCGAAATAACCCTTTTGAGGTCGGCAAAGTGTTCGTCGGGAGACATGCAGTGCTCCTTGCCGTACATGTTGTAGGTACAACCGTGATTTCCTACGTCCGCGATAATGTAAAGATCCTTGCCGCGTACGGTTTCGTTGATAATAGCCTTACCGTCGCCGGTGGTGAACCTGGGATATGCCGAGTCTATAATAAAAGTCTCGCGTTTTACCCCGTCCGATTTTTTGTTTGCCCAGGCCACGAGATACTTGTCTATCTTAGCGGCAAGTTCCGTAGCGCCGTCGAGGGCGATTATGCCCATAGGCGAAGTATAAAATTCTTCCTGAAAGATGTTTTCGGAAAATGGCGTCATAAAGAAACCTCCGTCTGAAACTGCTTACAGTATAGCATATAAACTTTTTTTACGCCAACAAATACAAGGGGTATTTGCAAATATTTTACAAAATAACGCAAAATACTTTTTAATCCGCAAACAGTCATGCCGGGTTTTTGGAAATGCGGAACTGACTGTTGTAAAGGTCGGCGTAAAAGCCTTTTCGTGCCAGAAGTTCGGCATGAGTACCCTGCTCTATCAGCCTGCCTTTGTTCATAACCAGTATGAGGTCGGCGTTTTTGATTGTCGAAAGCCTGTGCGCAATAACGAAACTTGTGCGCCCTTCCATCATGGCAGTCATGGCTTCCTGAATGTATTTCTCGGTGCGCGTATCTACCGAACTCGTTGCCTCGTCGAGTATGAGAATCTGCGGGTCGGTAAGCACGGCTCTGGCTATGGTTATAAGCTGACGCTGTCCTATCGAAATATTGCCGGCGTCTTCTTTAAGCACGGTATCCAGACCGTCGGGAAGAGTGTCGATAAAGTGTTCGATATGAACTTTTTTCAGCACCTCACGGATTTCCTCGTCGGTGGCGTCGGGCTTGCCGTAAACAAGATTTTCCCTTATGGTACCGCTGAACAGCCAGGTATCTTGTAAAACCATTCCGAACATATTCCTCAGATTATGCCTGTTTATTTGCGTGGTTCTGACTCCGCCTACCGATATGCTGCCTCCGTTAAGCTCGTAAAAACGCATGAGCAGGTTTACAAGAGTGGTTTTGCCCGCTCCGGTAGGCCCGACAATGGCTATTGTCGCACCCTCCCTGACCGAGAAAGACATATCCTCTATAAGAGGAATTTCGGGATTGTAACTGAATTTTACTCCCTCGAACCGCACGTTAGGCAAAAGGCCGGCGGTATCTTTTAAACTGTCCTCCGTATCGGGCACCTCTTCCGCCTCGTCAAGCACTTCGAATACCCTCTCGGCCGCCGCCAGCGTGGACTGAATTACGTTGGAAATCTGCGCGGTTTCGTTTATCGGCTGAGCAAACTGTTTGCTGTAAGTGATAAACGCGGTAATGTTGCCTATGTCGATTTTTCCCTGACCGAACAGCAACGCGCCTACCAGGCATATCGCCACGTACACGAGGTTGTTTACGAATTTCAGTACGGGCATTATGGAGCCACTGTAAAACTGCGCTCTTCTGCCTGCCGTCTGCAACCTGATGTTTATTTCGTCGAACTCTTTTTGCGCGCGGTCCTCGTAATTGAACAATTTGACAATGCGCTGTCCGGTGTACATTTCCTCGATATAGCCGTTTATTTCGCCTAGTTCCTTCTGTTGCTCTACAAACTGCTTCTGACTTACTTTTGCTATTTTCATGGTGATGAGCGCGAGTATCGGAACGCTTACTGCCACTATCAGCGTCAGCCACACGCTTATGGTAAGCATCATCACAAGGACGCCTATAATGGTAATTATGCCCTTAAGTATCTGCGTAAGACTTTCCTGGAAAGACCAGTTTATGGTTTCGATATCGTTGGTAACGCGGGAGAGAATCTCGCCGTGGGTATAACTGTCGTGATATTTAAGGGGCACTCTGTCTAGCTTGTCGTGTATCTGCCTGCGCATATCGTAAACGATGTTCTGCGCCATTTTAGCGGTGATGAATCCGCTGAAAAAGGTAAAAAGCGAGCTTAATCCGTACAGTACCAGACAAATCGCCAGTATCTTCAAAATATAAGCGAAGTCAACCGTTCCGCCGCCCGTTATTTTGAACAGCTCTGTAGTCGCTTTACCCAGAATTTTAGGCGCCAGTACGCTGAGCAATGTCGACACTGCTATAAGCGCTATAATAAGAATAAGCGCGGGAATCTGCGGTTTAAGATAAACCGCAAGACGTTTAAGCGTAGCTTTGAAGTTTTTCGGCTTTTCGAATTTACCCTCTATGTTCTGCGAGGATTTTCTTTGCGGTTTTTTGATTTTTGCCGCGGCCTGTCCGTTTTTAAACTTGTTTTTTTCAGACATTTCCGAGTTCCTCCTCGCTTAACTGAGAAAGGGCTATTTCCCTGTATACGTCGCACTTTTTCAAAAGCTCTTCGTGTCTGCCCTGCATGGCTATATTCCCGTCGTCCAGCACTATAATATTATCCGCCGACATAACCGTGGAAATTCTCTGCGCGATGATGATTACCGTTGCGCCTTTCAGATTTTGCGAAATGTTCTGCCTTACTTTTGCGTCCGTTTTAAAATCAAGAGCGGAAAAACAATCGTCGAATACGTAAATCTCGGGTTTCCCCACAAAGGCGCGCGCTATCGCAAGCCGCTGCTTTTGTCCTCCCGAGAAGTTTGTTCCTCCCTGCGTTACAATACTGTCGAAGCCGTCCTCTTTTTTGGTAATAAAATCGTACGCCTCGGCCATTTTGGCTGCCGCAGTTATTTCTTCGTCGGAAGCGTCTTCCTTCTGAAAGCGCAGATTGTCCGCTATCGTTCCCGTGAACAACAGAGCTTTCTGAGGCACAAAGCCCAGTTTTGCCCTGAGCTGCATAAGATTGTAATCCCTGACGTCTACGCCGTCCACTTTGATACTGCCCTCGGTAACGTCGTAAAACCTGGGTAACAGGTTTACTATTGTGGATTTGCCGCTGCCCGTACTGCCTATAATAGCGGTAACCGTTCCGGGTTTTGCGGTAAAGGATATGTTGCGTACTGCAAATTTATCGGCCCCCGCGAATCTGAGTCCGACGTTATCGAATTCCACTATTCCGCCTGCGGGACAGTCGGCCGCATAAGGATTGTCTTTTATCGAAACTTCGCTGTCGAGTACCTGCTGTATTCTGCCCGCGGAAACTACGGCTCGCGGTATCATCGAAGCTATCATTCCCACTACCAGTATTGAAAACATTATGTGGAATACGTATTCCGAAACGGCCACCATATTACCTACGGCGGACGGATCCCACCCCGCGGAAGTAACCCCTCTCGCAACGGTAAAAGTAACTCCTATGGCGGTAAAATTCATCAGCAGCATTACAAGCGGAATAGCTACCGCCATTATGCGGTAAGCAAAAATCAAAGATTTAGTTAAATCTTTGTTTGCTTTGTCGAACCTTTCTTTTTCGGTTTCTTCGCGGTTGAACGCGCGGATAACCCTGACGCCGGTAAGATTCTCGCGCATTACAGCGGTAAGTTTATCCGTCCTTGTCTGTATCTGCTTGAAAACGGGAAATGACACTTTCAGCATAACAACCGCTCCGATAGCGATAAGAGGCACGCTTATAAGAAGTACCGCGGTCATCCTGATATCCGTTTTAAATGCCATAACCGTACCCCCGATAAGCATTACGGGAGCAAAAATCGCAACTCTCATAAGCATTACAACAAGCTGTTGCACCTGGGTTATATCGTTTGTGGAACGGTTAATAAGCGTTGCCGTCCCGAAGGAATCGAGCTCCGTAGCCGAAAAAGTCTGAACTTTGGAAAACAGCTTGCGCCTGACGTCTTTTGAAAAAGCGGCTGCGACTTTTGCCGCAAAGTAGGACGAAATCAGCGCGCATACCGAAGCCAGCACCGCAAATCCCAGCATTATCGCGCTTTTCCTGAATACGACGGCCGTGTCTATGACGGGCGCACCGTCCTCGGAAAGCGACAGTCCCTCGTTTATAATCTGTTTCAGCATATCGGGAAGCTGTAACTCTAAAATACCCTGCGCCGCGACGAAGGAAACGCCAATTATTATGAACAGAACATAAGGTTTTAAATTTTTAAAAAGCTTAAACAATGTTTACCTCAACCGCATCAGTGCGGCACTCAAATTATTTTAAGAGAACGGCGGAATTTTTGAATCTTACGAAATACTGTTCAAATGTATTTGTACATTATATAATCGTTCATATAAAATCCGTGGCCGATCTCGTTATCCTCGCTGCGCTCGTTTACGAAACCGAGTTTGGTATATACGGCTATCGCTGTCGAATTTTGCCTGTTTACTGTCAAAAAAACGTATTTGAGCGATTCTTTATTACATATTTCCGCAAGACGTTCTACCGTTTTGGGCGCAAGTTTTCTGCCGCGGTATTCTTTAAGAATGTAAAGTTTACTTAAAAACAAACCGTCATTCTCGCGCTTGTACCCTGCAAACCCGGCGACTTCGCCGTCGCAAAATATAATATCGTAAACGTAACCGGAGGCAAGCTGCCCGGTAAGGGCGCTCGCGCTCTGAAACTTTTCGATCATATATTCAACCTGCTCGCGACCGAGTATGGGAAGATAGGTTTCAAGCCATATTATTCTTGCCGTTTGCGCGATTAGGGCAATATCGGCGGCGCTTTCCGCCTTTTTAAAAGCAATATTCATCATACTCACCTCAACAGTATAATTATAGCTGTTTTATATTTTTTTGCAACACTTTTTAATCCCATTTCGCCCGCTCCGTTTTATCCTTTTGGCCGTCCGTCGCCTTTTGTGCGATTTATTACCATATTTGCCCCTTATATTTACGCATATTTATTTAAATTATTAAAATAATATTAAAAAAACATTATAAAGTTTTGACAAACCCTTGCCTGAACAATTATAATAATTTTAATAACAGCAATGTTAAATCAGCTATATGTTAAGGAGATTGAATTTTATGGATGTAAAGACGAAACTCTTAATCTTCCGCATTCTTAAAGCAATTTTCTATCTGCTTGGCTTGCCGCTGTTTGTCTACGCCGTTCTGATGGACTCCATGGCGTTCCAGAACCGCACCGGCTTCGGCGACCCTCTTTTACCCGTACGCATAGCTTTTATGATATGGGTATTTTTGGCCTTCATTCAGATAGGAATTTCCTTCTTCATCAAGAAGCAGGAATTCAGGACGGTAATTATGGTAATCCTTATTCTGGTTACCATGTTGTTGCCTCTTGCGATAATCGACGGTATCAGCGATAAAGCCACCAACGAAGCCCTCGCAAGCGTCGACAACAAGGTTTCCGCCGATGATTATGAAAAATTGCTTGCCGATTACGCAGGTTCCGCAGGCGGACTCGCCGGCAACCTCGATACTTTTATGCGCATATACAATATCAATATGGACGGTATGAGCAAAGGTAAAAACGTATCCAACACCCCCGAGTACGAACAGGATAAGGACGGAAACTGGGTTCTTGTTTACGACGAGGAAGAAAGCAACGAATATAAAGACGGTTATTACGGTTATGCCGATTATTCTCCCAACGGTATGCTTGCCGAAGGTTACGTATTCAGCGTACCCGTAGCTATCGAAATTCTTATCGACTACAACGAGGCTCTGTCCCGCACATATTACCAATACGACGATAACGGTGAAATCGTTACCGATTATATTACCGGCAAGCCCGTAACTGTTTCCATCGACGAAGCCTATGCCGCGGCTTACGAAAAAGCCGAAAACAGCAAGGCATGGCAGGATTATATCGCCACCGAAGAATATAAAGCCAACGAGGCTGAGGCTAACAAATACCGCCTTACCGAAGAAAGGCTCGACCTCATACTCGGCGCGCTGGGCGCAAACGTAGGACAGACTCAGCTTGTTATGTCCAAACTTAAAACCTTGCTCGGCCTTGTAGGCGGATTCCTTCCCGAAAACATAAATATTTCTATCGACGCTTCCAAAGGCTACGTCGAACTTACCATCGCCATCGACGGAAACGAAGCCGTCATCGCCCTCAACGAAACTCTTTCCCTTGAAGGAATAGCTACGGCGCTCGAATCTTTCGGTCTCAGCGCTCAGGCTCTTGCCGACCTTGTCTCCGGTCTCGGACTCGACGTGGGCGAAGTTACCGCCGAAACCACTATTCCCGAACTGATTCTTAACCTTCTCAACGGCATAGCCTGGTACGATTCGCCCCTTAATAAGCCCATTTATGACTTCTTCGGCGAAAGCGAACAGGAACAGGCGCTCGCCTCTTACGGAAGGGCTCTTTACGAAGGTAACCGTCACGGTTTCTTCGCAGGCTCCGTTCTTATCGGCGACACCCTCGGTAACGGTGATTATTCCTCTGCTTTCGGTTACGGACTCAGCTCTCTGTATCAGCTCAAAGCCGACATGCAGTACAAACCTACCGTACTGCCCTTGCTGTGCCTGCGCGACAACCTCATTCAGTTTGCGGGTATAGCCATATTTATGACGATAATCTTCGGTCTGTTCAGTGAAAAATGCAGAAAATTGGAAGAGGAGGTTTATGTAAAATGAAAATATTCCTTAATATTTTAAAAACAGCTTGCTATGTAGCTACATTCCCTCTCTTGCTTGTGTGGATAGCCGTTATTCAGTTCGGCATCTACGAAAAAGTGCCTTATTACACTTTCTGGCCCCTGATCGGCCTGATTGTTACGGTCGTATTCTCTTTGATATTCCTTGTAGTCGCGCTTGTGGTTACCAGGAAGAAGAGCAAGAGCAGCATCAAAAAACAAACCGTTAAAATGCTTATTACCGTTTTGGCGCTGCTGGCGGTATTCCCCATGGTACTTGATACTATCGTACCCGATATCGTTGCGGACGCAACTCAAGGCACTATGGGCTACAATGACGTCGTTTACGATTACGACGACCAGGCTACTCAGAATGAGGACCTGCTCGAAAAATTTATCAGGCTGAATCTGCTTAACGGAAACTTCGAAGGCGAACGCTCCTATAACCAGATACTTGCCGATAAAGAGTGGCTGTCCGCTTACGTAAAGTTTACCGACGTTGAAGAAGCAAATATGCCCAAAACGGCCACCGGTATCAAATACTACGAAGTTACCGATACCAAACTTAAAAAAGACGCTATCGACAGCACTATCGCCGGATACAATCCCGACCAGAAAAAGCTTTTCGATACTATTATGAACGAATATCTCAGATTCGATTACCGCTATAACAGGATTTCTCTCGGAAGCGGTTACGATACCTGCGTTCTTACCAACCAGACTCTTGCCATTATGATTACCGAGGCTCTCTATCCTTCGTACGAGCAGCTCATCAAAGACGGCATAAGAGACGAAAGAGTAAAGTCGTTATTCGACCAGAATTACAAGAGCATGGACCAGGACGGTTATAAAACTTTCGACGACTGTCTGCTTCCTTACGCTAACAGCAGCCGTCAGACCATTCCCGTGCTCGTAAGCCTCATTCTCTCCCCCAGAGATACACGCACCGACGAAGAAGTTGGTATTGTTCATAAATTCAAGTATTTCGACGAAGTTACCGGCGAATGGGTAGAAAAACCCGTAACCTGGTCCATTCTCGATATAGACGGCAAACCTCTTTCCATCAAGATAGAGCAATCCGCTTTGGACGGCTTGGATCTGGGCGGTATCGACATAGGCGAAATTCTGAAAGGCAGCGTTCCTTTCGATAACTTCACTTACGACGAGCTGTTCAATATCGGTATAATCAATACTTTAGCAGATAAAAACGTTGCTAATACCGAACTTGCTGCTTACCTCGTATTCGATTACAAAGTCAACCCCGATTTCAATGCGGAACAGAAGTACGACAGCACCAACAATCCGTACTATGTCGGCGACGGTTTCAGCCTCGTGGTTCGCCCCATGAACGTTGACCGCGGCGTACTCGGCTATCAGGATATGACCTGGCTTCAATCCAACCATCTCCTGTTCGCCGTTATATCTCTGTATTCCGTAAGGACGGTTTACTTCATCGTAGGCGCAATCGCTATGGTAATGATTTATATCATAGGCGTCCTCAGGCAGAAACTCTCCGAAATGAAAGCGGCTGAAGCGGCTGTTTGCGCAGAAGCGAGCGAAGTCGATGATATTTCCGCCCCCGATGAAAACGTTGAAGCGGTAACCGAAATTGCCGACGCGCAACCGGCTTCTGAGGCCTCGTCCGACGAACCCGCGGCCGAATAAAGGTACTTTCCGAATGGAATAAAGGCAGAAACTTTAAAGTTTCTGCCTTTTTTATTATTAAAAACCAAAAAAAATTAAAATTAATTAAAACTTTTTTTTGCTTTTTTAATGTACACATAATATAATATAATTATAATTTGTTATATAAATTTGTTTTTAAAGGTAATTGTCGGATATGAAGAAAAAAACAAAACTTACCCCGAGTCTTTTGCTTTACTATTCTTTGATGCCTTTACTTTTGTTGTATTGCAAAGTGCGTCTTAAAATCAAGTTCAAAAAACCGGCTGTAAATCTTAAAAAAGACACTTACCTCATACTTGCCAACCACGTATGCCCCGTGGATTTTCTGATATATACGTTGATGTTCTTTCCCAAAAAAATCAACTACGTTGTTGCCGAAAACATGGCAAATCGCCGGTTATACAGATGGTTTATCAACCATTACCGCACCATAAAACGCCATCAGTTCAGCAATGATTTTGCCAGCATCAAAAGTATTAAAGGCAACCTTGACAAGGGCGTTAACGTACTGCTTATGCCCGAAGGAAAGGTTACTATCGACGGCCGCACGGGATATATTCCCCCTTCGATTGCCAAATTGGTCAAATGGCTTAAATACCCCGTCGTGCTGGTCAAAACGCAAGGCGCATACCTTGCCAATCCCAAATGGAACGAGCAGACTTATTACAAAAGCCCCGTTAAGGTAGACGCTACCTGCGTTCTCTCCCCTGAAACCATCGAAAAAATGAGTAACGAGGAACTGCTTGCAAAAATCCACAGCGTACTCGACAATAACGACCAGCAATACCGCCGCGACGAAAACGTCGTCATTTTGAAGCAAACGGCCGAAGGCCTTGAAAATCTTTTGTACAAATGCCCCGTTTGCGGTGCAGAAGGGCATTTTTCCGTTGCCGGCAATAAAATAACGTGTTCCGCGTGCAATACCGTGTATACTTACACTCCCGGCGGTAAAATCGAGTCCTCGACGGACAAACCCGACATCCCCGTTTATGTGGACGAATGGGTGGATTTTGAACGCGAAGACTGCCGCAGAACGGTTTCGGACGATAATTTTCTCATTACTGCCGACGTCGATATTCATATGGTAAACGGCAAAACCAATTATTTCGAAAAACAAGGCGAAGGTTTATTGCAGTTAAACGGTTCTTCCCTTGTGTACAAGGGAAGCGCCCTAGGGCGTCCGTTCGAAATAAAATTCGATACGGATAAAATGGCTACCGTCGCCCTTGTACTCGGCCATAATTTTGAAATATTCAACGGCAAAATCTACCGTTTTGTTTTCGAAAAACTTAAACTTTCAACCAAATTCGCGCTATGCATAGAGGAATGCTATAAGTTAAAACACTGTAACTGTAATTAACGGGTTTTAAATGCGTCAAGCGTTTGACAAAAGGTGAAAATACCGCTATAATAGTTAAGTCAATTAAATAGTGAAAAATGGAAAGATGGCTGAGCTGGTCTAAGGCGCACGACTGGAAATCGTGTGTTGGCTAATACCCAACCGAGGGTTCGAATCCCTCTCTTTCCGCCAGACAGAGTCGCGTTTGAACCCGCGACTCTGTTATTTTTGTATCAAGGGTGTTGTCGGCATCATCGTTGAACGAAATTATAAGAGTCAGCCCGAGCAAAGGGCTGACTGGGCAAATTTAAGGACTATACAAGTTATTATTCTTTTATTCTTCAAATGGATCTTTTAACTTCTCATTACGCTAAATTATATTATTTACAAGTCTACTCTTTGAAAATTTTTCATTGATAGTTTACAGCTCACGGCAGATAAAACGGCATAGATGACAATTCCTATCGCAAGAGCCACTGATTTGGCACCAGTATTTTCGGAATTGAGTCCGTTCAGAGTTGTAGAATAGAGCGGAGTTACCCAACGCAAAACAATTAAAATGCCGATTACAAAGAATACGACGATTGCTCCTATTACAAATGGTACTCCGATTTTATCGGGTTTTTTAAAATAACAAGGGAAGAAGATCAAATTAAATGTGCCGAGCAAAATTGCCCCGTTGCCTACCAAAACAAGATTCGCCGATATCCCTGCTTGATTGACATATTGCTCCGCAGGCAAAACCGCGCCTTTTATTGCGCCGATGACACCGACAAGCAATAAAATGATACACTGCAACCCGAATACCACCAGCATTTTTGCAAAGGGAATATGCTCTTTTTTTACAGGCAATGCGCAGGAAAAAGCAATATCACCGTTTTCCCTTGTCATCATACAACAGAAAAATATCGAAAGGCATGAGAAAAAGAAAATGACTTCATATGGATAATTCGGCATAAAAACGAGCACGGCAAAAAAGAGAAAGATAAAAGCCGTAGGGTGCATACAAAGAGCAATTTCTTTTTTAATTAGATTTAACATGTTTCTTTTCCTCGTTTTCTTTTTCCAAATGTACGATAATATTGTCGATCGTTGCATCTGTCACGGCTATACTTTCCGATATTTGCATATCACGGGGTAGCAAACCTTCGTAGCCTTCTTTGACCGCCTTCACGCCGATAGCATTGACGGCAGATGCGTCGGCAAGAGAAGAAAAATGTGCCAAATTATATTTGCATAGCAATTCTTTCAATGGACACGCCGCAAGAATTTGCCCTTGCGAGATATAAACGATATCGTCTGCAATTCGCATCAGGTCGGACGTGATGTGCGTAGAGAAAAGAACCGATACGCCTTCTTCTCGTACGAGCTGTAAAATAATGTCACAAAACTCTTCGCGAGAAAGCGGATCGAGGCCGCTTGTCGGCTCGTCCATAATGAGCAACTTTGCACCGTGCGAGAGAGCGAGGGCAAGCGCAAACTTTACTTTCATTCCTTCGGAAAGCTCTTTTACCTTTTTACTTTCAATAAGTTCGAATTGCGAAAGGAATTTTTCATATCTACTTTGATTCCAACTCGGATAAAAAGGCGCGTATGCTTTGCGTATTGCGGCAAGCGTATTCATAGGATAATATCGAAAGCCGCCTCCGACATAACCTATCATTTGTTTAACGGTCATTTCCTCATTAAGAAAATCTTTTCCAAAGACAGAGACACTTCCTTCTGCATTGATAAGACGTAAAATACCTTTAATTGTCGTGCTTTTCCCTGCTCCGTTTCTTCCGATAAGTCCGGAAATATGCCCTTGCTTCACAAAAAAACTTACCTTATCCAACGTGAATTCCGGATAAACTTTTGTTAATTCTCTGACTTCAAGCGCGTTCATTTTTTATCTTTATCTCCGTTTTTAACATTGTTAACCGCATTCCACAGCGTTTCCATATAAGAAAACGGCTGCAAGGCGATACCTTGTCCTTTGTCCGCCATTAAAAGTAATGAATCGCCAGTATTCAGCGAAAACATATCCCGTACCTCTTTAGGAATAACAATCTGTCCTTTGGAACCGATTTTTACCGTAGTCAGAAACTTACCTTCAGGGAAATTCTCCATAATACACTCCTTCAGTATAATTAGTATTACTTTTCTTACTTATTATACAAACAAATAAACGAAATGTCAATAAATAAAACATTTTGAAAGATAAGATTACAAAAAGATCGTCAATAAGATTTAGCATTATAGA
>DVNW01000006.1 GCA_018714105.1 Candidatus Faecicola pullistercoris | reverse complement strand
TTTTTTTTGAATTTATTATATGTGTTAGCTAACTGTCCACAAGCCGCGTTAATCTCTCTGCCATGAGAAACTCTCATAGTAACTTCAAGTCCTGCTTGCTCTAATTGATGTTTGAATGCAACTATTTCCCGTTTCTGTGGTGCTTTAATTCTTGAATTGCTTGTTGGGTTGTATTGTAACACGTTAATCATAACTTTTTTGCCCCGAAACCATTTTGCAAGTTGTCTTACATCTGAGGGCCGGTCATTTATACCCGGTAAAAGCAAATACGCAAAGACAATTTTGCGATTATGCCTTTCAGAATAGGATAAGGCTTGCTTAACAACATCTTCAATAGCATATATGCGCATGTGAGGAATAATACGATTTCTTGCAGATTGTGTTGCTGCGTGTAAAGATATTGTCAACTGAATTTTAAGATGTTCCTCGCGCAATTTTTTTAATTGATCGACCGGACCAACTGTTGATATGGTAATGCCGTCGGTTGGAAAGTTGAGCCCATATCTATCTCGGAGAATATGGATTGCTTTTATCAAGTTGTCATAATTGAATAAAGGCTCTCCCATACCCATAAAAACGATACGGTTTACTTTTCGACGCAACAATATAATCTGTTGTACGATTTCTGACGATGTTAGATTACGAACAAAGCCATTTCGCCCGGACTCACAAAAAATACAACCAACAGGACAACCGACTTGTGTGCTCACGCAAACAGTTCCACCATCTCGCCGCTTGATAAAAACCGTTTCAATGTATTTGTTGTCTTTCAGTTCGTAAACATACTTTTCAGTATCACTGCTTTTGCAAATATTTTTTACCAACATTGATAGATTTTTTTTGCGTGGTAATTGCTTATATAATTCTTCATATAAGGCTTTTGCTTCATTCTCGCCAATAACTTCCGACATTTCTTTGTAAGTAAATCCGTATGGATCATTCCGTACTTCCGCAGGCGTATATTTAGGTAAACGTTTCATTTTTATATCCTTTCTTCTAAATAATAAAAGTTTGTTTTTCTGTATTTTTGATTACAATCTCTAATTTTTCTACATCAATGATATGCGTCAATTTGCATTTAGGGCAGAAAAGAGGAAAGTTTTTCAACTCTGTATCTTCCCGTATTCTCAATCTTGTTTTGTTGCCACATACAGGGCAATATATCCATTTTGATTTGTCCAAATTATCACCTTGCTTTCTTTAAGCAATTTAATGCTTCAAATAATCCAATAGTGGAAGCAAATATTTCTTGTTCGTCCAATCACATTTTTGCCCCGCCGCACACATAAGAGCTTTCATCCAAGGCTCGTATGTATCGGGGTCTTTTTTAGATACAGATTTTTGTAACATTTTACATAAAGCCCTATCCATAAATTTCATTTTGCTTTCATCCCATGCACCTCTTCCATAAAAAAGCGGAATTTCACTCAACTCACCTGTTAGATTATGTGCTTTGATTTCCGCAAATGCACTTTCATCATAAGGGGAAGCACCCACACACAATATGACTATTTTCTTATCTTTAAATCGGTTGATATTCTTTTTTAAGAATGATAGTCCAGCTATTCCAGAAGCATAAATACCACCACATAATAGGATTGTTCCATAAGGCAATATATCATTAACTGTCGCTTTTGGCGTTTCCACGCAGGCAAATCCTGTCATATCTTGAAGCCATTGAGCGTACTTTTTCGTCGCTCCGTATTTAGATTGATAAATAATAATTCCTTTTTTCATATTTAATTCCTTTCTATGGTTGCTACTCATTGCATCCCATAGTCTAATGCCTGTTTTAAAAATGCTTTGTAAGCAATTTCCTGTTGTGCATATATTTCGTTTAATGCAATTCCCGGCGTTGTTATTGAAAAAATAGTACCAATTCCTATTGTGTAAATCAGCATATTTAAATGTAACTGTTTTGCATTTTCTACACTGATTTTTAACTCGTTTGCAATAGTTTTCGGTATTTGGGTATTCGCTTCTAAGTTATATAAATCATCTAATGTAGAAACATTCTCTCTCTTTTGCAGAATGAATATTTTTAATATATGCGGTTCTTCTTTGGCAAGCTGCAAATATGCGTGTCCTGTACTTCGGAATAAATCATTTTTATCAATATGTGCGGCTATGTAATTTTGCAAAAAACTCCTAACTTTATTTTCCACATCATTTCGCAATCCGTCCATATTGTTGCAATAGCTATAAATTGGTTGTACAGAACACCCTAATTTCTCTGCAATATTCTTTACTATGACTTGTTCCATTCCACCCTGTCTGGCAAGTTCAAAAGCAGCGTCAACAACCATTTCTTTTGT
This sequence comes from Candidatus Faecicola pullistercoris, assembly GCA_018714105.1. GTDB lineage: Bacteria > Bacillota > Clostridia > Christensenellales > CAG-917 > Faecicola > Faecicola pullistercoris. The sequence continues at coordinate 69,455 of DVNW01000006.1, read as the reverse complement.
GATTCTTTGCTTTGGCATCAGCTTCCCTCTCTTTCGGAAAATAATCGATTTATATAAACATTTTATATAAATCAATTATATATCTGCTTGACATGAAAGTCAAGAGGCATAAAAAATTTTTTTGCTCAAAACTTTGGCAAAATTGCCCTGTGCGGTGTAGTAGGTAGTGAAAGGCAAAAACGCAACAAAAGCCGTTTTTCGGACGGGATATTAAATGAGAGAACACAAAAGGGTTTGGGATTTTCCCAACAAGAAAAATGCGGTGCATTTTACGGAAAGGGTACCCCTTTCCTATGCTTGCTGCGGAAGAAGCAAGCGGCAAATGGGTACTCATTTGCTGTGCTTGCTCCTTACTCAAGACAGGTCGGGTTTTTAATTACAGCTTCGGGAGTTTTTACAATACCTTTCTCAAAAACTCTTTCAACCGGTCGCTTTCGGGGTTGTTGAAAATCTTTTCCGGAGGTCCGTCCTCGGCTATCTTGCCGCTGTCCATAAACATTATCCTGGAAGCCACTTCCTTGGCAAAGCCCATCTCGTGAGTAACTATCACCATGGTCATTCCCTCGTCGGCAACCTGCTTGATAAGATCCAGCACCTCGCCCACCATTTCGGGATCGAGCGCCGAGGTAGGTTCGTCGAAGAGCATTACTTTGGGGTTCATGGCAAGCGCCCTGGCTATGGCTACGCGCTGTTTCTGACCGCCCGACAAAGTGGACGGATATGCTTCGGCCTTGTCTTCCAACCCTATGCGTTTAAGAAGTCTGTATGCCGTCTCCTCGGCGTTTTTTTTGATTTGTTCTTTGGAAAGCGTTATCTCCACAGCCTCTTTCCTGCTTAACGGCACGGTATGGGTGAGTTTGCGTTCGAGTTTTTCAAGTTTTTCGGTAAGCCCCAGCTTTTTCGCGGTAAGTTTTTCGTCGTAAGTCGCAAAGCTCTTGCCCGCTTTCTCGGTAATGGTTTTGGTGCTTTCCCATTCGGCTTCGACGGGCGCGAGTTCGGCTTTCAGGCTTTGTATGCGAGCCTCTGTTTTACGCGCCTTTGTTTCTATACGGCTGTTGTATTTGTTTCCGAAAAGATCGATAAATTTATTGTACACGGGAAGGAAAGCGTTGTGCGCTTTCTGCTTTCTGAGCGTCTTTAAACCGATTTTGACGGGCGCGAGCATAATATTCTGCTTTACGCTGAGGTTGTTGAACAGATTGAACTGCTGAAATACCATGCCCATCTGCTGACGGTGAGCGTTGATATCCACCTTGAAGTCGGCAAGATCTACGCCGTCGAACACGATTTTGCCCGCGGTAGGATCTTCAAGTACGTTCAGGCAACGCAAAAACGTCGATTTACCGCCGCCGGAAGGCCCTATTATGGCTACCTTTTCGCCTTTTTCTATGGTAACGCTTATGTCGTCGAGAACAAGAAGGTTGCCGAATTTTTTGGTCAGATTAATTACGTCTATCACTCTTGGCAAGCCTCCTTTCCATCAATCTTATGCCTATAGTTATTATTATTACGAGCACGAGATATACCGCCGCCAGTATCAGATAGGGTATTATGTACTCGTAGTTGGCGTCGGCAATAGACCTGAATGCCTTTGTAAGGTCGACTACGGCTATAAAACTTGTTACCGAAGTTTCCTTGATAAGTACGATAAACTCGTTGCCCAGCGTAGGCAGAATGTTTTTGATTGCCTGCGGTATAACCACTTTAAGCATGGACGTGCCGTACCCCAGGCCCAAAGCCCTTGCAGCTTCGAGCTGGCCCACGTCAACCGACTGTATACCCGAGCGCATTATTTCGGAAACGTACGCGCCGCTGTTAAGTCCGAATATGATTATGGCGACGGACACGTTGTCTATCCTGAGATTGAGCGCGGGTATAAGTATAAAATAGCCTATCAGCAGCTGAACCACCATAGGCGTCCCTCTAAAAAAACTCACGTATACGTCGCTTGTCCTCGACAGGATTTTTGCGCCCAGTTTGTATTGCGGCACTACTTTGGTTATAGCTATAAGCGTGCCTATGACTATACCTATCAAAAGACCGAACACGGCTATCTCAACCGTGTTCAAAAGTCCTTCGAGAACGTTTTTGTAACCGCCGTAGGTTACAAACTGCGCATAAAATTTATCCCACTTTACGTCCATCGTTTATTATTTGGTAAGAGCCTTCAGGATGGTTTCGATGTCCGCCGCGGTTTCGCATCCTTCAAAAGTGGTATCGCCTTCTTTAACGATAAGAACCTGATAAGCACCCTCGTAATAAGCGTCGGAGAAGTTTACGGACTGCTTTCTGGTAGCCGTTACCGACAGACCTGCCATGGCTACGTCAACGCCGTTATTGCCTACCGAAGTAACTACCGCGTCAAAGTCCATATCTTCTATAACGAGTTCGAGCCCCTGCTTATCGGCAAAGAGTTTGGCTATTTCCATATCGATACCGGCAAAGGTATTGCCCTTCTTGTATTCATAGGGAGCAAAAGCCGCGTTGGTGGCAACTACAAGCTGCTGAGAGGCTTTGGAAAGATCCTTGGTCGCGCTGGTAATGCCTACGATTGCGTCGTCGCCGCCGATTACGTTGCCATCTTCGTCGTATTCGAGAGAATTGTATTTTTCGAAAATCGCGTCGAGAGTGTCGTCAGCCTTGATTTCGGCTATGAAAGCGTTGAGCGCGGTAAGGAGTTCGGCCTGATTTTTGTCTACGCCGAAAGCGTACTGCTCGGTGGTCAGGGCTATGTCTATCATCTTAATGCCCTTGGTCTGCGCTACAAGCTGTTTTGCGGGCTCGTTGTCGATGATAACGAAGTCGATGGTGCCGTCCAGCATGGCTTTAACGGCAAGGCCGCCGTTGTTGTAAGGGAGACAATCGATATTGCTGAAACCGTCAAGCAGCATATCCGCATTGCCTTTTACGTAAAATTCGCCGGTAGTACCCGACTGAACGCCGATTTTGTACTTGTCTTTACCGCAGGCGGTAAGAGCAAAGCACCCTGTTACGAGTACGGCTATAAGAAGCAAAACTATAAAAGTCTTTTTCATTTTGAATACCTCTTTAAAAAATTTTGTTGATGTAATATTATCACAATAAGTTGCATAAAGCAAGCGTTTTATGTATAAATTTTTGTATAATTAAAAGTATACCGATATAAATATTTTATATATTGATACAATATTAAATTATAAAAAGTGTATAAATGTATAAATCGTGCATAATTATTTGCCGTACAGCGAATAGACCGCCGCCTGTCTCAGACGTTTGCTCATGCGTTCGGCAAGAAGGGCCAGCACCTTGTATTTCGCGCCTACCACTATACGGAGCGGCGGTTTTTTTGCGGTAACGGCACGATTTATTACTTTTACCACTGCAATAGGAGGCATTCCGCCACGCTCGTCTTTTTCCATTTTACCCACCGAACGCGCAATGCGCCCGTTATAATCGTCGGGTTCGGACGGGTTTTTGCACCGTGCGTCGGTAAACCCCGTTCTGATGTCCCCGGGAAGTACGGACGTGACCTTTACTCCGAAAGGTCTGAGTTCCATGGCCAAAGCGTATCCGAGACTGTCCACTGCCGCCTTTGTTGCCGAATAAAAGCTCTGAAAAGGAAGGGGCACCACGGAGGCTACCGAACTGAGATTTATTATTCTGCCCCTCGTGCGTTTCAGCGAAGGAATAAATGCCTGAGTAAGCCATATGCCGCCGATTACGTTTACGTCGAAAATTCTTTGTATATCATCCGTAGCGGCGGTTTCGTAAGCACCCGATATTCCCATGCCCGCGTTGTTTATAAGGCAATCGACGTCGCCCTCGGAAAGAATACTCCGTGCCGCCTCTTTTACAGACTTTTCGTCCGTTATATCGCAAACCAGATGCCTCACGCCCTCGATTGCGCACGGGCGACGGCTCAGACCGTATACGGTATGGCCTGCGCGCGCAAAAAAGAGCGCCGTTTCCTTTCCTATACCGCTGCTTACTCCGCTGATAACCATTCTCATAAAAAAACCTCTTGCCGTTTAATATATTAATTGTAAAATCCTTTTTCTATAAAGTCAATAACGCTTGACAAAGTTATCCGTATGGCGGATAATTTTTACAGAGGTACTTATGGAAAAATATTACACTTTAAACGTAGCGGGGCTTACCCGCCGACTTCTCATCTGTCCTGCGGGCGAACATCTCGATATAGCCGCGTTCATAATGTTTTCGGACGTCGAACTCACGGTAGCCTGCGCCACCGAGCTTCTTAAACTCGCGCCCGAGCACGATATTATACTGACGGCCGAGTCCAAAGGCATTCCGCTTGCGTACGAAATGGCAAGACAGGAAGGCAAAAACTACATCCTCGCCCGTAAAGGACTTAAACTCTACATGTCCTCGCCGGTATCCGTGAAAGTAAAATCCATTACCACCGACGCCGTGCAGACGCTGTATCTCGACGGCAAGGACGCCGCCATGATAAAAGGCAAAAAGGTGCTGATAGTCGACGACGTAATCTCGACGGGCGAATCCCTTCACGCACTCGAATGTCTGCTTAAAGAAACCGGCGCCGAAATCGCGGGCAAAATGGCCGTGCTGGCAGAAGGCGACGCCGCCGACAGAAAAGATATAATTTATCTTGAAAAATTACCGCTGTTTTTCAAATAAACTCAAAAATAAAAAAACGCGCCCTCAAAGGGTGCGTTTTTTTATTTCCCTTTCATGCCGTACACGGCCAAATCCACCGTATTGTCGACTACTCTGACTCCTTCGGCGCAAAGTCTTGCCCGCTGCTCGTCTATCCCGCCGAAAGCAAACGCCGGAGCCAGTTTCCCCTCGCGGTTTACCACTCTGTAACAAGGTATGTTCTGCGGATCGGGATTGAAATGAAGCGCATAGCCCACCGCCCTCGACGCCCGAGGCGAACCGCACAGAACGGCAATCTGTCCGTATGTGGCAACCTTTCCGTACGGTATCTTTTTTACTTGTTCGTATACTTTGTCGTAAAAGCTCATATCCTTATTTTTTGCAAAAATCGACCTTTTATTCGTCAGATTCGCATAAATCATCATTGTTTTCGGCGTTTTTAGCCGCAAACGGAGTCATGTCGGCAAGCGGCGCCTTGCCGAGTTTCAGAATAGGCAGAACGGCAAACACGCTTATTACTGCCGCTATCAGGAACATATAAGGCGTATAGTTGTATATCGGGTTTCCGTTTATGTCTAACGAACCCGACGGCTCGCTGAATTGCTGTATGATTGCGGTAAGCGCGGGGCCTATTACCATGGGAATAAGCACCCAGAAAACCATTCTCACGCCTTGGAACAGTCCCGTTTTGTCGGGAGGCGTAAGATCCCGGACCGTCGCGGTTATCGTGGCTGTCAGACAGAGGTTTGCGCCCATAAGTACAAATCCCGCCAGGCACACCGCGGCCATGGGCGTCTGCCCCTCAAAGCACAGCGGGCTTGCAAGCAGCATGCCTATCGCGCCGAGCAGATAAACGCCTGCGAGAGGCAGCATGAATTTGCGCCTGTCTTTTGCTTTGTCCATATATATTCCGAACACCACGCTTGCCGCGGCCGACGTCACTATTATTATAGCGACGGGCAGTATGTAACTCCCGTTAGGATATTGAAGCGTCCTTTCGGCATACATGATGAGATAGGTCATATAACTGTTGTTGGCGATGCCTATTATACCCATTGCTATATAAGCGAGATACAGATTTTTGTTGGCTTTGACGACGCTTTTTCTGAAACCGTAAAAAATATCACGGTAACTGCTGTCGGACGAGGGTTTGAGCGAAGGGCTGTCCTTTATGGTGAACAACCCGACTATGCCCGCAACGCTGACTATGGCTCCCAGAAGCACGTAAAACAGAGTCCAGTTGCCCGTAGCGATTTTAGTGCCGCCCTCAACCCAGCCCACGACTTCCTCGCCCGCCGCGTTGAGATAGGTGTCCTGCGTCATCCAGTCGAGCCCGCCGAACACGGCGGCCATGGCCAGTATGGGCATTACGGCCAGTACGCCCTCCACCTTGCCCCTGTCGGGGCCCGCCGTATTATCGGTTACCCAGGCGTTAAAAGCCGAATCGTTGGCGGTTGAACCGATATAGGTCATCACGCAGTCCATAATTACTACTACGATTATGGCGATTACGGTAGCGGTCTGCACGCTTTTTATGCCGAGGTTCTGCACGTTGTTTACCGTTATCAGCGCAAACGACATTATGACCAGTCCCCAGATTATATAGCCGATACTTATGAATTTACGCCTGTTGCCCTTTCTGTCCGACCATATTCCGCCTATTAAAGTGGCTGCCGTGGCGGTTATCGCGCTTGCCGCCACCATCACCGAAATAGCAACCGCGCTGAATCTGTTGTCCTCGAGCGGCATGGTGCGGTCGATAAATACGTTGAAGTACATGTTTTCCACCACCCAGGCAATCTGCCCGAAAAGGCCGAAAATGATAACCGAAGTCCATACGTTCGCGCCGAGTTTTTTTCCGTTGCCGTCAGCTTTCATAATAATACCACCCGAATTGTTTTTATTATATTTTAAGTATAAATGCGCCGCGGCGCGCTGTCAATACTCAATATTGTAAAAAAGACGGGCCGGCCCGTCTTTCTTACTTTTATACCCTGCCGTCGTCTCTGCCCGCGTCAGATCCTCCGTAACCGGCCGCCGTGCGCTGCTGAATATCCAGCACCGCGGGCGCCTGTTCGCTTTCCTCGGACCCGGAGGTAAGATTAATTCCTTCCATGCCTTCGAGCTCGGCCAGCATATATTCCTCTATGCGGTCCTTTTTCTTGCGGTTTTTGTTAAACGCGCTGTATACCACGGGTACGAAGAACAGCGTCAGCAGTGTGGCGTACGCGAGTCCGCCCATCGTGGCTACCGCCATGGGCCTCAGCATCGCGCCGGTTTCCGAGCCGTCAAGCGCCATGGCAAGCATGGCGAATATCGTGGTGAGCGCGGTCATGAGGATAGGCCTCAGTCTGTCGCAGCCCGTTTTCACGAGAGCCTCTTTGACCGTCATACCCGCGTCTATCAGTTTGTTGGCGTAATCCACAAATACTATACCGTTGTTCACCACTACGCCCACAAGCACGACCATTCCTATCATCGCGGGGACGGAGAGGTTCATACCGCTTATCATCAGGGTCAGTATGCTGCCCGTAAATGCAAGAGGTATGGTAAACATCACTATAAAGGGCGATTTCAGCGACTGGAACTGAGCCACCATAACAAGGTAGATAAACAGTATCGCCATACCTAATACAAAATATATCGTATCGAAGGTTTCGTCCACTATCGCGCTCTGGCCGCCGTATTCGTACGTTATACCCGAGGGCAGGCCGAGGTTGCCGATAACCTTTTCGACTTCGGTTTTCACGCTGCCTATATCGGTATCCGAGGTGATGCCTGCCGATACGCTCATGTATCTTCTGCCGTTTTCGCGCATAACCGTAATCTGACTCTTGCTTTTTTCTATGCCGACGGGTATAGGATTCCCCTCGCCGTCCACGGTCATCAGCACGTTGCCGTCCGCATCCTTAACGAAGCAGTCGTCCTCGAGCAGTTTCCACAAGGGTACGGTTACCGTGGAATTTCCGCCCGTCACCGACGATATATCGCCTAGATCGCCCGCCGTCATGCATGCTACGGGAATGGTAAGCAGATTGACGGGATCGGATTCGGCGGCCGAGTAGTAAATTTTGTTGTTGGCGTCAGGCGTATAGCTTACTGCGCCCCCGTCCGCCCGATTATAATAATATTTGCCGTCTGCGTAGGACAGATATATCCTGCCTCCGGCGGGTACGGACGTGCCGTCGCTTAAAATCAAGGCCTCGCCGTAATTTACAACGTAAGCATTTTCCCTGTAAACGAAACCGCCGTTAAGACTTATCTCTTTTACCGAGGTTTTATCGCCGCTTGTTACGACGTACTCGTAAACCGAACCGTCGGTCGGAGTAAGATATATTTTATCGCCCTGCTCGACGTAAGTTCCGTCGCCCGCCGTAAATGCCTCGCCCGAATTCAATACGTAATACCTGGACGAAGCGTTGTTTTCGAATTTATATATTTTGGTCTGTTCGAGGTAAATCGCTACGCTTGTACCGTTATCGCCGGCGGCGCGTTTCCATATCTGTATAACGACGTCCGACGGATATATCGTAAGAGAAGTGGACGACTGACTTCCTTTAAACGTAAGTTCGGCCCCCGCTTCGCCCGTCTGCAGCGCCTGCATCACGGAGAGCATTGCCGTACCGACGTAAACGCCGTATTCGCTGGCTTTGTTCTTGTCTATCGTAAGATTGTATTCGAGCTGAGCGTCGTCCAGCCCCGAAGTAATGTTCGTAACGCCGTCGATTTCGCTCAAAGCGGCCTGTATCTGACCGGTAGCCTGAATCAGATCGTCAAGGTCGTCGCCGTAAACGTTTAGCGACAGCGAATCGCCCAGATATCCGGCCATTATGTTGTTACTTGAAGAATCCGTCTTCAGATCGGTTACGTAAAGTCCGTCCTCGCTTTCTATCAGCTTACTTATCTCCGTGGCCGCGCGGCTGTCGGATATACGGGCTTTCGGGTCCAGAATTATATATCCCGTAAGCGTGTGCGTGGTGGATGCCGAAGCAACCATATCTCCGCCTACCATGCCCATAAGCCCGGTGGATTCGGATATACCCACGGTTTGCACGTAATCGAGAGCCGTTACTTTTTTGTTTATGTCCTCGACGGTACGTACGGACAGATCGTTATAAGTCATGTCCTCGGGCAGATTGTCGAGATTGAATTCCACCGTCAGCGAAAGTCTGCCCGTGTCCGAAGACGGGAAAAACTCTATGCCCATAAAGAAGGCGCCCGTCACGCTGCCCGCAAACAGTACGGTAACCAGAAGCACGGTAATCCACCTGCGGTTAAGCGCGTAAGTAAGCACTTTTGCGTAAAAGTCCTTGAATTTGTCGAAATTTTTGTCCTTTGCCGCTTTCTGGCTTCCGAATACTTTGGTAGTCATGGTAAGCGGCACCAGGGTTATCGCGAATATAAGGCTGGCCACAAGCGAGAATGCAATCGTTATCGCCATGTCCGCAAAAATCTGACGCACTATTCCTTGCGTGAACAGCAAGGGCAGAAATACTATTATCGTGGTAAGCGTGGAAGACACTATTGCGCCCGTAACCTGCTTCGCGCCGTCGATCGAGGCCCGTAACGGGTCTTTCCCCAACCCTCGGTGCCTGTATATGTTCTCTATTACCACTATGGAATTATCTACCAGCATTCCTATTCCCAGTGCCAGACCGCCCATGGAAACGATGTTGAGCGTAATACCCGAAAGGTACATCAGTACGAAAGTGGCTACAACGCTTATCGCTATGGATACCGTAACAAGCAAAGTGGGTTTAATGCGTCTTAAAAAGATAATAAGCACTATTACCGCAAACACGGCGCCCAGCAGCATGTTTTCGATAATGCTGTCTATAACCACGTTGATGTAATCGCCCTGGTCGAACAGCGCGAGATAGGTAAAGTCGGGGTCCTCCTCTGCGTGTTTTTGAAGAATGGCGTTGATCTCGTCCGACACCTCGACCGTGGAACCGCTCGGCTGTTTCATTATGGTCAGCGAGACGGTAGGCTCGCCGTTAAGACTTGTGATGAATTCGCCCGAAGTGTTAAGGTCGTAAATATCCGTTACCGAACCCAGAGTAAGATAAAACTTCTGCCCCGCGTATCCGTCGGAAGGCATAAAGGCGCCCGTGAGCGCGCCGAAGACCGATTCGCTTACCGAAAGGACTTCCTCGTCCCCTCTCGTAACTACCGACAGGAGAGGATTTTCCATGTTCTTAATGCCGCTGAACACGGTTTCTGTAAGCTGAACCGACAGTTTAACTTCTTTTTCGGTTACAACATCTATGGTTTCGGTTACGCCGTCGCCGTCGGGCACGGTTTCTACCTTATGGGTTTCCTTAACCGTAGTCACGGACTGTCCGATGAGGGCTACGCTTTCGAAGGCGGCCTGAAGAGCTGCTTTGTTTATATAAACCGTACCGCCGAATTTTTCGGCTTGGTCGTTAAGAACGGAAACGAACGCGCCCGCGTCGATTCCTATAAGAGGCGTGTTTTCCAGCTCTTCCCTGCTCTGAATTTTATCGCCCAGCTTCACGAAATAGCCGAGCTCCTGCTCTACCGTGCTGCCGACAGGCATGTCGAGGTCCTGCGCCGAAAGCAGAGTTTTAATCAGTGCGGGCGTAAGCAACTCGCCCACCGATTGGGTAACGCCGCTCAGATCGAAATCTTCGAGCATGCCGTAAAACATGTTTCTGACCAGTTCGTTGTCTATCTGAGAAACGAGGTCCTGCGCAAGATGCCCCGTGCTGAATTTCATCAGCAGAAGATCTTCCACAAGTCCGCTCGTGGATACCGACGCCACGCCTGACACGGCTTCGATTTCTTTGATAATCTCTCTATATTTCGCCTCGGACTGCTCCGTCCCCGCGTTTTTCAGGCTCATGGTCATCATCATTACGGGCAGCATCGACGGATTGAGTTTAACTATTATGGGAGTAAAATTCAACCCGCTTACCATATCCGTTACACTGCCGCCGTCGCCCGTTACCGAAGTCACGGTATCGCCTACCGAATCTATAAGGTCGAGCATATTCAGCTTTTCGCGCACGTCGACTATGGCTAAATCTATATCGGCGTTGCTCTCGTATTCGAGAATTATCATGGATACGTTTTCCATCGACATCGACGATATGTTCTTGACGTCGTTAAGAGTGGCCAGCACCTCCTCGGTGGGCTTGGTGACGTTGGCTTCCACCTGCTCGGGCGAAGAACCTACCGCAACGGTTGCCACAACCAGGTACGGGAGATTCATGTCGGGAAGCAAATCCACGCTGGCATTGGCGTAAGACACGCCGCCGAGTATCAGAATGATTACCATTAAAACCACTACGGTAAAGGGCTTTTTAATGCTGAATTCGGTTAACATTTTTTCACCTTCTTAGATAAAAATACGCCGCCGTTACGGACCTTGCGCGCAAACTTGTTTTCTGAATATTAATAATACAGCAATTTAATAGTAGCATGCCGATAATTAGATGTCAATGTAATGTTTTATGTAAGAAACGGCATATTTTTATAACATTTTGTATATATCGGTTTATTTCGGGTATATTGTTTAAATCCGTTGACTTATCGGGCCGCATTATACTAAAATAACTGTAATTAATATATTCGCGTACACGTAAAAAGGGGCCGATAAACCTCGGCTGCGGTGCGCCGAGGGGAATAATATGAAAAGTTCCGGGGCATGGCTAGTTGCCCGATCTCTGTTAAATCAAGGTGTGGATACCTTGTTCTGTTATCCCGGAGCAGCGGTTCTGCCGCTGCTCGATTCCCTGTGCGCGCTTGAACAAATAAACTGCGTTCTTACCGCAGGCGAGCAAGGCGCCGTATTTGCCGCCGACGGTTACGCGCGCTCGTCGGGGCGGCCCGGCGTGGTGATTGCCACGAGCGGTCCGGGCGCCACCAACCTGGTAACGGGCATAGCCGACGCCTTTATGGACAGCGTTCCTCTAGTGGTCATCACGGGCAACGTAAGTACGGACAAGCTCGGCCGCGACAGTTTTCAGGAAGTGGATACTTTCGGTATTACCATGCCCGTCACCAAATACGGATATATAGTCAAAAACGCCGAGGATATTCCCGCCGTAATAAGCGAGGCCTTCGCGATAGCCTCATCGGGCCGCAAAGGCCCGGTGGTCATCGATATACCCGAAAACGTTTTTGCCCAAACGGCCGAATACCGCTGTCCGGAGATCTCGGTCAGACCTCTTAAAAAAGACCTGTCCTCTATTGAAAAGGTAGTCTCACTTATCAACGGAAGCCGCTATCCTCTGATATATGCCGGCGGCGGAGCCAAAGCTTCGGCCTGCAAACCGCTTATCGAGAAATTCGCAAGCAGAATCAACGCTCCCGTGGCAACCTCCATGATGGGCATCGGCGCATTCGACTGCTCCCATCCCCTGTCCATAGGCACGGCAGTAGCTCATAATCCCCTGCCCGCAAGGGCTCTGCAAAGCGCGGATTTGCTCGTATGTCTCGGCGCGCGTTTCGCAAGTAAGGCCGAAAACGGTTTTCTGACCTACAATAAAAAAATGAAGCTCGTTCATATCGACATCGATATGGCCGAAATCGATAAAAACCACACCGCGGACGGATATCTCGCCTGTGACCTGAAAGAGGCTCTCGAACTGCTTCTGCCGCGGCTTAATCCCAAAACCGAATCGCTCGTTTCCCTTCTCGGCTCCCCGAGTCTGCCCCCTTCTTTGCCTTTCGGCCTGCTGGCGGCGGCGGACAGCGTTCTTCCCCCGTCCAAAACCGTGGTTACCGACGTGGGCCTGCATCAATTGTGGGCTGCCGCTTCGTTTAAATTCGACGGAAACGACAAATTCATCTCGTCCTGCGGGCTGGGCAGTATGGGGTTCGGAACGGGCGCGGCAATCGGCGCGCTGTTTGCCGACGGAAGTTCTCCTACCGTACTCGTTACGGGTGACGGCAGTTTCAATATGGATATGAACGAACTGGCTACCGCCGTCAGATATAAACTGCCTCTTATCGTCATGCTGTTCGACAACAACAGTCTTGGTATGATACGCAAATTTCAGAAAAAATCCTATCGGGGACGCTACTTCTGTTCCACCCTCAATCTCCGCACCGATTACGCGGCCCTGGCCGAAGCGATGGGCGCCCGCGCCGTAAGGGCAAATTCTGAAGAAAGTATGGTTTCGGCCGTGAAAGACGCTCTGAAACACAAGGATAAACCCACTCTGATTCACATTAAAACGCCTATAAATATTTTAGACTGAGGAGATTTCAAATGCAGGAAAGACACGTTTTGTCAATACTCGTAAACAACAAACCCGGCGTCCTGTCGAGAATAGCAGGCCTCTTTTCCAGAAGAGGATACAACATCGACAGTCTTTCGGTATGCGCTACCGAGGACGACGAGTTTTCCAGAATGACCATAACGGTATCGGCCAACGACAAATCCATAAAGCAGATTGCCGCGCAGCTCGAAAAACAAATCGACGTGGCCAAAGTCGCCGATTTCGAAAAAGACAAAAGCGTATTCAGGGAACTGCTGATTATAAAAGTAAACGTTAAACCCTCGGAACGCAGCGAAATAGTGGATATTTCCACCATATTCAAAGCCAAAACCGTGGATATATCGGCCGACGATACCATGATGCTGGAACTTACGGGCGACTCCGCCAAAATAGACGCATTTATAGAAGTGCTTTCGCCATTCGGAATTCTCGAAATGGCCAGAACGGGCGGCGCCGCGCTCGGCAGAGGAAGAAAGTGTATTAAAGATCAGGTTTAAGGTGTATATATGAGACAAATCAAACTGCTCGATACCACGCTGCGCGACGGCGAACAATCGCCCGGATGCAGCATGCATATCAACGAAAAACTGGAAATTGCCGAAACCCTCGAAAAGCTTAACATAGATATAATCGAGGCCGGTTTCCCCGTTATTTCTGACGGCGACTTCAAAGCCGTTTACGAAATAGCCAAACTGCTTAAAACCACTACCGCGGCGGCTCTGGCTCGGTGCAGAAAAATTGACGTCGACGCCGCTCGCGACGCTCTTGCGCCCGCGGCGTTTCCACGGCTTCATCTGTTTATAGCGACTTCGCCTATACATCTCGAATATAAGCTTAAAATGACCGAAGAACAGGTTTTAGAGGCTATAAGCGAGTCTATAAACTATGCGAAAAAGTTTTTTAAGGAAATTCAGTTTTCTTTTGAAGACGCTTGCCGCACCCCACTTCCATTTCTTATAAAGGCTACGAAAACTGCAGTGGACGCCGGAGCCAAAATAATAAACCTGCCCGACACGGTAGGCTATATCACGCCCGACGAAATATATAATATCTTTTCCTCTGTCAAGGCTTCTCTCGGCGAGAATTCCGACGTGGTATTGAGCACTCACAACCACGACGACCTGGGCCTTGCCGTAGCTAATTCCATAGCCGCGGTACGGGCCGGGGCTGACCAGATAGAGGGTACTGTAACGGGTATAGGCGAGCGAGCGGGAAACACCGCCCTGGAAGAAATCATAATGGGCTTTAAAACGCGAAAGGCTTTTTACGGCTGCGATACCGCCGCCAATACCAAAATGATTTACCGCACCTGCAAACTCGTAACCGGAATCATAGGCCGTAAAATTCCGCCCAACAAGGCCGTAGTAGGCGAAAACGCCTTTGCTCACGAAGCGGGTATTCATCAGCACGGCGTTCTCGAATCCCCTTCCACCTACGAAATCATGACCCCGGAAAGCATCGGCATCACCAACAACAAACTCCTGCTGGGAAAACACAGCGGCAGACACGCCTTCGCGGCCGAAATCAAAAAAATGGGCTACGAACTCGACGCCGCCACGCTCGACTATACCTTCAAAAAATTCAAGGATCTGGCCGATAAAAAGAAAACGGTTTCCAAACTGGACATCGAGGCCATCATGCCCAAACTGTCCCGCCCCATTTCCAACCGCATGTACGCGCTGGACAATTACGAGGCGTCTTCATTCAAAGGCGGCGCTTCCGTGCAGGTTTCGCTTATCAGCAACGACGAAGTCATTTCGGAAACCGCCAGCGGCGACGGCCCCGTGGACGCGGCCTTCAAAGCCATAAACAATATTACGGGATACGATTTCGCGCTGGAAGACTTTGCCATTCATTCGGTTACCGAAGGTAAAGACGCACTCGGCGAAAGCGTAATCAAACTACGCCTCGGAGATAAACTCTTTACGGGCCGCGGCGTTTCCACCGACGTTCTCGAAAGCGCCATACTCGCCTACGTCAACGCCGTCAACAAGCACATGGAGGAAGTTACCGATGAACAATAAACTGGAAGTCCTCGATACCACCCTGCGCGACGGCGCTCAGGCCGAGGGTATTTCCTTTTCCAAAGAGGACAAACTGCAAATCATGCGGCTTCTGGACGGATTCGGCATTACTTTCATAGAGGGCGGCTCGCCCGCCAGCAGTCCGAAAGACGCCGAATTTTTCGCTTTAGCCGCTCAGACCGAACTGCAATCTTCTTCCCTCGTCGCTTTCGGCAGTACCGCGCACCCCGACTCGGACGCATTTTCCTCCGCTTCGCTTAAAGCCGTTGCCGACGCGGGCACGAAATACGTTTGCATTTACGGAAAGGCCTCCGCTTCGCAGGTTACCGAGGTCCTTAAAACGACGGCGGAAAACAATCTTAAAATAATTGCAGATACCGTAAAGTATTTTATCGAAAACGGCAAAGAGGTTATATTCGACGCCGAGCATTTCTTCGACGGCTATGCGGAAAACCCCGAATACTCGCTTAAATGTCTGGAAACCGCATTCATGAGCGGCGCACGCAGACTTGTGCTTTGCGACACCAACGGCGCTAATCTGCCCGATTACGTGAAAAGCGCGACGCAGACGGCGGTTACATCCTTCCCCGACGCGGTCATAGGCATTCACTGCCATAACGACCTGGGTATGGCGGTTGCCTGTACTGTTTCGGCCGTGCAAGGCGGCGCAAAACATATTCAGGGTACCTTCCTCGGACTTGGCGAAAGGTGCGGAAACGCCAATCTTTCCACCCTCATCCCCACTTTGCAGCTTAAAATGGGTTACAGCCTGATTCCGCCCGAAAAAATGCATATGCTCTACCCCGTCGCCAAGGCTGTGGCCGAAATTTCCAATCTTACCGTGCCTTCGTATTTTCCGTTTATAGGTTCGGGCGCGTTTGCCCATAAAGCCGGCACTCACGCGGACGCGGTAGTCAAAAATTCCTCTACTTTCGAGTTTATATCTCCCGACACGGTAGGTAACAAAAGACGCATTTTATTAAGCGATATGGCGGGAAGAACTGCCGTTTTGAACAAAATACACAATTTATACCCCGATATTGCAAAGGAAAGCAAACAGGCCCGTTCCATACTTGCCGCACTTAAAGAGGCCGAGAATAACGGATATCAGTTCGAAGGGGCCGACGCCAGTTTCATAATCCTTACGCAAAAATGCCTCGGCATTTACAGGCCCTTTTTCAAACTGATAAACTTCAAGGTCATAAACGAGCAACCGCCCGTAGCGGGCGCGGCGGCTCTTGCCGTAATCAAAATTCAGGTCGGCAGCACTCTCGCCACCGCCAACGGCGAGGGCAACGGCCCCGTTCATGCGCTGGATATTGCGCTGAGACAGGCGCTTAAATCCTTTTATCCGCAAATTGAAAGCATTTCGCTAATAGATTATAAGGTAAGAGTAATTAACGGCGAGGCCGCTACCGCCGCCAAAGTAAGGGTTCTTATCACCTCTTCCGACGGCGCGGAAACCTGGACTACCGTAGGCGTGTCTTCCGACGTAGTGGAAGCCAGCTGGATAGCTCTTTGCGATTCCGTCGAATACAAACTTTCAAAAAATAACATTCAGGAGAATGCCGTATGGCAATGACCGCCACTCAGAAAATTATAGCCGCTCACTGCAAAAAACAAAGCGTTTCGCCCGGCGAAGTGGTAATGGTTAACGTGGACAAGGCTATGGGCAACGACATTACCGCACCCGTCGCCGTCAGGACCGTTGCCGCCAAAGGCGATAAAGTCGATAATCCCGATAACGTCATATTCGTGCTTGACCATTTTGTGCCTAACAAGGATATAAAATCGGCCGAACAGTGCAAATGTATACGGGAATTTGCCCAAAGACAGGGTATATCTCACGTATACGACGTCGGTCAGATGGGTATCGAACACGCTTTACTGCCCGAAAAGGGCCTGGTTCGTCCGTCCGAAATCATACTGGGAGCGGACTCGCATACCTGTACTTACGGCGCGCTGGGAGCCTTTTCCACGGGAGTGGGCAGCACGGATCTGGCCGTTGCGATAATGTCGGGCAAAGGCTGGCTCCGCGTACCCGAAGCAATTAAAATCAACCTTACGGGCAAACCGGGAAAATACGTTTCGGGCAAGGACCTGATACTGACTTTGATAGGAATTACGGGCGTTGACGGCGCAAATTACAAATCTCTCGAATTTTTCGGCGACGGTATAGACGCCCTGTCCATGGACGACCGTTTCACCGTTGCCAACATGGCGATAGAATGCGGCGCGAAAAACGCCTTCTTCCCCGTGGACGGTAAGGCTGAAGAATATCTGCATTCGGCAGGAGTTGCGGATTTTACCGTTACCGTGCCCGACGCGGACGCCGAATATGTAAGGACCATCGATATTGATCTTTCAAAATTGCAACCCACAGTGGCCTTTCCGCACCTGCCGTCCAACGTGCATACTTTCGACGAAGGCTTCGATATTCCGATAGATCAGGTAGTTATAGGCAGCTGCACAAACGGCAGACTCGGCGATCTTGCCGTTGCCGCCGAAATTTTAAAAGGTAAAAAAGCGGCCGACGGCGTGAGAGTCATCATAATTCCCGCCACCCAGAAAATCTATCTCGACGCTCTGAAACTGGGCTATCTTGAAACTTTCATAAACGCGGGTTGCGCCGTCAGCACGCCTACCTGCGGCCCCTGTCTGGGCGGACATATGGGTATTCTGGCAGACGGAGAGCGCGCCGTAACCACTACCAACCGCAATTTCGTGGGCAGAATGGGCCACCCGGGAAGCGAAGTATATCTTGCCTCCCCCGCCGTTGCCGCGGCAAGCGCGATTACCGGGCGTCTTACCGACCCTCGAACCATTTAAGGAGATATTATGACGGTTAAAGGAAAAGTTTTCAAATACGGCGACAACGTGGATACCGACGTCATCATTCCGGCCCGGTATCTTAACGCCAGCTCGCCCGAGCATCTTAAACAGCACTGTATGGAGGACCTTGACGCGACCTTCAAGGACAGAGTTTGCGACGGCGATATTATAGTGGCAGGAAACAATTTCGGTTGCGGAAGTTCCAGAGAGCACGCGCCTCTTGCAATAAAAGCCTCGGGAATAAAACTTGTTATAGCAAAGAGTTTCGCGCGCATATTTTACCGCAACAGCCTTAATACCGGGCTGTATATAACGGAAAACGCCGCAATAGCGGACGAAACCCGCGACGGCGACATTCTGGAAGCGGATCTGACGCAGGGAATAATAAAAAATCTTACTCTCGGTACCTCTTACGTTATTCCCCGACAAAGCGAATTCGTGCAGAAACTTATCGAAAACGGCGGGCTTGTAGCCCTTAGCGAAAAAGGATTGTTATGATTTACGATATAGCGACAATAAGCGGCGACGGAATAGGTCCCGAAATAATATCGTCGGCAAAAAAAGTTCTTGCCGCAATCGGCAAAAAATACGACGCCGTATTTAATTTCGAGGAAGCGCCTATGGGCGGTATCGCGATAGATACCCTGGGTACGCCCATGCCGCAATCTTCCGTTGACGTATGTAAAAAGGCGTCCGCAGTGTTGCTGGGCGCAGTCGGCGGTCCGAAATGGGACAATGCCCCCGTCCGCCCCGAAAAAGCCCTTCTGGGAATCAGAAAAGAGCTGGGCCTTTACGCCAATTTCAGGCAAGCCGTGCTGTATCCCGAACTTAAATTCGCTTCTCCGCTTAAAGAAAGCCTGCTCGCGGACGGCATAGACGCCGTAATGGTAAGAGAGCTTACAGGCGGTATTTACTTTGGAGAAAGAGGTTACCGCATCGGTAAGTACGGCAGAGAAGCCTTCGATACCGAATGTATAAGCGAACTCGAAGCCGAACGCATAGCCCGCTCGGCGTTCGAACTTGCTCAGACGCGCAAAAAACGTCTCGTAAGCGTGGACAAGGCAAACGTACTCGAAAGCAGCAGACTGTGGCGCAAAATAGTGCACGACATAAACGAAGATTATCCCGACGTAACCGTCGAAGACATGCTGGTAGACAACTGCGCCATGCAGCTGGCCCGCAACCCGTCCCATTTCGACGTTATAGTTACCTCTAATATGTTCGGCGATATTTTAAGCGATCTCATGGCCGCGCTTGTGGGAAGCATAGGACTGATGCCGTCGGCCTCCGTAGGCAATACCTCTGCGGGACTTTACGAACCTATACACGGCTCCGCGCCCGACATAGCGGGTACGGGCACGGCAAATCCTTTGGCAACCATTTTATCCGCAGCGATGATGCTGAGACTGTCGCTCAACATGGAAGAAGCCGCCCGCGACGTGGAAAACGCCGTAAAGAAGGCGCTTGCCGACGGCTACCGCACGCCGGATATTTACACGGACAATTTCGTAAAAATCGGAACCGAACGCATGACCGAGGTAATAATAAGCAATATTCTGATATAACGGCACGCACGCCGATAAACAAAGAAGACGTACTTGCGTCTTTTTTTGTGTTTATGTGACGGTCTTATCGGGCAATATGACAATCTTATGTGTCAATTTTAAGATAAATAAAAGCGCCCGCGGACTGCGGACGCTTTTGCCTGTGAATTGTCATTACTTAATAAGGCTTTCGATGTATTTTACTACGTCGCCTACGGTTGCAAAGCCCTGTACGTCTTCGTCTTCGATAGTGATGTCCCAGGTGTTTTCGACGTCCATAAGCATTTCTACTATATCCAGGGAATCGGCGCCCAAATCCTTATCGATTCTGGAATCGAGAGTGATTTTTTCTTCGGCGATACCGAGTTGTTTGGCTATCATAGCTTTAAGCTTTTCAAAAACCATATTTTACCTCCTGCTTTTGTCATTTTATGATTACAATAACCTTATATTACTATATCCGACAATAATTGTCAATTTTATTTGCGCGGTTTGCCGCCTCAGCGCATTTTACGACAGTTTCAGAATATTTCGCTGAAAATTATTTCCTGTTCGGGAGCGGCTATCGTGCACTTATATCCCTCGAACACGTCCACCGGCGTAAAAACCGTTTTTTCGCCGTTATAGCTAAGCGGGGCGGTGGTATCGTACTTGCCGATGCCTCCAAGCCCTTCCGCCGTAAGTTTGAGATAGGCTTCTTTTGCCGTCCATACCTCGAAATAACCTTCGAGAGTAGAGGCCTTTTGCTTTTCTCCTCCCGTATAGTATCTCTCGGCAAGCGATTTATAATCGAGCGGACGGATTTTTTCGATATCTATCCCGATTTCGGTGCGCCCCATGGCAAGCAGCACTATATCGCCGCTGTGGCTTATGGAAAAGCGAACGTCTGGCCTGTCTTTGAAATAAGGCTTGTTGTTGACCCCTGCGACCGTTTGGGACGTGCCGCCTTTTTCCCCGACGCAATCTATGTATCTGTTGAAACAGAGATCTATCAGTTCCCTGCGGTCGTACGGGCCGCGTTTGATAAATACAATCATTTTTTACCTCTCGTCGCGTTTATAGAGTTTTATAAGGCCGGAATAATAAGGAAAATCTATATTGTTAAGCGCGTCGTAACATAGTCTGAATTTCCAGTCGCCCTCGGGATTGTTGCTGTTGACGCGGGTAAGATCGCCGAAACCGCACAGGTCCTGAACGGGAATTACGGCTATCGAGCAGGCCGACGCAATTAACTGTCTGGCGATTGCTTTGACCGACGTGCAGTCGCGGCCTCCGGCGCCCCAGCCGGGCCCGCTGAAACCTACGTATTCAAGAACCTCGTCCCGCACCGAAGGCTCAAGCTCGTAAAGCCAGCCCAAAGCGGTGTTAGTATCGTATCTCGAAGTAAAAGCCACGCAGTCGGCGTCGTAATTGTGAGGATAGGCGCCCGCGTCTGACGGCTCGGCGAAAGCGTTTTGGAAATTTTCGGTATGAAGTCCGCCTATATCGTAGGCGTAAACGGTACCCGCGTTTGCCTTTTTGCGCTTTTCGAGTATTAGTATTTTGCCCGGATTGTCCTTTTTAATGAGATTTATCAGTTTTTTGCCGTCGGGACGGAATTTTTCGCAGCGGCCGTCCGGGGATGAACAGTTCAGTTCGAAAAGATTGTAAGCGTCGTCGATAATAAGGCCGTCGTATAACGTGTAAAGATGCCTGAAACGCCGCCTTAAAAGAGAATATTTGTCGGCTTGAAGGCGTTCGGGAATATACACGGGCACGGATAACGGGCTGTTGCCTGCGCCGCAACCGTCTTTAAGCGCCTTAAGCGGCAGGCCGTCCTTGCCGAGTTCGAACAAATCGGGATTGCACCATACCTCGGCGTTAAAGTAAGGAAGCCCGAGCCTTACGGTGGCCACTATTTTCACGCCTATGTCGTTGGCAAATTTTTTAAGTCTGGCCCACGCGCTGTAAAACAGATACTGTTCCAGCCTGTAATGCGCCATTTTACGCGCGTTTATCTCGTCGAAAAGCTCGAGGGCCTGCGGATCGCGCCGTCGGAGCTTGTCGGGAAATGCGGAAAAATTTCCGTCGGCGTCGCTGCTCAATATCATATAGCGCGCGTAATCGGTAAGCCAGTGCCGGTTGGCCGCCGAAAAAGCCGCTATCTCTTCGGCCAGTACGGGAGAAACGTTGTCCAGCGCCTTTTCTATAAGACCGTATATGCTTTTGGAGGCAAAGTCGTAATCGGCGGTATAGATGCTGCCACGGTATTTTGCAAGCTCCAGATCGGTACCGTTTATAAGCCCGCGCGAGTACATGTCGTAAGGATTGATGTATACGGGATTGCCCGCGTAAAAACTGATACCTGTAAACGGGCTGTTGTCCTTGCCCGATATATTTACGGGCAAAGTGTTCCAAACGGTAAAACCGTAACCCGAAATAAGCGAAACGAAATCTTCCGCGTCCTGATTAATGCCTCCGATACCGAACTCGCCCGGCATGGAAAACAAATCCGCTTGTACTCCGGCTTTACGCATTTTGGGCCTCCGAAAGGTAATTCGGCCGTATAAACACGGCTCTTTTTAATAATTATACCACGCGTAAAAACAATAATCAATAGGCGATTTACTTTTTTATGCCGCCGCCGACGAGCGATACCGCGCCCAGAACGCACAAAAACCCTCCGAACAGACCGGACAGAAGCCTGCCGTCAGCTCCTACGGCAAGAAAACTGCCCGCAACCGCCATGACTACCGCAGGAATCACGATGTATAAAAGCCCTTTGAATATCACCAGCCTGTTCTTTATATGAAAAGCCAGCGCGCACAGACTCATGGGAATAAAGGAAGCCAGATTTATAAACTGCGCGGTTTGCTGTTCCACGTCCAGCATGACGGTAAGTATGGGAATAAGCAGAGTTCCGCCGCCCATTCCCATTCCTCCGAGCAATCCTCCTATGATGCCCGCCAACACGTATAACCATAACATAAAATTTACCTAATCCGATGTTTAAATATGTAAATTGATAAATAAAAGGGCTGTTCAGCCTATTATTAGCCGAACACCCGCCGCTATCATTATAATGTTGAAGATAGCGCCTATCCATTTGGACGACAGTTTTTTAAGCAATACCGCGCCCAGAATTCCCCCTGCGACCACGCCTAAGGAAGCAGGCCGGAAAGCCTCTCCCGCGCCCACTCCTTCAAAATAGTATATTGCAGTGCTGACAAGAGTCATGGGCAGGACGGCAGCTATAGCCGTCGCGTGACTCTGCTTTACCGAACACCCGTACAGCAAACCTATCGCGGGGACCAGCAACATTCCTGCGCCGCCCCCGAAGAATCCGTTTACGAATCCTATTACGCCGCCTACGCTCAGTCCCGCAATACGCTTTTTGAGTTTGTCTTTTTTACTCTCCTCTGCAAATTTCAACATTACCTTTTTATTATGCCGTCTTTTTTGCCTTTTATTTATTCAATCTGCCTCAAAATAGTTTGCATATTTTTTTGCTTTGTATTATAATTATTGAAGTTTAATGCTTTTTTAATATTATATTGAGCATAATAATTATATCAATAATCTCAGTATTATAGGAGACACAATGAAAACCAGTTTTAAAAGATACCTTACGATTATTCTTGTTGTGATGTTATCCGTAATGATGATTGTGCTTGCCGCCTGCAATAACGACGACGACAAAGACGGCGGCAGCGGTTCTTCCGATGAGAGTCTCACCCTTACGGTGCCTAACGGTAACTTTGCCACTACGGGTTCTACCTCGCATCCCGCTTCTCCCAGCAACTGGACAAGCGTAAGCACGAATTATTCGGATTCCGTAAAAGGCGTCATCAGCGTAAACGAAGATACGTACGCTTCCTATCCCTCGCTTGACGACGAAACTTCCAGCGACACTTCTTCGGACGCCGCAAAATGGTATTCCGCCGCTAACCCCGGCAAAACCGTTTCCTCGATAAAGGGCCTTTCCGACGATAATCAGGTTCTTATGATTTATAACCCCGACAAGGGTTATGCGGGTTATTATCCTAGTTCGTCCCTTGCGATAAACGCCGGCAAACTGTATAAATTGCACGTTTCCGTTAAAACCGTCAACGTAACGGAAGGCAGCGGCGCGAAGATTTATCTTTACGGTTCGTCCGCTACTTATTTCCAGCTTACCGATATCGACACGAAGGGCGAATGGAAAACCTATTCGATATACATTCAGGGACACGAATTCACCAATAAATCGGTATATCTTTACCTCACCCTCGGCACGAACAATACCTATACCTCCGCCGGATGGGCATATTTTGACAATATATATCTCGAAACCGTTGAGGACGAAAATCTGACTTACGAGAGCATTTCGGTTACCGACCTCGTCAAAAAGACAACCACGCGCGTTCCCAACGCCGATTTCGATTATCTGACCTTCTCGTCCACGGGTTCTTCCAACATACCCGCCCTGTACTCCGCCACCAATACCGGTAACGGAAACAACCTCTACCGCAGAGTCAACACCGACCCCGCCGTTTTCGACGAGAACAAGGGCAGCTACGGTCAGGGCGTGGCCAATCCTTCCACTCCCGACGGCTCGGTAGGCAACGTTTATATGATTTACAACAGCGCGCTGTCGGCAATCGGGTTTAAAACCAACGCCACTCTGGGCATAGCTCAGTGCGCCAACTACAAAATTTCAATATGGGTCAAAACGGTTTCTCTTCCCGAATCCACCGACC
The DNA here is from genome assembly GCA_018714105.1 of Candidatus Faecicola pullistercoris. Classification (GTDB taxonomy): domain Bacteria; phylum Bacillota; class Clostridia; order Christensenellales; family CAG-917; genus Faecicola; species Faecicola pullistercoris. Next base: position 45,471 of record DVNW01000006.1, on the reverse strand, counting down.
CCAACATCGCTACCGTAAAACTTACCAATACCGAATACGACGACACCGAAGTTACTCTGTCGACGGCCGGCGAATGGAAGAAAATAGACTTTTACGTTATCGGCAGTAAAAACGCCAACGTATCTCTCACCCTCGAACTGCACTTCGGTACGGGCAACGACGACAGCACTTTCAGCAGCGGCTGGGCTTTCTTTGACAAGCTCACCGTGGAGAAACTTGCGGCCGACGCAGTCATCCCCGTTACCGGCGACGAGCAGACCGAAATCGACGGCAGCATCGCAAAACGCTGCAACCTGCGTACCGACGAAGAATCCTTGCTTGAAAACGGCCTGTTCGAAAACGGTACCGACGCTTTCACTCCCGTATTCGACGAAGGCAGCTCCACTCTGATGAACGGCATCGACGCTTCTTCCGTGGTAGCGGGCGTATGGGATACCAAAGCTCAGACAAACGCTTTCCGTCAGCTCGGTACCGACAACGTCATCGAAAACCTCGGAAACTATACGGCGCCCACCCTGCCTTATTATTACGACTCCGACAGCAATAAGGTTCTCGCCATTCTGTCGGACTCTGCGGGAGTTTACAACCTTAAATACGAAGACGCCAAAATGGTGCTCGATCCCTTCTCATATTACCGCCTCGGCGTCTGGATTAAAACCGAAGACGTTCAGTCCTCCGCCGGCGTAAACGTGTCTCTCTTCGAGAAAACGGACGACGAAGACGCCTCCGCGCTTTCTTCGTTTACCAATATCAATACGGAAAACATCACCACAAAGCTTATCGGCGGATGGCAGGAAGTCGCTTTCTATATCCAGACGGGTAAAGAAGCCAAAACCGTTTACCTTACCGTTTCGCTCGGCTCGGGTAACAAATGGACAAGTTCCACCCTTGCCGAAGGTCAGGCTTTCCTTACCAACTTCACTCTTACCCGTACCGAGTATTCGGTTTACAACTCGGCAAGCGGCAGTTACGCCAAAAAGACTTCCTTCGTAACCACCACTTCGGACAGTTTCAATAACGGCGAATTCAACAACTACGATTACAGCCTTATCGAAGGTCTCGGCAACGGCGGCATGACGGGCGAAGGCGCGGACGCCGAATTCTCGGACAACTTCGGTGCCGCTTCGGGCTGGAAGTTCAACAACAGCAATAAAAACGGCACTCAGCTGGGCGGTATCGTAGACCTTAAGGACGCGGCAACTATCGCTAACATCATAAACGAAATCAACGACAGTTCCGTTCTGCCCGCTTCGGCTTTCGAAAACATGTTTATACCCGTTCCCGATACCGTTACGGACGCCAATATCGGCGACCTGGCTTATATCGGCGGCGACAAACTGCTTATGATAGCCTCTACCGACGCGGCAACTTCGGACTCGGCCGGCGGAAAAGTTTCGGTAGGATACAAATCCAATTCCGCTTCCTTGTCGGCAAGCAAATATTACCAGCTTTCCGTTCTCGTCAAAACGGTGGGCTCGGCTAACGCCAGAGTTTATCTCTACGGTAACGACAACAACGTGCTGGCCTCTTTCAAGACCATTAACACGGCCGCAGATACGACTTACAACGGCTGGACGCGTTATACTTTCTATATTCAGACCAACCTCACCACGCAATCCGTAGTTCTCGGACTCTATATAGGCGACGAGGGCAAGGAAACCAAAACCGCCATTTCCGAACCCGAATACTATTACGACGGCGGAGCGGCCTTCTTTGACAAGGTTCTGCTTCAGGAAATAGACGCGGCCGAATTCGAAACCGCTCAGAACGACGACACCAACGCCGTTTACAGCTTCAAGACGGACAGCTTCGATTCGTTCTCGAGCACGTCTTCTTCGGACAGTATTCTTTATTCTCCCTCCAACTGGACGGGTAAAGACGACACCGCTGACGACGATACCGAGGCCGATTACACCCTTGCGGGCGTGCTTAATGCCGAAAACAAGGACGACTTTATCGATCATCTTCTTAACCTCGACGACTTTATCGTTTACAGCGAAGCGGGTAACGTAAGCGAAGACACCGTATTTTACGCCAACGTGGGCGACGCTGACAATCCCCAATGGGCTTTATGGACCGAAGAACACGGCGACGCCAACAAATACGTAAACGAATCGCTTACCAAATCGCTAGCCGAAATTTACGAGGACAAGGCCGAATATCAGACCGTTCTGTCCGCTCCGCAGAGCGACAGCATGCTGCTTATTTACAACGAAAAGGCCGCGGCTTACAGCTATACCTCGACCTCTACCTCGGCGGCTTCCGGCAAGTACTATAAAGTATCCTTCTCCTTCAAGACTTACGCTCTCGGCGAAGGACAGAAAGCTTACGCCACCCTTACCATAGACGGCACGGATTACACCCTTAACCTTGCCGCCGACAACTGGGTTAACGCCGAATTCTACGTTCTCAATTCGGCCGCTTCTTCCAAGTCCTTTACCCTTAAACTCGGTATGGGTACCGTTGTGGACGAAACCAACCACTACGTTGAAGGCTTCGTAATGTTCGACGACGTGGCAATCGAAACCACGGATAAGGCCGCTTACGACAGCGCGGTAGTCGGCGATACCGTTATGAAGTTTACCGTTACCGACGATATAGAACCCGGTACCGAGGATAAAGACGACGGCGATGCCGATCCCGGTAAGAAAAACCTCAACTGGCTGTGGATAAGCTCGGCCGTTCTGGGCGCGGTTATAATTGTAGTGGTAATTATTTACTTCATAAAGAAATACGCTCCCAAGAAGAAGGCCAAAGTAAAGGCTTCTTCCTTCGACAAACGCTTTAAGGACAATCCCGACAGCATTAAGAACAAGTCCGATAAATATAAGAATATGAAGGACTAATCCCGTAAAACCGCGGCGGAGCAACTGCTCCGCCGTTTTTTTTTGCATATCGCAGGCCGGGCCTACATACTTTATAGTATGTATTATACAGTATTCAGATTAAAAGAAAATTCGGACGCAGTCAGACTTGCCGCTCAACTGAAAACTTCGGCGTCTTTACTGAAATCGCTCAATCCGTCGGCCGCTTTCGTGGCGGGAGAACGCATACTTGCAATAGCCGATATAGGCTTTACCTATACCGTAAAACCCTTCGAGGATATCCGGGCGGTCGCAAACAAATTCGGAGTCGACGTTCAGAAAATCAAGGAATGCAATATGACCGAACACGTTTTTGTCGGCCAAACTCTGGTTATACCCGATTAAAGGAGCACATCTATCAAAACAAAACTGTTCAAAGCGGTTGCGCTGGTCAGCGTATTTTCGGTAATTACCCGCGCCATTGCTTTTTTATTCAAAATATATCTGTCCCGCAAGCTGGGTGCGGAAGCCGTCGGGCTGTATCAGATCTGCCTGTCCGTATTCTTTACCCTGGCGGCGTTTTCCTGCTCGGGCATACCGCTTATACTTTCGCGCAGAATAGCCGCCCTGCCGTCCGCCGACCGTAAAATATCGGCCTCGTATATTTCGGCTTCGCTCGCCGTATCGGTATCTACGGCTCTGATAACCGTAGGGGCATTTCTGCTTTTCAGACAGTCTTTTTCCGTGCTTTTCAAGGACGAACGCGCAATGCCGCTGTTTACGATTATGCTGCCCGCACTCGTAACTTCGGCCGTATATTGCGTATTCCGAGCCTGGCTTCTGGGAAAAAGAGATTACCTTACTTACAGCGTTACCGAACTTGCCGAAGAAGTAATTCGCGCTCTGCTGAGCGTCTTTCTGGCAAGCGGAATAATCAGCAGTCTTGCAGGCGCGACGGGCATAGCGGCGGCGTTTACCGTTTCGGACGTAATTTGCGCCGTTATGCTGATAGCGATATACGCAAAAAAGAAGGGCGGCGTCGCCGCGCCTTCCTCCGCCGGATTGCTGATTAAAGAAAGTTTGCCCATAACGCTGATGAGGCTGTTTTCGGGGCTGATAACCAGCCTGACGGCAATAGTAATACCCATGCGCCTCGTATCGGCCGGTATGGACATATATCAGGCTACGGCCGAATACGGCCGCGTTGCGGGAATGGCCCTTCCTCTGCTTATGGCTCCGACCACTCTGACGGGTTCGCTGTCGGTAGTGCTTGTGCCCGAAATAGCCGACCGGGCGCAGAAACAGCACGAATTAACGGCCAAAATCACTTCTTCGCTGCTGTTTCTCACGATAATAGCTTCGGCATTCTGTATGCTGTACGTGCCTATGGGCGAAAGCATAACCGTGCTTCTTTTCAACGACGCGCCGTCAGGCCGCTTCGTTAGCATTGCCGCCGTGCTTATATTCCCTATGGGACTGAACCAGCTCAGCGCAAGCATGCTTAATTCGCTGGGCATGGAAAAAAGAACCTTTTTCCATTATCTGGCGGGGGCATCGCTGCTTTTGCTGAGCATAGTATTTACTCCGAAGTTTATAGGAATATATTCGATAGCGTTAGGCTTTATCCTGTCGTTTACACTTACAAGTATTTTAAATATACGTTTGCTATATAAAAAGTGCCGTTTCGAGATACCTGCAAAAAAAATGGCCTTCTCCGTACTGTGTGCCGTTCCGTCTGCCGTATTCTGCAGATTTCTGCTGGGCATAGTTTCGGCTTTCGCGCCCGATATTATTTCCGTACCGTTTGCCGCCGCGGGCGCAACAGGTATGTACGTCGTGTTTACTCAGCTCACGGGCGTAACGGACTATAAGACGGTATTCGTAAACCTGAACGCCGCCCGTATCCTCAAACGCAAAGCAAGAATGTTTTAATTGAAAATTTCGGCTTTAAGCACCTTCCTGAACAGCGGCATTATGAAAAAGGTAAGCGCGATGTTGGCGATTATTACCGGCGCCTGAGCCGTCAGCCTTACCGCCATATAAGCGAAAAAGGTGCGTCCGCCGCCGTACATAAGCCATAAGCCGTAGGTATTGATAAACGCCGTGCATACAGTCAGAGTAAGAGCATAGCTTATAACTATCGATGCGGGCAGACTGACCTTTAACTTTTTTACCATGCCCGGTATAAATCCCAGAAGACAGGACGAAAGCAATATAAAAGGATTAGGCGCGTAACCGGCCAGAAGACAGCCCAGCAAATCGCCTATGCCTCCTACCAAAAGACCCGCGATCCCGCCGAAAAAGTATCCTGCCATAAAGTCTATCGTATAGGCGAACGACAGTTTGTTGCCCATTGCCCTTGCGGCTACGGCGTTTACGGTTACCGAAATGGCCACAAATACCGAAATAAAGGCAATCTGCTTGTTGGTCAGGCGCTTTTTGGCCTGCGGACGAACGGCTATCGCCGCGTCCATTTCCTGTTGCGATGAATAATAAGTCATAAAAAAACCTCCTTTTGAGAGGTTCGTTACAAAAAGGACGGCTTGTCCCCGTTGCAGCGAACGCGATAAACCACCGCAGGTTTCCCTTTCGTTTACGGGCTACATCCCATCCCGTAACACTTAACGCGATTTATCTACTCTGCCGGATATATTATACAATATATTTTCGGTTTTGTACACCGATAGAGGCAGAAAACGCATAAATTGCCAAATAATATTTACAATAACCATATGCTTAATATTATGGTGAAATCCGCCCTTTTGTATATAGTGCTGCTGATAGTAATGCGGCTTATGGGCAAACGGCAGATAGGACAGTTACAACCTTTCGAATTTTCCATAACGCTGGTTATTGCGGAACTAGCCTGTCTGCCCATGGGCGATCCGTCCATACCGCTCATATACGGAATAATTCCCGTTTTCACTCTTTTTATAGTTCATATAACCATGAACTTTATCGCCGTAAAAAGTCCGCGTTTCAGGAAAATCTTAAACGGAAAACCGCTTATAATAATCAACGGCGGCAATATAGACACACGCGCGGTCAAATCGGCGGATATGGATTCGGACGACATTTCCGAAGCCCTGCGCATAGCGGGATATTTCTTCCCGGAAGAAATCGAATTTGCCGTGCTCGAAACCAACGGCAGCCTGAGCGTAATGCCCAAATACGCCAATTCGCCCTATACCCCGTCTGACGCGGGCCTAAGTAACCGCGAAAAATTTCTGCCCTATACCGTAATAGCCGAAGGCCGGCTTCTCAAAAACAATTTAATAAAACTGGGCCTTTCCGAGCAGCAAATCGAATTGCAACTGCAAAAGCTGCAATTAATACAAAAACAAGTGTTTTTAATGACTGTTACACAGGATAAAACCTTGTTTGTGCAACCTTATTTAAAACCTTGCTATATGGGGAAACTGGAATGAAACGTCTGACGATAGCCGCCGCCATGCTTGCCGTAATACTGTCTGCGGGCATATACGACCATCACCGCACCCACGAGATTTTCAGCCGTTTTGAAAACCTCGTCGAGGCCGTGGATTTTGCAGTCGATTCAGGCGATGCGAAAACTGCTCTCGCGCGCACCGACGAGATGCTGGCCTGGTGGGAGAAACAGAAAGTATATATCGACACCTTTACCTATTCGCCCGATACACGTACGGTTTCGGTTACCATAGGCGAAATAAAGGGCTCTTTGCAAGCCGACGACCTTCAGAACGCAAAAAGCAAAACCCAAAGCCTTCTGATTTTAATTAAAAACGTACAGAGTACGGTGGATTTCGACTTCAAGGATATTTTCTGACAAGGCCGTTAATAAATAATTTCGACTTGCGGGTTAATTTATTTAATATGTTTTACTTTGTTCCCCGTCTTTGATATAATTGAATTATCACAAATAAGTCCGCTCACGGGGGATTTTCAAATGGAATTGAAACTGGATTACAAAAAAACAATCAAGGTAGGCTTCGCGTTTGCCATAATTATTCTGTTCTGGCAGGTATACGACTTCGTTGTACCTCTCCTGCTCGAAAAGGCCTTCGGCCTGTCCAACTTCTGGCGCGGTGCGATTATGGGGCTTGACAATCTGCTGTCGCTTTTCATGCTTCCCTTGTTCGGAAAGCTGTCGGATAAATCCAAATCGCGTTTCGGCAGGCGTACGCCTTTTATTTTCATAGGTACCATATTATCCTGCGTGCTTATGGTGTTTATCCCCGTAACGGCAAACAAGCAACTTAAAGAGGCCAACGCTTTAAGATACGACATCACCTACAATATTCAGAGTTCTGCGGACGATTCGGCCGTTACCGAGGGCACTTCTCCCGCCGACGGCGTAGTATTTTCCGACCTGCTCGCGTCCTGGTACGACGCAGCCGCAAGCGGAAATTACTCTTATATTTCGCAAATGGATTTCAGAAACATGCGCGAAGCGGATAAACTTACCCGTGAAGATTATATTTCCATTGCTTACACTCCTCTTAAAACGGAAGGCAAAGGCGACGCCGTAAAGTATTTTAAAGGCGAGATGCTTCCCTCCTCGCAGAATACCGGACTGGAATCCAAAACCCAGTACGGCAACTACGTAGAGATATCCAAAGCCGAATACGATTCTCTCTCGGCTTCCAACACCCTTTACAACAAATACGCCGCCAACGGCGTGGCCACCTATCTTTCCGAACAGGTGCACGAAAACATTACCGTCCGACACGCCGGCAGGCTGGTTATATACCTTATCGTGTTGCTGCTGGTTCTAATCTCTATGGGTATCTTCCGCTCTCCCGCGGTTGCCCTCATGCCGGACGTAACGCCCAAGCCTTTAAGATCGCAGGCTAACGCAATCATAAATCTTGCCGGCGGCGTGGGCGGCGCAATAGCATTTATAATTTATACGGCGGCATTCCTCGTAAACGACAACGCGTTTATCGCAATTTATCTGATTTCGGCTGTTTGTATGCTTATTCTGCTCGCCTTGTTCATGTATTTCGTGAAAGAAACCGCCATGGTCAAGCAGTGCGAGCAAATCTGCGAGCAATACGGCATTACCGACGAGGACGACGAAGAAGCCGACCTAAAACGTCAGGAAGCCGAGGAAGGCGTTTCCGACAGCAACCTCTCCGACGAGCAGGTAGCCGCCGAAAAGAAGAAACTCGAAAAGGCCAAATTCCGCTCTTTCCTGCTTATTCTCGCTTCCATATTCATGTGGTTTATGGGCTATAACGCCGTTTCGTCCAACCTGTCGGTATATTGCGTAAAAGTGCTCGGCCTTTCCGAAGGCGTGGCCGGTATCATCTCGGGCGTAAGTATGGGTATCTCCGCAATAGCCTTTATTCCCGTAGGTATGCTCGCAGTTAAAATAGGCCGTAAAAAATCCATAATCCTCGGATTCGCTCTTGCGGTGGTGTCCTACGTCCTCGTATGGATTTTCGTCCGCCCCGGAGACAATCTCCTTCCCGCAGTACTGTTCGCGGCGTTTTATCTGATAGCGGGCTTCGGCCTTATCATCGCCAACGTCAACACCTTCCCCATGGTTGTGGAGCTGTCCAAAGCGCAGGACGTAGGCAAATACACGGGCTACTATTATATGGCAACCATGTCGGCACAGGCTATAACGCCTGCCATCGCGGGTCTGTTTATGGACAGCGTGGGTAACTATTCGCTGTTCGGGTACTCGGCGGTATGCGTAGTGGCGGCAATAGCGTTTATGGCTCTCGTGCGACACGGCGACAGCAAACCCCTTCCCAAAAAATCCGTTCTCGAAAACTTCGACACCGACGACTGAGCGTCCAATTTACACTATATAGAAGACGGCATTCAATGCCGTCTTTTTTTCGACTTTGGCTCAGGGGCGGCTTTTTGTTTGCCCGATTTCATATTATGTTGTAAAATGATATTGACTTAAAGGAGAAACTTATGGCCAAAAAAACCACGAAATCCTTTTGGAGAATATTCAAAAACTTCGGCACGCGAAGCAAAATCGCGATAATTATCATAGCGGTTATTCTGGTAGCCGCTCTTGTCGCGCTGTATTTTTATAAACCCGACCTTTTCAGCGCCATTTTCGGAAATCAGTCTCAGGGCGAACTTTTAGGCTCGCTTATAAGTGAAGAAACCGTGCTGACCTCTATCGACGGAAACCTTAACGTGCATTTTATTAACGTCGGTCAGGGCGACGCCATATACATCGAGTTTCCAGACGGAAAGGATATGCTGATTGACGGCGGCAGGCAATTCGGAACCTCCACCGTTACCGACGTCCTTGACTACCTTAAACTCGTCGACGACGACCGAAACCTGACCTACCTTATGGTCACCCACCCCGATTACGACCATTTCAGCATGCTTACAAAGGTGATCGAGTACTACGACGTAGATAACTTTTATCTGCCTTACGCCGACGTCGACGACTGGAAAGGAAGCACTGACCCGGATAAAGACAAGTTTGCCGACGCACCTGCAAAAATCGACACATCTTCTTATTGCTCTTTCCTGAAAGCGGCCGTCGAAGAACCCGACGCCAATATATTTCTGAACCTGGATATATTTGAAATAGAAGGGCTTTGCGATGATATCTCGTTTGTCTTTTACGCTTTAAGCGAGGAAGAATACGCAGAACTGCCCAAATCCGAAAGAAACGATATGTCGCCTGTGGGCATACTGGAATATAAAGGCTATCAGATCGTCTTTACGGGCGACGCCGCCGAGGACGCCACGCAAAACTATCTCGACGACAGCCCCACGGTAGACTGCGACCTGCTTAAAGTCGCGCATCACGGCAGCAGCAAGGATGGAAGCAATTCCGCCGAGTTTTTAAACGACGTAAGTTGCGAATACGCCGTAATTTCGTGCGGGAAGGACAACACTTACAATCATCCTCATACCGAGCTTATGGACCGCCTTAACGCCATGGACACCACCGTTTACCTTACTTACGAAACGGGCAGCATCGTCGTGTCGATAGACGCGTCGGGTACGGCCGCGTTCTCTTTCAACAACCTGGCATTAAGAGAGGCCGCTTAATTACGGCCTCTTTCGAGAATTTCCTTTATGAACTGCCCCGTGTAGCTTGCGGGGCATTCTGCTATCTCCTCGGGACTGCCGCAGGCAACCACCGTACCCCCTCTGTCGCCGCCGTCGGGCCCGAGGTCCACGATATAGTCTGCCACTTTTATTACGTCGAGATTATGCTCTATCACTATTACCGTGTTGCCTCCTTCGACAAATCTCTGCAGAATTCTTATAAGGCGGCTTACGTCGTCGGTATGAAGCCCCGTGGTCGGTTCGTCCAGGATATACATGGTCTTACCCGTACTTCTCTTGCTGAGTTCGGTAGCCAGTTTAACCCTTTGCGCCTCCCCTCCCGAAAGCGTGGTCGAGGACTGCCCCAGCTTTATATACCCTAATCCGACGTCGTAAAGCGTTTTGATTTTGGAGTATACCGCAGGTATATTTTTGAAAAATGCGCAAGCCTCCTCGACAGTCATATCGAGTACGTCGGCAATGCTTTTTCCCTTGTACTTGACTTCCAGCGTCTCGCGGTTGTATCTTTTTCCGTGGCAGACCTCGCAAGGAACGTAAATATCGGGCAGAAAGTGCATGGCTATTTTGAGTATGCCGTCGCCCGAACAGTTTTCGCACCTGCCGCCGGCCACGTTAAAGCTGAACCTTCCCGATTTAAAGCCTTTGGCCTTGGCGTCGGGAGTGGCGGCAAATAAATCCCTTATGGCCGTAAACACGCCCGTGTAGGTTGCGGGATTGCTTCGCGGCGTGCGCCCTATGGGTGCCTGATCTATGGAAATGACTTTGTCGAAGTATTCTATACCCTCTATAGAATCCACGTTGGCGTTGCGTATTTTACGTCTGTTCAGCGCTTCGCCGAGAGCGGGCTCCAGAATTTCGTTAATGAGGCTGCTTTTACCGCTTCCCGATACGCCCGTAACCACGGTCATCAGCCCCACGGGGAATGAAACGTCTATATTTTTCAGATTGTTCTGACGCGCCCCTTTTACGGTAAGATATCGTCCGTCAGGCTGTTTTCTGGCTTCGGGAAGGTCTATTTTCAGTTCCCCCGACAGATATTTCCCCGTTATGGACCTGGGACAGGCCATAATGTCTTCCGCGCTGCCGCAGGCAACCAGTTCGCCTCCGTGAACGCCCGCTCCCGGGCCTATATCCACTATATAATCGGCGCTTTTTATGGTCTCTTCGTCGTGCTCGACGACTATAAGCGTATTACCCAGGTCCCTGAGCCCGTACAGCGTCTTCAATAATCGCTGATTATCTTTTTGATGCAGGCCTATGCTCGGCTCGTCAAGAATATACAATACTCCGGTAAGACCGCTGCCGATCTGGGTTGCAAGCCTGATCCGCTGCGATTCGCCGCCCGAAAGCGTCATGGCCGTGCGCGATAACGTAAGATAGTCGAGGCCCACGTTGATAAGAAAGTTGAGCCGTGCTTTTATTTCCTTGATAATCTGCTTTGCAATAAGGCGTTGCTGGTCGGTAAGGGCGAGATTGTCGAAAAATACCGCCGTGTCCGAAACGGACTTGTCGCAAAGTTCGGCAATGTTAAGCCCCCCTACCGTAACCGAAAGAGCTTCTTTTTTGAGTCGGCGTCCGCCGCAGGCGGTACAGGGCACGGGACGGATATATTTTTCTATTTCCTTTTTCACCATTTCCGAAGTCGTTTCGGAATACCTGCGCAAAAGATTATTTACAATGCCCTCGAAGTCGCTCATATACGAACCTTTGAAGTTGCTCGTATTGTATTCCATGCGTATCTTCTCGCCGCCGTTACCGTAAAAAATCATATTCTTAACTTTGTCGGGCAAGTCTTTGAAAGGCGTATCCATGGAAAAGCCGTAATGCCTGGAGAGCGCCTCGAACTGCATACCGGCTATGCGCGCGCCGTCCATATTCCAGCCCGAAGGCGAATTTATGGCACCTTCTCTTAACGAAAGATTTTCGTCGCGCACGAGAAGCCCCATGTCTATATCGTTTTTATAGCCCAGACCGAGACATTCGGGACAAGCTCCGTAAGGATTGTTGAAGCTGAAAAGCCTGGGCGTCAGCTCCTCGATGCTGACGTCGCAGTCGGGGCAGGAATACTTGGTGCTGTAAAGAGTCTCCGTGCCGTCGGTATCGGCTATCACAAGCCCGTCGGCAAGTTTGAGGGCCTGCTCGATACTATCGGACAGTCGGCTTGCCATACCCTCCTTGAACGTGAGGCGGTCGATAATTACCGATATATTGTGCTTTATGTTTTTTTCGAGAGGTATGTCCTCGTCGAGAGTATAATTATTCCCGTCCACACGCACCCTGAGGTATCCGCTTTTTTTAAGATTGTCGAACAGTTTCTGATACTCTCCCTTTCTTCCCCTTACGACGGGCGCCAGTATCTGCAGCCGCTGCCCGCCTGATTCGATTATCCTGTCGCAGATCTGATCCACGGACTGCTGGCGTATTTCCTTGCCGCATACCGGACAGTGAGGAGTGCCCACTCTGGCGTACAGTAAGCGCAGATAGTCGTAAATTTCGGTTACCGTGCCCACGGTGGAACGCGGATTGTGAGAAGTAGTCTTCTGGTCTATCGAAACGGCGGGCGAAAGCCCCTCGATAAACTCCACGTCGGGTTTTTCCATCTGCCCCAGAAACATCCTCGCATAGCTTGAAAGGCTTTCGATATATCGCCGCTGGCCCTCTGCGAAAATGGTGTCGAAAGCAAGCGACGATTTACCGCTTCCGCTGAGCCCGGTAAATACCACGAGTTTGTTTCGCGGAATGGTAACGTCGATATGTTTAAGATTGTTTTCGGCTGCGCCTTTTACGAAAATATTGTCCATATACTCCTACTTTCTCAATATGCTTTTAAGCTCGGTTATTCTGTCGCGCAGCTTGATGGCTCTTTCGAAATCAAGCGAATCGGCGGCCGTCTGCATCTGCGCTTTAAGACGTTCAAGCTCATAAGTTATATCTTTAACTTCAGTTTTTTCACTTTCAACTATCTTTTTGGTTATTTCAATAGTGTTTACTATATCTTTCTTTACGCTCACGGGGGTGATGCCGTGCGCTTTGTTATATGCCATTTGCTTTTCGCGGCGGCGGTTTGTTTCGTCAATGGCGCGCCTCATGCTGCCCGTTACCGTATCGGCGTACATCACCACTTTGCCTTCCACGTTTCTGGCCGCGCGGCCTACCGTCTGTATGAGCGAGGTTTCGCTTCGCAGAAAACCCTCCTTGTCGGCGTCGAGTATTGCTACCAGCTTCACCTCGGGAAGGTCAAGTCCTTCGCGCAAAAGGTTGATACCCACAAGAACGTCGTAATCGCCCCGCCTCAGCTCGGACACTATCTCTATGCGCTCTAAGGTGTCGATGTCCGAATGCATGTATCTTACTTTTATGCTCTTTTCTTTAAGAAAGGCGGTAAGGTCTTCGGCCATTTTTTTTGTAAGCGTGGTTACCAGCACTCGTCCGCCGCCGTCTACGGTATCGTTTATACGGCCGATTAAGTTGTCTATCTGGCCTTTTACGGGCTCCACTTCTATTTCCGGATCAACCAGTCCCGTAGGCCTTATGAGCTGTTCCACAACCTGGTCGGCCTGGCCGAGTTCGTACTCGGCGGGAGTGGCGGATACGCATATAAGCTGCCCCACGCGGCTGTCGAACTCCTCGAAATTCAAAGGTCTGTTGTCGTATGCCGCCGGAAGCCTGAAACCGTATTCCACAAGATTGATTTTGCGGCTTCTGTCGCCGTTATACATCGCCCTTATCTGCGGTATTGTCATGTGCGACTCGTCGATAAAGGTAATGAAATCCTTCGGGAAAAAGTCAAGCAACGTATAAGGCGGCTGTCCGGGAGCGCGGCCGTCGAAGTAACGGCTGTAATTTTCTATTCCGTTACAGTAGCCCATTTCCCTGAGCATTTCTATATCGTAACTTACTCTCTCGCCGATGCGCTGAGCCTCGATGAGTTTATTATTCTCGGTAAAATACCTGACCCTGTCGTCCATATCGCGCGCGATGACTTTAAGCGCGCTTTCCATAGTCTGTTCGCCCACTACGTAATGGCTGGCGGGGAAAATTACGGCGTGCTGAAGATTGGATACGGGCTTGCCGGTAAAACTGTCTATCTCCTGTAATTTTTCGATGCGGTCGCCGAAAAACTCCACCCTGATGGCGATTTCGCTGTTGGAGGACGGAAATATGTCCATTACGTCCCCCCGTATCCTGAATGACGATCGCACGAAATCGAGGTCGGCGCGCTTATACTGTCTGTCTACAAGCCTTCTGGCGAGTTCGTCGCGGTCTAGCTCGTCGTCGGGCCTCAGAGATACCGCCATGTTGTAATATTCTACCGGCGCGCCCAGGCCGTATATGCACGATACCGAGGCGACAACCACCACGTCTCTGCGTTCGCAAAGCGAGCTGGTGGCAGAGTGGCGCAGCTTGTCTATTTCGTCGTTGATTTCGAGTTCCTTTTCGATATAGGTGTCCGAGCGCGGAATATAGGCCTCGGGCTGATAATAATCGTAATAACTGACAAAGAATTCCACCCTGTTGTCGGGGAAGAATTCTCTGAACTCGTTACAAAGCTGCGCTGCAAGCGTCTTATTATGCGCTATAACCAAAGCGGGCCGTCCGGCGTTTTTTATTACGTTAGCCATTGTGAAGGTCTTACCGCTGCCGGTAACGCCCAGCAGAACCTGCGTCCTGAACCCGTCTTTAAGTCCTTCGGTAAGTTTTTCTATGGCCTGAGGCTGGTCTCCGCAAGGTAAATATTTGGATTTTAAATTAAATTCCGCCATTGGATATCGCGTTGAGTATCGCCCTTACCGTGAATGTGATTATGGCCGTTCCCACGGCGGACACCACGGTAATAATGATTTTCTTTTTCAGGCTCCTTTTTTTGTAATCTTCCGTTCTTGCAAAGTTAAGGCCGGCGTTATGCAGAGTAATGCAATACACCAGTTCGCCCTTGTTGTCGGCCTTGACAACGTCGAGGTAATCGTCCAGTTCGAGTCCTTTGAGAATGCTTTCGAGTTCGGCAAGCGTATAGTCGTACTCGTAAGGCAACTCTTTTAATATGTCCATAGGACGCATCAAACATACTCCGCCCCCGTTCTGCGATTTTTTGTAAATGAGCCACATTACGGCTTTGTCCTTCTTTTTAAGACCGGCTTTTTCCAGAATATTTTCAGCCATGTTTCACCCCGTTACATTAAAGAAATTATCAATATCGCGAGCGCGGTTATAATTGCGCCGCCCGTTACCGCGCCCAGCATTGCGCCGAAAAACGCCCTGCGGTATAAAGTGTTTTTGATTGCGGAAATCTCAACCGTAGTAGCCGTACGTTGCGCCGTTTTAACCTGAGGCAGCGACTTGGCTTCGGTTTCGCTCGCGGCGGCGCTTTCGGTTGCGGTTACGGCGCGTTCGAAATTCTCGTTACGGGCCTTTGAAGTGGCGGCCAGACAATACATATCCGCGCTTGAAGACTTGACTTTAACGTATTCGGCCTCTTCCAGACTTTTTATGATGCCGCCGAGAACGGTTTTAGTGGGTTTGTCCTCGGTGAACTGAGCAAGTATTTCGTCCGCGTCTAGAACCTTGAATGTCCCGTCGCTGACTTTTTTAATATATTCCAGAACCGTGCGCGCCGGCTTTCCCAATACCATAAGTTCCTCCGAACGTCTTATTGTTTATTAATTATATCACTATTATAAAATATTGGCAACTTATATCGCCACTATCCTTTTCGCCTCCCGACATCTCTACTGCGGACGCGGCAATCAGACGGCCAAAATTGAAAAAATGACTTTATTTACTATACTAATTATAATTTGTGTGCTAAAATATTAAACAATAATCAGCAGGTCAGTTTTACGAGGTATTATGAATTTACTTGACAGATTTTTAAACAGAACGCATTTCGACGATTACGACGACTTCAGCCGAAACATCAAAGTTACCGTGCCCGATAACTTTAACTTCGCCTACGACGTCGTGGACGAATACGCCCGTCTGTGCCCGGATAAACGCGCGCTTGTATGGGCAAACGACAAAGGCGAGGAAAAAATTCTCACTTTCGGCGAGCTGAAAACTCTTTCGGACAAGGCCGTCAATATCCTGTTGAAAAACAAACTCAAAAAAGGCGATTTCGTAATGACAATGCTTAACCGCCGTTACGAATACTGGATTCTGGCCGTGGCTTGCCATAAACTGGGCGTGGTTATAGTGCCTGCCACCCACCTTCTGACGCCTAAGGATATAGCATACCGCTGCAATCAGGCAAAGGTCAAACTTCTGTTTATCACAAAGGAAACCGACGTGCTCGAACACGTCTATTACGCACTGCCCTCATGTTCCACCCTTCAGAAGGTATATTGCACGGAAGAAGCAGAGGGATATTTCAATCTCGGCAGGGAGCTCGAAGAAAGCCCTTCCGTCCTTCCCGATATCTCAAGGCCCGCGCTGAACGACCTGATGCTCGTTTACTTCACTTCGGGGACTACGGGCATGCCCAAAATGGTAGCGCATAATTTCGCATATCCCGTAGGTCATATCATGACCGCGGCTTACTGGCAGACCGTTGCGGACGACGGACTCCATTTTACTATGGCCGAAACAGGCTGGGCAAAATGCAGCTGGGGCAAAATTTACGGACAGTGGATAGCAGGCTCCGCCGTTTTCGTTTACGACTTCAACGGCAGATTTACCCCTACCGATATACTGCCACTCATATCAAAATACAAAATCACCACTTTTTGCGCTCCGCCTACAATTTACCGTTTTTTGGTAAAAGAGGACCTTTCCAAATTTGATTTTTCCTCGCTTACGCACTGCTCCACGGCGGGCGAAGCGCTTAACGCCGAGATATACAATCAATTCAAAGAGGCTACCGGCCTTTCTATTTACGAAGGTTTCGGACAAACCGAATCAACGGTTATTCTTGCTACTTTTAAGTATTTAAACCCCGTTTCGGGCAGTTTGGGCAAGCCCAGCCCTATTTACAGAGTTGAAATAATCGACGACGACGAAAATCCGCTCGGCCCCATGCAGGAAGGCGAAATAGCCATTTTGAAATATCCCGATCAGTTCGGACTGGTATGTTCGTATTACGGCGACGAGGAGCGTACCCGCAGCCTTATC
Organism: Candidatus Faecicola pullistercoris; assembly: GCA_018714105.1. Taxonomy (GTDB): domain Bacteria; phylum Bacillota; class Clostridia; order Christensenellales; family CAG-917; genus Faecicola; species Faecicola pullistercoris. The sequence continues at coordinate 28,525 of DVNW01000006.1, read as the reverse complement.
GAGGACAAGTACTACCATACGGGCGACCTTGCCTATAAGGATAACGACGGCTGGTTCTGGTTTGTAGGCAGAAAGGACGATATCATCAAATCGTCGGGTTACCGCATAGGGCCCTTCGAGGTTGAAAGCGCCTTGCACGAGCATCCCTCCGTACTCGAATGCGCCATTACCGCCGCACCGGACCCGCTGAGGGGTCAGATAGTAAAAGCGACTATCGTTCTTGCACCCGGTTATACCCCGTCCGACGCCCTTATCAAGGAATTGCAGGACCATGTCAAAAAAGCCACCGCTCCTTACAAATATCCGCGTATTATAGAATTTGTCAAGGAACTGCCGAAAACGGTAAGCGGAAAAATCCGCAGAGTTGAAATAAGGCAGAACGATAAAAACCGACAGTAATACCCTTACAATAAAAAACAACCGCTTAAGCGGTTGTTTTGTTTTACGGTTAGTTTTAATTTATTCTATTCTTATGACTGCGGCCACGTCTATTACGCTGTCCAGTTCTTTGACGGCGGCAAGTGCTTTCTGCATATTCTTCTCGCCGGTTTCGTGCGTAGTGAATACTATGGGTGCGAAGCCGTCCTTGACGTCCTTCTGAAGCACCGACTGCAAAGACACCTTGTTCTTGCCGAAAACGGTGGCTATTTTGCCGAGAGTGCCGCTCTTGTCGCTTACGTTCATTCTTATATAGTATTTGCAGGTGAAGTCGCCGGCAAAGTCACTGTCTTTAAATGTACCGTTGTTATAGTTGTATTTAGCTCCGCCCTTGTTTGCGGCATAAACTATATCGCTTACTATTGCGCTGCCCGTGGGGAGGTCGCCGGCGCCGCGGCCGTACAGCATTATGTCGCCCACCATGTCGCCCAAAAGATGGACGGCGTTGAAACTGCCCGATACCGTAGCCAGAGGATGAGCGTTATCCACAAAGGCAGGATGAACCCTTGCCTCTATTTTACCGCCGTTATTCTTGGCAATGGCAAGCAGTTTGAGCGTCATGCCCAGTTCCTTTCCGTAGTTGATATCCTCTACGCTTATAGAGGAAATGCCCTCGCGGTAAACTTTTTCGAGAGGAACGTGCTTATGGAAAGCGAGCGTGCTGAGAATACTGATTTTGTAGCTGGCGTCGAAACCGTCCACGTCTGCCGTGGGATTAGCTTCGGCATATCCCAGTTTCTGAGCTTCCTTGAGGGCGTCGGAATACTCGGTACCGCACTGCGTCATTGCCGAAAGTATATAATTGGTAGTGCCGTTGACGATACCTTTCATTTCCAGTATATTGTTGGCCTGCATACCGTCCATGAGCGTTCTGATAATAGGCACTCCGCCTACGCAGCTTGCCTCGAAATAAAACCCCGCTTTGCCTTTTTTTGCGGCGGCGTTGAGTTCGTCCCAGCATTTTGCGCACAGTTCTTTATTTGCGGTTACAACGCTTTTACCCGCTTCCAACGCTTTTATCAGAAAAGATTTTGCGGGATTTATCCCGCCTATCGCCTCGGCCACTATGCCGATCGAAGGGTCGGATATTATGTCGTCTATATCGAAAGTGACCTTGGCGCGATCCACGTTAAGCGCGTCCGATTTGTTGTAATCGCGGTCGAGTATCTTTATAACCTCGATATCGAGGCCGTGAGCCTTTTTGATAAGCTCTCTGTTCTGTTGTAAAATCCTGTAAGTTCCGCCGCCTACCGTGCCTAATCCCAGTAAGGCAACACCTGTTTTTTTCATACAAGTCTCCTTATTTTCGTTTATTTCTGTCGTAAATTATTTTCAACCCTTTAAGCGCAAGCGCTCTGTCGGTGATGTTTATAACGCTGTCGTCGCTTCTCACAACGATTTCGGAAAGACCGCCCGTAGCTATGACCTTGGCGTTTTCCAGGCCGTCGCACATCTTCATCTTCCTGACGATATAGTCTACAAGCCCCGTAAAGCCGTACGCGATACCCGACTGCATGTTCTCGACGGTGTTTCTGCCTATAACGCTTTCAGGAGAAATAAGCTCGATGCGCGGGAGTTTTGCCGCCGTGTTCACAAGCGATTCGGTTGCCGTTTTGATACCCGGCGCTATGGCTCCGCCCAGAAACTCGCCCTTTGCGGTAATGGCGTTAAAGGTGGTGGCCGAACCGAAGTCTATTACTATTGCGGGGCCCCCGTAAAGATAATAGGCGGCAACGCAGTCGATAATCCTGTCGCTGCCCAGCTCCTCGGGATTTCTGTACATCAGCTTTATTCCCGTATCGAGCTTGTCGTTTACTACTATGGGTCCCTTATGCATATAATACCGGCACATGTGCTCGATGGTATAATTCATGCTTGGGGCAACCGAAGACATTATCACGCCTTCGACGTCGTCGAAAGTCGCGTTTTTGGTGGCGAGCAGATCGAACAGAATCATTCCGAATTCGTCGGCCGTGCGTGAAGACAGCGTGGATACACGCCAGCTGTCCATCAGTTTGTCGCCGCAGAACATGCCTATTTTTATATTGGTATTTCCTATGTCCAGCGCAAGTATCATAAAATTTCTCCGTTTGCTTTTTTGATTATATCAAATTAAACGCTTTTTTACAACTGTTTGCCTTAACAAACCTCTTTCTTTCATATACCTTATTACACTGAAATATATTATTAAATATGAAACGTATAAGAATGATTTACGCATTGGTTATCTCAACGGCTTTCGTGCTGGCGATAGCGTGGATAGGCGCGCTGGCCGTCCGCCCCGACGGAGAATGGTTCATGTCGCTGAACAAACCCTCTTTTATGCCTCCCGGAACGGTATTTTCAATATGCTGGGGGATAATTTACAGTCTGTTCATCTACATATCTTCCCGCCTTATGGCGTTGGGTTTTTATAAACCTTATCTGCCGCTGATAGCCGCGGTAAACGTACTGTCGGCGGTCTGGGTAATTGTATTTTTCGACTTCAACCGTATTCTTCTTGCGCTCGGAATACTTCTGATAACGGTCGTGCTCAATTTCAGAATACTTTACCTGCTCTGCAAAGTGCGCCCGCCGCTGTGCCTGTTATACATACCCGTACTGCTGTGGTACTGTTTTGCGTTTATAATGAATTATGCTGTTTTTATGCTAAATTAAAAGGCGGCCTCGGCCGCCTTTTTAATGCTTTAACTTAATTAATCACAGCGTCTGGCCCGCGGGACAACCGCTGAAAGCGTTTATGGCTACCGAACACGAAGCCGACAGACTTATCTTTGTAAGAGCGGCGCAGTCGTAAAAAGCCGCAAGCCCTATTTTGCTAAGCCCCATAGTTCCGTTTACGGTAGCAAGCGCGGTGCAACCGGAAAAACATTCAACGGGCAGCTCGCTGACCGTACCTAAGTTTATCGAGGTAAGCGAGGCGCAGTCCATAAACGCGCCGGCACCGAGCTTTTGCGCTCCCTTCATATCGAAACTTTCAAGCGCGGTACAGCCCTTGAAAGCGCGCGCGCCGATGTAAGAAAGAGTGCCCTCTACCGTTACGGTCTGAAGCGCCGTGCAATCGGCTACCATGTTGGACGGCAGGTTTACTACCTTGGACGGTATGTTCAGAGAGGTAAGTTTGGTGCAGTTTCTGAATGCGCCCGAACGTATATCCAGTACGTTCACGCCTATTTCCACGCTGGTCATATTGCTGCAGCCGTAAAAAGACCTTTTACCTACTTTGCGCATATTGCTTCCCATTTTTACCGAAGTAATGGTTTTGTCGTTGAGAAAAGCGTCCCTGCGGATAACCATAACTTTGAGCCCTTCGTATTCGGCGGGAAAAACTATATCGGTAGGACGTCCGTCGGTAACGTCGCTCCATCCGTTAATCTGATAATAAGGATGGGTTACCGTGCCGCAAATCTGAAACTCGAAGTATTTGACGTCGGTTGCGGGAAGAGCGTCCACCGCAGAATCGGCCGTCGCGCCGGCTTCGCCCGACATATCGTAATAGTCCTCGTCGTAAGGATTGCTGAGATAGGTGTCCTTGTCGAAGGAGGACTGATCCTTATCGTTGTCGGGCACGGTGTTGTCGCCGCAAGCGGCAAAAACCACCAAGCACACGGCAAGCATGAATATCGCTATGACAGAGGCTGTTTTTTTCATGATATACCCCCTTAGGTACGCGCGCAGGCCATGCGCACGCTTATATACAAGTTTAGATTAACATATAAATATGCCGTTGTCAACATTAATTTGCGCCGACCTTGTTTACGGGCAGCGCGAAAAATGCAGAAACGCCATGAAAAAACCCGCAGAAAGCGGGCTTTTAATCAGTATTCCAGCGCCTTGTCGAGATAGTTTGTAACCTCTTCAACCGGCAATGTTACCTGTTGCATGCTGTCGCGTTCGCGTATGGTGACGGTGCCTTTTTCGAGCGTATCGAAATCTACGGTCAGGCAGTAAGGAGTGCCTATTTCGTCCTGACGTCTGTATCTCTTGCCGATTGACCCGGTATCGTCGTAAGTCGCGCTGTAACGCTTACTCAGGCTGCGGTATATTTCTTCCGCCTTGTCGGAAAGCTTTTTCTGTAAGGGCAGTACGGCGACTTTGTACGGAGCAAGGGCGTGATGCAGATGCATAACCACCCTGGTATCGCCGCCTTCAAGCTGCTGCTCCTCGTAGGCGTCGCACAGAAAAGCAAGCAGCACCCTGTCCGCTCCTAGCGAGGGCTCGACAACGTACGGAACGTATCTCTCGTTTGTAACGGGATCGATATAATCCATGTTTTCGCCGCTGGTTTTGATGTGCTGATTAAGGTCGTAATCCGTCCTGTCCGCTATGCCCCAGAGTTCGCCCCAACCGAAGGGGAACAGATATTCGAAGTCCGTGGTAGCCTTGCTGTAAAAGCACAGTTCTTCTTTGTCGTGGTCGCGGAGACGCAGTTTTTCGGGATTCATATTAAGGCCCAGCAGCCACTTGTGGCAAAAATCCTTCCAGTAGGCAAACCATTCGAGGTCGGTGCCGGGCTTGCAGAAAAATTCAAGTTCCATCTGCTCGAATTCCCTCGTACGGAAAGTAAAGTTGCCGGGAGTAATCTCGTTACGGAAACTCTTGCCTACCTGACAGATTCCGAAAGGTATTTTGAGCCTGGAAGCGCGCTGTACGTTTTTGAAGTTAACAAAAATGCCCTGCGCCGTCTCGGGCCTCAAATATACCGTGCTTGAACTGTCCTCGGTAACGCCCTGGAACGTCTTGAACATCAGGTTGAACTTGCGTATGCCCGTAAAATCGCTTCTGCCGCATACGGGACAGGGAATTTTATTTTCCCTGATATACTCTTCCATCTGTTCGCCCGTCCAGCCGGCTATATTCTGCGATATGCCCTTTTTGGCCATGTAATCTTCTATCAGATTGTCCGCGCGGTGCCTTGCCTTGCAGCCTTTGCAGTCCATAAGCGGGTCGGAAAATCCGCTCAGATGTCCGCTGGCTTCCCACGTTCTGGGATTCATGAGTATGGCGCAGTCAACGCTTACGTTGTAAGGGCTTTCCTGCACGAATTTTTTAAGCCAGGCGGCTTTGATGTTGTTTTTGAGAAGACTGCCCAAAGGGCCGTAATCCCACGTATTTGCAAGTCCGCCGTATATTTCGCTTCCGGCAAAAATAAAACCTCTGTTCTTACAGAGTGCCACGAGTTTGTCCATTGTCAAATCAGCCATTTTAAACCCTCTCAGGCTTTCGCCTTGTTTTAATTATATTAATTCTATTTATTATGATTGGAAATGTCAAGCGAAAAAACCCGCGTGAACCAATTTTTAAAAGCCGCCCTGCACAGCCCGAAAAAATTTTTTGACAAATGCGGAATTTCTGTTGATTTCGGCCCGAACGCACTATATAATTTTCTTAGAATAAATATATTTTACCGATAAGAGGAAATTATGGCTTTAAAAATTATCACCTGCCCCGAATGCGAAGAACAGATTCAGATTGACGATCAGGCTAAAAGAAACCGCTGCGCCGTTTGCGGCTCGGTTATCGTGCGCAACCGCGCGCCGACCCTGCCCGAAAAGGCAAAAAAACCGCTTCCGACGCCCGTTGCCGCGACCGAAGTTATACTGTGCCCGAACTGCAAACAGAAAATACGCATCAACCCATCCGCCCACAAAAACACCTGCCCTTTGTGCAAATGCACCATCGTTAGAAAAAGCAGATAAGGTATAAATTCAATTATATTGTCCCGCCCGTCGTTTTATGACGGGTTTTTTGATTTTCCCCCTTCGGCAGTAACATATTTCGGTGCCTTTGCGTATTGTAAAGTGTAAGGCAATCTGGGGTTGCCTAATTCTTTAAGGAGGTGGCTGTATGAACGGATTATTCGGCGGTGGTTGCGATTGCACTCTGTGGATACTTATTTTATTGTGCTGCTGCGGCAACGGTTGCGGCTGCGGTTGCAACAATAACTGCATTTGCGACATTTTACCCTTATTACTTATTTTAAACTGCTGCTGCGGCAACACTTGCTGCAAATAAGGTTTAAAGTCGCCTTAAAAGGCAAAACCGCCCTGAACGGGCGGTTTATTTTTAACTTGCATTATCAAAGTTTAACAAGCAAAAATGCACGTTTTAAAGTGCGTTTATGAATTATTTCTCGGTTTTGCCGAATAATTTTTCGCAGATTTTTTCTCTTAAAACGTCAAGCCCGGCGCCTGTAAGCGCGGAAATTCTGACGGCGTCCGCGGCGTCGAAACCGACTGCCGACGGCTTGTCGGATTTGTTCAAAACCGTTATGACGGGCTTATCTCCCGCGCCCAGTTCGGCCAATACTTTTTCTACCGCACCTACCTGCCTGGTTACGTCCTTACTGCTTGCGTCCACGACGTGCAGCAGCAGATCGGCGTAAACGGCCTCCTCCAAAGTGGATTTAAAGGCTTTGACGAACTCGTGCGGAAGATTGTCGATAAACCCTACCGTATCCGTTAAAAGATATTCCTGCCCGATATCGCAAAACACCTTTCTTGTAACGGGATCGAGCGTGGCGAACAGTTTATCCTCTTCCTTTACTCCCGCCTTCGTAAGAGCGTTCATAAGAGTGGATTTTCCCGCGTTGGTGTACCCGACTATGGCAACGGTCTTTATGCCGCTTTTTATTCGGCGGTTACGGCGCAGATCTCTCTCTTTTTTCAGCTTTTCGATTTTTTCGGACAGTTCGAATATGGTGCGTCTTATGTGTCTGCGATCGGTTTCGAGTTTGGTTTCTCCCGCGCCCCTTGTAAAACTTGAACCGCTGCCTCCGCCTATGCGGGAAAGCTCGGTGCCCATGCCCATTATTTTGGGCAGAGTGTATTGCATCATGGCAAGTTCGACCTGAAGTTTTCCTTCGTTGCTTGTCGCGTGGCGGGCAAAAATCTCAAGTATAAGCATAGGGCGGTCTATTACTTTGACGCCCAGCGCGGTTTCAAGATTATTCAGCTGGCTTCCCGTAAGAGTATTGTTGAATATAACGTATTCCGCCGAGGTATTCTGTACAATATGTTTAAGCTCTTCAAGTTTGCCGCTTCCTATACAATAAGTTTTGTCGGGGCGGCTTTTGCCCTGAACCACCCGCGCCGCAGTTTTGATGCCTGCGGTGGAAGCAAGGCTTTGCAGCTCGTCCATCTCGGTCGTGCCGAAATCGCCTACGGCCGCCAGAACGGCTTTGCCTTTTTCGACGGCGCGTTTTTGAGCCGAATAATCGCTTTCGCTTCGGAATATGCGTTCGAGGAGTTTTTCGTCGTCCATATCGAGAGCCGACTTGTAATATACTTTTTCGTCCCCTTCTGCTCCGATATATCCGACTTCCATATCCGTTATACCGTCGTGGGTAACGCCTACCGCGGCTATGCAGTCCAGGCGCAACGAAGCTAAAGCCGACATATTCGTCTGCGAAAGACGGCCGTTTCCGTCAGGGTGAGTATGGATAACCCGGATTTTGCTCAATCTGTCCTCGCCTCTGCGGCGCCCCAGGTCTTTAAGGGGCGCGGAAGCGTCGTTTCCTATGCCTATTGCGGCAATTTGGCCGTTGCGGGTGACGTAAACGCAAATTTCGCGGTTTATCCTGACAGATAATTCGCAAACATAAAACAGGACCTCTCTGTCTATAAAAAGGCTTTTTTCGTACTCGCCCGCAAGCTCTTCGAGCTGCCTTATCACGCTGCTCTTTATTCCCTTTACGTTTCCGTATACCATATCTCTTCCGAAATACGGAGCAGAACGCCCCGTATTTACAAAAACCTGTTTTATTGATGTTTTTCGGTTAATAAACCGCCGATTCGGTTTATTCCCACTCTATAGTAGCGGGAGGTTTGCTGGTTATGTCGTAAACGACTCGGTTTACGTTTCTGACCTCGTTGACTATCCTGCTGCTTACCGCGCCGAGTACTTCGTAAGGGATTTTCGCCCAGTCCGCGGTCATTGCGTCCACGCTGAGCACCGCTCGTAAGGCAACGGTATAATCGTAAGTGCGCATATCGCCCATTACTCCCACGCTGCGGGTATCGGTGAGCACGGCAAAGTACTGCCATATCTGTCCGGAAAGCCCTGCTTTGGCGATTTCCTCGCGGTAAATAAAGTCGGCTTCTCTCAGAGTTTCCAGTTTTTCCTTGGTGATTTCTCCTATAACTCTTATGCCCAGACCGGGGCCGGGGAAAGGCTGACGCATTACCACCTGTTCGGGCAGGCCGAGTTCGAACCCTACCGCACGCACCTCGTCCTTGAAAAGGTCGCGGAGAGGCTCTATTATTTCCTCGAAGTCCACGACGTCGGGCAGGCCGCCCACGTTATGATGGCTTTTGATTACGGCCGAATCGCCGCTTCCGCTTTCGATTACGTCGGGATATATCGTGCCCTGAACCAAGTAATCCACCTTGCCTATTTTTTCAGCCTCTCTTTCGAATACGGTGATAAACTCGCGGCCTATTATTTTGCGCTTGCTCTCGGGATCGGTAACTCCGGCGAGTTTTCTGAGGAAAAGCTCCTCTGCGTCGGCAAGAATAAGGTTCATACCCAGGCCGTCTTTAAAAACCTGTCTGACTTCTTCGGTTTCGTTTTTGCGCATAAGACCGTGATCTACGTAAACGCAGGTAAGCCTGTCGCCTACCGCCCTGTGCACGAGAGTGGCCGCAACCGCGCTGTCAACGCCGCCGCTCATGGCGCAAAGCACCTTTTTGTCGCCTACCTTTTCGCGTATTTCGGCAACCTTTCTTGCCACAAAATCCTTCATTGTCCAATCGCCGCTCGCGCCGCACGCCTTATACAAAAAGTTTTTGAGCATGAGCGTTCCGTTCTGAGTATGCGCGACTTCGGGATGGAACTGTACGGCGTAAATCCTTTTCTGAGTATTCTGCATTGCGGCTACGGGACAGTCCGCCGTGAACGCCGTAATCTCGAATCCGTCGGGAAGCTCGGATACCGAGTCGGTATGACTCATCCAGCAAACGCCCTCTTCGGGAAGGCCGTCGAATATCACGCTCTTTTTATATACCGCCTTTACCTGACCGTATTCGCCTACGGCCGCGCTTCTGACTTTTCCGCCCAGCTGATGAGCTATAAGCTGCGCCCCGTAGCATATACCAAGTACGGGCACGCCCAGAGTATATATTCCCTCGTCGACTTTAAGCGCGTCCGCCCCGAAAACGCTGTTCGGACCTCCGGTAAAAATAATGCCTATAGGGTTTTTTGCTTTGATTTTTTCAAGCGGAGTACCGCACGGTATGAGCTCGCAATATACGTTGAGATCCCTTACCCTGCGCGCAATCAGCTGATTGTACTGTCCGCCGAAATCTATTACCAATACGGTTTCTTTCATAATCTTTTCCTATGCCTTTGTGCTGTAATTGGGCGATTCCTTGGTTATGGTAATATCGTGGGGATGACTTTCTACAAGCGACGCGCCCGAAATCTTTATGAATTTTGCTTCTTTTCTGAGTTTTTCTATGGTACGCTTTCCGCAGTATCCCATACCCGAACGCAGACCGCCTACAAGCTGGAATACGACGTCGGCAAGGCTTCCGCTGTAAGGCACCCTGCCTTCGACGCCTTCGGGAACGAGCTTTTTGGCGTTTTCCTGGAAGTATCTGTCCTTGCTGCCGGCCGCCATGGCGCTCATCGAGCCCATGCCTCTGTAAACCTTGAAACTCCTGCCCTGGAAAATTTCTATATCGCCCGGGCTCTCTTTGGTTCCCGCGAACAGGCTTCCTATCATGACCGCAGAAGCGCCCGCGCCTATGGCCTTAGTTATATCGCCCGAATATTTGATACCGCCGTCGGCTATTACCTGCTTACCGTATTTGTCGGCTATTTCGGCGCAGTCCATGATTGCCGTTACCTGCGGCACGCCGATACCGGCTATTATACGTGTGGTACATATGGAGCCGGGGCCCATGCCCACTTTGATGACGTCGGCGCCGGCCTTTATCAGAGCCTCGGTCGCCGCACCTGTGGCAACGTTGCCTGCAATAAGAGGCAGATCGGGATATTTTGCTTTGATTTTGCTTACCGTGGCTATAACGAAATCGGAATGACCGTGTGCGGTATCTATCGCCACTATATCCACTTTGCTGTCTACGAGAGCGGATATTCTGTCCATGGTGTTGGCCGAAATACCCACCGCCGCGCCTACGAGTAGCCTGCCGTTTTTATCTTTGGCGGAATTGGGATACTGTATCGCCTTTTCTATATCTTTTATGGTTATAAGACCTTTGAGGTTGAAATTGGCGTCGACAAGGGGTAATTTTTCTATTCTGTGTCTGCCCAGTATTTTCTGCGCTTCGGCAAGAGTGGTTCCTACGGGCGCGGTGATAAGGTTTTCCTTTGTCATGACGTTGCCTATGGGCTGGTCGAAATCCGTTTCGAACCTGAGGTCGCGGTTGGTGAGAATACCCACGAGTTTACCCTTTTCCGTAATGGGCACGCCGCTTATCCTGTACTTGCGCATAAGCTCTACCGCGTCGCTTACCAGATGGGCGGGCGACAGATAGAAAGGATCGGTAATAACGCCGTGTTCGCTTCTTTTGACTTTGTCAACCTGTATAGCCTGTTCGTCGATTGACATGTTCTTATGAATTATACCTATGCCGCCCTCTCTGGCCATAGCGATGGCGAGGTTGGACTCGGTAACGGTATCCATGCCCGCGCTGAGAAGAGGTATACGCAGATTTATATCCGCGAGTTTGGTGGACAAATCCGCGTCGTTAGGCAAAAAATCGCTTTCGCCGGGTATAAGTAAAACGTCGTCAAAGGTAAGGCCTTCTTTAAGAATTTTAGTCATCCGAGCTATCTCCTGTAAATATATTTTTTATATAATAGAATATTTAAAAGGCCTTGTCAAACGAATATCGGAAAAAACGGAGGATTTTTTGGTTATTGACTTATCGGACGCGCCCGCATAGGAAGCTCTCTTCCGCTTGCCGTCCCGTATTTCAGAACTATAATTTTTATCGTACCCGCCAGCGTCAGCACGACTCCGAAAAAGCTTACCGGAGGATACAACGTGTCTACCGCGGTCTGAAAGGTAAAAATCGCTGACGAAATCATTCCGCCAGCCAGCAGGGCAAGTGCTCCCGCAATACGGTTTTTCTTTGCTAACGGCGACGCCATAAGCACGTTTACCGCAGAGAGCTGAGTCGTAAAAACGGCGGAATATATCAGAAGTCCGCCGAAAGTTTCCAGCCCGTAAGCGCGAGCGGCTTCAAACAGCGGCATGGCCTGATCTTCCCGGCCGGACACCCCCGTTCTTATCATATACAGCATGACCGCGAAAATAATACCGCTGAAAACGGATGCCGAAATTATTTCCCTGTTTCGGGAGGTCTTGCCCGCTTCAGCCATAACATACCCCGCAGGCAGCATGTTCATGGCGCAATACGCAGAAGGCGCCGACAAGCCCAAACTGCCTCCTGTATAAAACGACTCGCCTCTGAAAAATATCAAGGCTATCAGCACAACTATTGCAGGCACGATAACGGCATTAACCGTTTTCACGTTTTCCAGTCCGAAAACGGCGCAGATTATACATACCGCAGTAGTTATCAGCCCGAAGTATTTTAAATTGAAAGTTTGATAAATAACAAGTTCAGCACCGCAAAACATAGCGATAAACACGCTGATTGTGCTAAAATACATTATTACCCGAAAAACTTTGCCGGCCTTGCGCCCGAACAGCCACCCGTTCAGATCCCGTTGTCCGCAAAGCCGCCCCGCCGTCATGAACACATAGCACATCGCGCCCAGAAACAGCCCCGCAAGCAATGCCGTCGCCGAACTTTTACCGTTGAAAAAAAGGGCGATTTCCCTGCCGGAAGCAAAGCCCGCCCCTATTACGGTTCCTATAAACAAAGCGCCGCTTTTAAATCCTTTCAGCATAATAACATTTTATTTTCAAAATCCGTTATTATGCCTGTTTGTTACTCCTCGGGGTGCTCGTATCTGTACAAAGCGTCCCCTGAAAAATCTTTTTCAAGCGTCCACTCGCCTCCCAGCCGCTCCACGGCGTACCTGAGCTCTTTGAATTCGAGATAGTTTATATCGAACTGCTCGGCAAACGCCTTTAAAACCTCTATCGCGGCGGGATTGTCGTATTTTGCCAGCAAATCGGCAAGCAGCGGTACGTTCTCGCCCCTGTAAAGCAGCGTAACAAGCCAGTAATATATTTCCTTGTTGCCGCGATAATTCGAAAGTATGTCGGCGTAAATCTCCTGAGTCTGCGCGTCGGCGTCCTTTATAACGGCCAAAATCTTATCGGCGGCCCTTTCGCCCGCCGTGGCGAGAAAGTCGTAAGCCCGTGCCGAAAGATAGTCGTCGGCGTCCTTATCGGCAAGCACCTTAATGCAGTAATCCTCGGCTTCTTCGCCTCCTATATCCGTTATCAGAGGCATTGCGTACTCCTCCGCCGCCTTCTTTTTTTCCAGAATAAGGTTGATAAGAAAAGTAACGGCGTCCCCTTCTTTTCTGACCGCGTCGTCCAAAAGAGGGCTTACGCTGAGCCCGGCGTCGATTACGTTCCAAATATAGTCTTTTAGCTCTCCGCGCGCGGACAGCTCCTCTACATACTCCGACGGGGATTTACCGCTCAGTTTTTCGTCGGGCGCGGCCACCCACTCGTCGAAAAGACGGCCCATGTCGTCTTCAAGAGCTTCCTCGTTTCTGTACCGTTCGTCGCTGACGACCTTTTTCTGAAGATAGTCTCCGAAAAGTTTTTCCAAATCAACAGTATTCATAATCGCCGTCTGCCTCCTCCAGAATTTTAACGTATTTTCCGAAAGTCTCTCCCGCCGCTTTTCGGGCGCGGGCCGCCATTTCGCTTCCTATGCTCTCCTCTCCGCGAAGCGCCATATACAGCATTGCTTTTGCCATCAGCTGTTTGTTGCGTATCGCCGGCAGGCCCTTTTGGCCGTGAATTGCGTAAAGCCGCTCGCAACGGTTTATCAGCTTTTTTATCAGTAAGGAATAACTTTTTACGTTTACGTAAATCTCGTTGTTGAACGCCGCCTCGGTAAACGCGAGTTTGTATGCCTCGTAATAGGCTTTAGGCAGATTTTTCAAATTGTTTTTCGTCAGAAAACACCTTTTCAGAATATCGCCCGATACAATCTGCAGATAGCCCGAAGGTAATATGTCCAGATAATAAAACAGTATAATTCTTTTAGACAGGTCGTCGGTAAAAGTATCGGTAAGTGCCCGACCGAAAAGCGCAAGCGCCGTTTTCGGCGCGGTAACGGCAAGCGAATAGGCATAATCCTCCGTCTCTTCGGGAGTCATGTTTCTGAGTCCCCAATAGAGATCCGCCATTCGTTCCCCTCCTGCCGGAAGCACCGAGGAAACACCCGACGTCAGAATGAGTTTTTTCAGCACGAAGGACGTTGCCGGCCAGCGTCCGTAATCGAGTACGTCGGCGGTTTTTGCCGCTTCGACGTACATCTTTATGCCGTCGTCGGCATAAAACACAAGCATGGCGCTTTTAAGCTGTTCGAGCGCTTCTTCCTTTTTGCCCGAGTTGTGCAACGCCACGGCGTAATATACGAGAGCCTCTTTCACCGAACGTCTGTAATCCAAAAGTATATCCGAGTAGTACAGCACCCTGTCGTGCAGATTTTCCTGCCCCGCAATAATCATCAGTTTTCTGGCTTCGTAGGCGTCGGAAGGTTCGATGCTCATAAGTTTTTCCACCGCTTCGGAGCAATCCTTCTCCTGCTGCCTGAGCACCAGCCTCATCACGTCAAGCGCCTCTATATCGTCGGGCTTAAGCGACAGAGCTTGTCCGGCCTCGCGAAATGCCGCGTCGTAATCGCCTTTTTCGGCATAATGCAAAGCCAGTCTTGAAAAAACGCTTTGCTGTTTGGGAATGTCGGATTTGAAAATGCCGTAAATTTCGGCGGCAGATTGCACGTCGCCTTTTTTAAGGTACTCGGATGCTTTTTTAAGAAGAATATCCGCTCTCCTGTCGCTGATGGGCTTAGCAAGATAAAGTTCGGGCCGCGCTCCGTCGGATGCCAGCTGATCGGTAAAAAACTTTTTAAGCTGTTCGGGCGCGCCTTGGAAGGCCTTCTGAATGTAATAGTTGGAGGCGATAAGGGTGTTTTGCCTGGCCGAAAGCCCGTCGCCTGACGACGTAAGCAGTATCGCCACGGCCAAATTGAAATAAACCTCGTCGTCGGCAACCCCGCCCAGCAAAAGTCTGAAACAGACGTCCTTTGCATATTCGGGATAACCGAGGCTCTGATAAATACCGCTCAGAAGCATCGCGGCCTTTTTGTTTTCCGGCTGTTTTTCAAGCACTCTCAAAAGCTTTTTGACCGCGCTCATATCATAGCCGTCGTCAAAATCTTCGACGGCCATTTCCATAAGCCTTTCGGGCGAATCGTCAAATTTAAGAACCTTACTATTCATAACCGAACTTATACTTTATTTGTTCGAAAACAACCTTTCAACGTCGTTTTTGTCGAAAATATACTTTTTGCCGCAAAACTGACAGCCAATTTCTATCCTGCCTTGCTCGGCAATAACGTCATCGCATTCGGCCCTGCCCAGCGAAAGAACGACCTTTTCGAGCTTGCTTCTGTTACAACGACAGACATATTCGGGCTTGCCGCCTTCGAGTTCGTTAATATCGAAGTGACCGAAATATTTATCCTTTATGCCTTCCGCTCCCAGGTCCTTGAACAGGTTGCTGACCGCAGTAAAATTACCGACAATGTCTTCCAGCACGGTAAGCACGTGATCGGGACAGCCCGGAAGCGGCTGTACGAATATTCCGCCCGACGCTATGCACCCCGTTTTATCAACCAGCACGCCCAACGCCACCGCCGAGGGCTGCTGTTCGGACGCCGTGAAATAATAGGCGAAGTCCGAGGCTATCTCGCCGTTTATAAGGGCGGTGCGCCCGATATATGGCTCTTTGAGCCCGAGATCCTTGATTACGCTTATATATCCGTCTTTCCCGACGCCGCCGCCTACGTCGAGTTTCCCGTTTCTGAAAGGCAGTTCGACGTGCGGATTCTCCACGTAGCCCCTTACCTTTCCGCCGGCGTCGCCCGCGGTGATTATGCGCCCGAGCGGTCCGCCGCCGTTTACCGTCACCGACAGTTTTTCTCCCGCTCCTTTTAGGTTGTTGGCCATAAAAGCAGTTACGGTAAGCGTCCTGCCGAGCGCCGCCGCCGCAAGCGGGGACAAATCGTGCAAGGCTATGGCTTCGGATACGAGGTCTTTACTGTCTATAATGGTTACAAGAACAAAATTATCGGCAAACGTAAATTTCTTTATAACGTCCATATCATCCTCTCTTTCGCGCCACGACGAGAAGTCTTTGGCTTTTATCATTAAAACGTCCGAACGTTTCGCCGTCGTACTCGGCGAAGGAAAAACCCCTTCCGTCAAGCAGCCGACGCACGGTTTCGGCCGTGTAAAAGTACTGATCGAAGCTCTCGTCGTACCTTTTATAATATTTTTGCTCTTTTTCGAATACGGTTACGTCCGTACGCACTCTGCCGCCCGAGTATTCGTTTGTCCACAGCAAGGTGTAATCGTCGGTATCGTCGAAGAACACGTTTCCGTCCAGCACCTCTTTCGCCTTGTATAACGTGCTTATATCGAATATCAGCACCCCGTCCTCCGTCAGCGCGGAACGGAAAGCTCCCAGCAGTCTTTCGAGTTTGGCCTCGCTTTTTACGTAATTGAGCCCGTCGCAGCTCGAAATAATAAAGTCGTAGGTTTTGTCCGTGCCGAACGCGTTCAGGTCCCCTTCCAGCAGCAGGCACTTCACGCCTGCGGCCGAACATTTTCGCCTTGCCTCGTTCAGCATACCCGGCGACGCGTCCGTTCCCGTCATCTCGAAACCGTGTCGCGCAAGCATGACGGTGAGAGTACCGCTGCCGCACGCAACGTCAAGTCCGCGCCCTTTCGGCGGCAGAAATCCTTTTATAAAACCGAAGTAGGCTTCGTAATCAAAGCCTACCGACGCGTCGTAATATTTGCTTAGTAAATCGTAAGACAAAATACTTACCTCTTTTTCTTTTCGGTCTTTCTGTTTTTGTTATACTGAGCCTGCCTAGCCTGATAAAGCGGAGTAATGATGTTGTCGAAAGTAATGCCCGCGAATGAAGTTACCGAAAGCCCCACGAACGAGAAACCGAACATTATCATAAGAAGATATATCAGTATCATTATAGAAGGAACGAACAGAGCCAGAAACACGGGAATCAGCACAATGGCCAAAATAAGCAATCCGAAAACCGGCATCTGGCTTGCCAGTATAAGCGAATTTTTATATACGCCCGCAAGTTTCATGTCGTACGCAACCGTCATGGGCATGGCGAAAAGGTTTATTACTAGAAGCATAATTCCCGCAATACTTACCGCAATCACCAGAACCCACGCTCCTGCGACGGAAGCGCCGTCGGCGTAAAGAATCATGAGCCACAGTATGCTCTGAGATATGCCTTCTACCGCCAGGCAGACGGGTATAAGCAGCGCGAGCATTTTGAAATAATATTTCTTCACGCCCGCGAAAAAGTCCTTGGTCGGCTTGAAATTTTCGCCCCAGAGCGCCTTTTTGCATACGTTGAAAAGGCCTGCCAGCCCCGCCGCAAGAAACAGACACGCGGGTACGAAAGCAAGATAGCACAGACGGTAAGCGTCGTAAAGTTTTACCGCGCCTTCGCTGAGGCTGTCTACCGTGCCGGGATAGCCTATGCCCAGGTTGCCCATAAAATTGAACGAGTCCATTACCTTCTGCGCGAGATAGGGGCTGAGCCATATTATTACGAACATCAGAGGAAGCGCAAACAGGAAAAACCACAGATTCACCCACATCAGTCTGGACATCTCCGCCCTCATGATATCGAAAATCTGTTTGACTCTTCCCGCCGGGTATCTGCCCTTCGAGTCCTCGCTACGGGTTTCCTCGGCAAGCACGAGCTTGTAGAGTATGGGTTTTACGCCGCTCTTTTGAGTTTGTGCCATAATTACTCCTTAAAAAAATCTCAAATTTATAAACAGTATAACATATTTTACACGAATTGCATATAAATATCAACAATAATAGCCAAAACTTTTGACAATTTTTATGACGTGTGCTAGAATAGGGCCAATAGAAGTAGAGGAGCGATAAGCATCAGTATTCCGACTATATGGGGCAGCCGGCCCGTCTTTCGGAAAAAAGGGTATTATCGCCGAAGCGGCGTCTTGGCAAACCGTCGTTGGGCAGTAAGGTTAAAACCTGCTGACTGTCATCTTTAGATGAAGGGCTACTCGGTACAGACGCTTGCGCGAGCCGATTAGTCGGCTCGCTTTTTTGATAATAATTTTCCTTTCAGGAGGTTAAAGGAATGAAAAAATACAATATCGCCGTAGTAGGCGCGACCGGTATGGTCGGCAACATGTTTTTAAAGGTTCTTTCCGAAAGAAAGCTGCCCGTAGAAAATTACTATCTGTTCGCTTCCAAAAAAAGCGCGGGTAAAGAAATAGATTTCATGGGTAAAAAACACACCGTTATAGAGCTTACCGAAGAAAACGTCAAAGCGCTCAATATAGATATCGCCCTGTTTTCGGCCGGCGCGGGCACAAGCAAGGCTTTTGCTCCCGTGTTTGCGGCGCAAGGCGCGGTGGTTATAGACAACAGCAGCTGCTGGCGCATGGATCCCGAAGTCCCGCTTGTAGTTCCCGAGGTCAACCCCGAGGATATCGCGTGGAACAAGGGTATTATCGCTAACCCCAACTGCTCTACCATACAGGCTATGGTCGCCCTTAAACCCCTTCACGACAAATACAAAATCAAACGTATAGTATACAGCACTTACCAGGCCGTTTCGGGCGCGGGCGTACAGGGATACAAGGACCTCGAAGACGGTATCAAAGGCGTGCCGCCCGTAAAATTCAATCACCCCATTTTCGCCAACTGTCTGCCTCAGATCGACGTATTCCTCGACAACGGATACACCAAAGAGGAAATGAAGATGATTGAAGAAACCAAAAAAATTCTGCACGACCAAAGCCTTAAAATCACGGCTACCACGGTTAGAGTGCCCGTATTCCACGGCCACAGCGAATCCATCAATATAGAATTCGAAAAGCCCTGTACTCTGCAAGGAATTAAGGACGCCCTCGCTTCCGCCGAAGGACTCGTGCTTAAAGACGACATCGCAAACTGCGTATACCCCATGGCTATCGACGCCGAGGGCAAGGACGAAGTGTTTGTCGGCCGCGTAAGAATCGACGAAAGCGTGGAAAGCGGCTGCAATATCTGGTGCGTAGCCGACAATATCAGAAAAGGCGCCGCCACCAACGCCGTGCAGATTGCACAAAAATTAATCCAATCCCAAAACAATTAAAGGAGTAGCTTATGTCTTTATTCGAAGGTTGCGCAACTGCGCTGATAACGCCTTTTACCCCGGACGGAGTAGACTTTTCAAGCCTTGAAAAACTTTTGGAATTTCAAATCGAAGGCGGCATCGACGGACTTGTAATATGCGGCACCACGGGCGAACCCAGCACCATGACCGACGCCGAAAAAACTGCGGTTATCAAGTTTGCCGTGGAAAAGGTCGGAGGACGCGTACCCGTTATTGCGGGCAGCGGCGGCAACAATACCGCCGAAGTAATAGCCAAGTCCAAAGCCTACGCGGATCTCGGCGTAGACGGCCTTCTTGTGGTAACCCCCTACTACAACAAATGCACGCAGAAAGGCCTTGTGGAGCATTATTCCGCCGTGGCCCGCAGCGTGGATATCCCGATAATATGCTACAACGTTCCCGGAAGGACGGGGGTAAATCTTCTGCCCGCCACTTTTAAGGAAATTGCCGCGATAGACAATATCGACGGCATCAAGGAAGCAAGCGGCAACATGGATCAGATTACCGACTGCGCGCGGTGCTGTCAGGGGCTTGCCTGCGTATACTCGGGCGACGACGGCATTGCCGTTCCGGTTATGAGCGTGGGCGGAAAGGGCCTTATTTCGGTTGCTTCCAACATCATGCCCCGCTATATGCACGATATGATTAAGGCTTACCTTGGCGGCGATACCCTAAAAGCCGCCGAAATGCAGCTGAACGTATATCCTCTCGTAAAAGCGCTGTTCAGCGAAGTCAACCCCATACCCGCCAAAAAAGCGGCAAGCTTTATGGGCCTGTGCTCGGACTACGTAAGACTGCCCCTTACCGTTATGGAAGAGGCGAACGCGCAGAAATTATACACTCAGATGAAGGGCTTACAACTTGTAAAATAGCCCGTAAGGAGAAACATGATTAAGGTTATTATTTGCGGAATAGGCGGCAGAATGG
Source organism: Candidatus Faecicola pullistercoris (assembly GCA_018714105.1). Lineage (GTDB taxonomy): Bacteria > Bacillota > Clostridia > Christensenellales > CAG-917 > Faecicola > Faecicola pullistercoris. The sequence goes on along the minus strand of DVNW01000006.1, from coordinate 8,795 downwards.
GCAATACAATGTATTCGCTCATAAACTCGAATCCGGACTTTAAACTGGTTTGCGGTATAGATAAAATGGCGGATTTGATAAATCTCGACGTGCCCGTGTATCCGTCGTTCGATAAAATCGAAGGCAGAGCCGACGTAATTATCGACTTTTCCAAACCCGAAGCGCTGGACGAACTTCTCGCCTACGCAGTAAACACAGGCACCAACCTCGTAATAGCCACGACGGGCCACTCGGCGGAGCAACTCGAAAGTATCAGGGCGGCTTCGGAAAAAACGGGCATCTTTATGGCCAGCAACATGTCGCTGGGCATTAATCTGCTTACCGGACTTGCCAAGGACGCGGCTAAATTTCTGGGGCCCGATTACGAGATTGAAATTATCGAACAGCACCACGACAAGAAAGTGGACAGCCCCAGCGGCACGGCGCTCTCTCTCGCAAAAGCCGTACAGAGCGTAAGGGATTTCCCCAGCCCTCTCGTATTCGGCAGACACAGTTCCAATCAGCGCAGGACCAAAAACGAAATAGGCGTGCACGCCGTGCGCGGCGGCACCATTATCGGTAAACACGACGTTATGTTTATCGGCACGGGCGAGGTCATAACGCTGAAGCACGAAGCCGAGGGCAAGGAAGTTTTCGCACAGGGCGCCGTAAGAGCGGCAAAGTTCATGTGCGGCAAGCCTCACGGCATGTACGATATGTCAAGTATTCTGGGCAGTCTGTACGCGGTAACCACGGTAACGAGCGAAAAGGACGTTACTCTTATCACTCTGCCCTGTATCGGCGCAGACTCCATAATCAAGCTGCTTTCCGCCCTCTCGGATAAGAACGTAAACCTCGATATGATATCGCAAACTCCTGTTACGGGTTGCGCGTTTTCGCTGTCGTTCACCCTTCCGGACACTGACGCGGACAAAGCGTTTAACTGTCTGAAAGCCATGAATCTCGGCTACGAAGCCGTGCGGAACACCTGCAAAATCACCTCCGAAGGCGCGGGCATGGCGCATACCGGCGGAGTTGCCAAAGACGTGTTCGAACAGCTCGCAGGAATCGGCGCCAAAGTATTTGCCGTAACCACAAGCGAAACAAAAATAAGCTGTTGCGTCGAAGGCGCCAAGGGCGACGAGGCCGAAAAGGCATTAAAAAAACATTTCAACGTCTGAATACGGTACAATAAAACTAAAAAGAAGGGCTTATTAAAGCCCTTCTTTTTAATTGTTTTTAATCTGTTATTAATTGTTCGGTTTTTCCGGTAAAGGATGCACGTAGGCAGTTTTGTCGTCCACTCTGAGCCGCCCGAACGATATCGCGTGTACGGGACAGCGGTGAATACATGAAAAACACTGCGTGCAATTGCTGCCGAACACTGCCTTTCCGTTTTTAATTTCTATATTGCCGCAAGGGCATAAATCGGCGCATTTTCCGCAAGCAACGCACTTATCCGAAGCCGTCTTTTTGTTGAGCCCGTAAACAGTGTTCATGGCGCCCCACATTACTCTGCGGGCAAAACAGTGCACCTTTCCGCCTTTGAAGTTAATGACTCTGCCGTCTATATCCGCTCTTAACGCCTTTACTCTGTTGTCTTCGGATGTTAACAGCTTTTCCCGCTTTTCGGGCGAGGTTTTGAATATTATGCAATTGTCGGGAAGCACTATGCTCGCGCCGTAATCCAGCTTGAAGCCTTTCTGACGCAGCAGAAAGTCCGTTTCTTTAAGCGAATCACCTTCCGAGCCTCCGCACGTGGCGACAGCCCATATGTAACGCGCGCTGAAAGAGGACGCCTCTATAAACTCTCTGACTATATCGGGAAGCCCGCCGCAATACACGGGAAAAACAAAGCCTATTTCCTCGTCCTCGAAACTTCCGTTTTCGCAAGCGGCGATATTGATACATTCGCCGCCCGCGCCCAGTTTTCGGGCAACCGATTCCGAGTTACCCGTACCGCTGAAATAAAATATCTTCATATTAAGCCTGCACCACCTCGATTCCGTCAGGATTCCAGCTGCTCTGATTTCCGAGCGGATTTTCCATATATATGCTTTCCAGCGTACCTGCACAACCGAGGAAACAGTCCGTTCCGATGCTCAAAACTCCCGAAGGAATATATATACTCGTTATGTTTTTATTGTAAGCAAACGCCATTGCCGTTATGGAAGTGATGCCCGCATCGACGGTATACTGTCCTCCGTCAACCTTCTTTCCTCCGGCAAAGTAGTACAGTCGCGTTTTGTTTTTATCGTACAGTACGCCGTCTTCGCTGCTGAACGAGGCATTGGCCGGGTCAACCGTTATGGCGGTTAAATTGTCAAGACAGATAAACGCTTCCGCAGTCTTGGATTGGCCGTATTCCCCTATATAGGCTACGCCCGCGCCGATATTGAGCGTTTGCAGTTTATCTGCGAAGTTAAACGCGAAACTGTAAATATAGGTTACGTTTTCGGGTACGGTAAACGAAGCGGCAGGATTGGACGAAATGTAATATACAAGTTCGTTGCCCTTGTAAAGCACGCCGTCCTGAACGCTGTAAGCGCTTTCCGCGTTTACTTCTATCGACGTTAATGCAGGCATATCGAAGAAGGCTCCCGCCTCCACGTTGTTAAGAACGGTAAAAGTGATTTTTTCAAGATACCTGTTGTTTGCAAAGGCGTATTTCTTTACTGCGTCGGCGGCGGATTCCTCGTACTCGGTTGCCGTCTTACCCGCGGGATAGCATACAAGCTCGCCCGCGTTGGAATACAGAATGCCGCTGTCGTTGAAGAAGTTACCCGAACCGCCGCTTTCGTAAGTAAGTATATCGGCAAGGTTAACCGCGCCCAGTACTGCGCCCTCGCCGAAAGTTACAAGGCCGGAAGGCAGGCTGAGAGTGGTAAGCGAAGTGCAGTTTTCAAAGGCTTTGGTGCCCAGAGTCTTAACGCCTGCGCCGAGTTGTACGTAACGTATATCGGTATTGCCCGCAAAGGCCTTGTTGGCTATCGCGGATACGGTCTTGCCGTCTATAATATCGATTTTGAAAATTTCCTTCGTTTCCGTGCCTATTCCCGTAATCGTAATCGTGCCGTCGGAGTTTTCGGTGTATGCCAGGCCCGTGGCCGATTCGATGGCCACCCACTCCGCCGTCAGAGTTACGTTGTCTTCCAGCGCGTACGGGAAGGAAACGGGTTTACCGTCAAGCAGCCAGTTGTCGAGAACGTAACCGTCGCGCGAATTGAGTTCTGTAATTTCGGGCCTTGCGATAGGCGTCAGATATTCGGCAGTGGTGCTTTCGTTCTGAATGCCCGCCACGCCATAATCGAATATTACGGTATAGATCTCTTTTTCCCATACCGCCGTCAGCACAATGTCGCCTTTTATGGTATAAGGATAATTTATCTGCGCGCCGCCAAGCAGCCAGTACTTGAATTTGTGACCTTTTTTGGTGGTAACGCCAAGATCCGCAAATGTGATTGCCGCCCCGTCGTCGAAATATGTAATGCCTGCTTCGCTGCCGCCGTCGGTGTTGAAGGTAACCGAATGAATATTAATCCATTTAGCATAAAAAGTTTCGGCCTTATCGACTACGGTATACGGGAAAGTTACCTGTTCGCCCCAGTCGCCGCTGACGCTGCCGTCCTTTCTGAACCAGCCGAGAACTCTCTTCTCGCCCGCCACGTCGACGTCGGGAGGAGTTATAGCCGAATCGTACGCCGAAGGCTTGACCTGAACGTCGGACGACGCGCTGCCGTATACAAAGGTAATATCGTAATTTTTGGGCGTCCACGCGGCGGATACGGTAATATCCTTATCCGTACCGTTAAGCGTGTACGGGAAACTGAACGCGTTTCCGTTTCTGGTCCAGCCGACAAAGTCGTAACCCGTTCTCGAAGGTACGGGCTGCGCGGGAATAACAGTGCCCGTATCGTTTGTAATCGCATAATCGGCGGTAAGGTCGCTTCCTACGTCGAAAGTTATCATATACTGCTTGACCCACTTGGCAAAGAAGGTCTTGGTTTTAACGCTTACGGTATAGGACGAACCCGCCTCGACTTTGTTGCCCGTACCGGTACTTGTGTCGTACCAGCCGTCGAATCTCCAACCGCCGTCCCTCTCCTCGGGAGCGGGCACGGTAATCGTTTCGCCCATAATTTCGGCGATGGCTATTTTTTCGGGACTGAGCTCGTAATTGTAATCGAAATAGATCATGCAGCTTTCTTTCCAGTAAGCGTACAAGGTCTTGGAAATTTCCGATACCGCATAGTCGCCCGAATATCTGGTACCCAGGCCGTTGGGCTCGCTGAACCAGCCCATGAACTTGAATCCGTCTCTTACCGCGTTTTCGGGAAGAGTTATGATCTGCCCTTCGTCCCTGGTAATCGAGGGTATCGCTACGCCGCCGCCCACGTCGAAGTGAACGGTGCACTGTTTAACCCATTTTGCATATACGGTTACGTCACTGTTAAGCGTGCCTCCGAATTCGTAAGGAGTGGTAAAACCGCTGTCGGAATACCAGCCGTCGAAACGGTAATTCTCTTTTACCGGCTGTACGGGTTTGTTTATTACCGAACCCTTGTCTTTAAGTTCGGTGGCTATCTGCGTAGCGCCTTCGCCCGTTACGTACTTGATTTCGAACTGTTCAATCCACTTTGCGTAGAACGTTACTTCGGAAACCACTTCGTACGGGAATACAATCTTACCGCCCCAGTCGCCGCTTGTACTTCCGTTCTTCGAGTACCAGCCGAGGAAGCGGTGTTTATGCCAAACGGGATCGTCGGGGCTGAAAATCTGGAAGCCGTCGTACTGCATAACGGGTTCCATTTGCTCCCCGCCCAGAGTGTCAAGCGTGATTGTGTGCTCTATTCCCGAGAAACCGAGCGTAATATTGGGGCTGTCTACCCAGGTTGTAACTCCCTGTTGCCAGTCGGCATAATCGGCCCATTTGTCGTTCCAACCGGCGGGAATTTTACCGTCGCCGCCCGCAAGACAGTAAATATCAAGATAGGTGCATTTGCTGAACGCCTTTAAACCTATGGTGGTTACGTTGTTGCCTATTACGATTTTGGTTAAATAAGCGGGATTTTCAAACGCGCCGCCGCTGATAGTGGTCACGCTGTCGGGAATACGGTAACTGTTAAGATCGTATCCCGAAGGGAAATAAACCAGATTCGTAATGTTTTTATCGTAAATAAAGCCGTCTTTTACGGTGTAATGAGTGTTTTCGGCGGAAATTTCAACTTTTTCCAGAAGAGGACAACCCGTGAATGCCCCGCGGCCGAGCGTTTCCACCGTACTTGAAATCTCCACCTTTTCAAGCGCCGAACAATCCTTGAAAGCGTAATCGCCTATTTTCTTTATCCCGTCCGGAATTGCTATCGAACGCAACGAGGTGCACCCTTCGAAAGCGTTGTTGCCTATCGAAGTTACGGGACGGCCGTTATATGTAGTCGGTATGGAAAAACTGTCTTTTGACGTGTTGCCTATTCCGCTTACTTCGTATTCGCTGCCTCGTAGCAGAAACCTGAGGCCGGTTGCGGTATCGAACTGGTCCTGAGGCTCTTCGTCTTTGTCGTTATCGCCCGTATCGGGATTTACGGGAGGTTTGGTAACGTCGCCGTTATCGTCTCCGTTTTGACAAGCCGCAAAACAGGATAACGCCACGGCAACTATCAATACTGTTAACAGAACTTTAAAAAATCGGTTTTTCATTTACCCCTCCGTTATCGGAATTAACCCGACAGGCCCGACGGGCCCGCACTTATACAAAGTAATTATATTACATATAACGGAAACAAGTCAACAGTAAAACCAAAAAATAAAAAAGAAGAAACTTCCGCTCCTTCTTTTAAATACTCGGGTATCGGACACTATTCCGCTTCCGCTCCGTAGCCGGCGGCGATTACCGCTTCCACAAGTTTACCGACGGGCACGTCTTCCGAAAGCACTACTGAGGCTTTTTTGTCCTCGAGACTGGCTTCCGCGCTTTTTACGCCGGCGACCGCTTTCAAGGCCTGCTCGACGTGCGCTTTGCAATGGCTGCACATCATTCCTTCGACTTTAATTGTTTTTATCATTTCGCTTTCTCCTTTTATATCGTCATGCATTATGCCGCAACTCGGCCCGTTGTCGCATACGCATTGTTTATTTTGACTGAAATCATATTTTATTTCCTGATTTTGTGTATTTAAACCTTTGAAACGCCTTAATCTCAACGCATTCAACACTACGCATACCGAGCTGAAACTCATTGCCGCCGCGCCTATCATCGGGTTCAGTTTCAAGCCCGTCAAGGAATAAAGCGCGCCCGCCGCCACGGGTATACAGATGATATTGTAGAAAAAGGCCCAGAACAGATTTTCCTTGATGTTTCTCATCGTGGCACGTCCGAGCATAACCGCGTTTACCGCGTCTTTCAAGCTGTTCTTCATCAGCACTATGTCGGCCGACTCTATCGCTACGTCCGTGCCCGCGCCTATCGCCATTCCTACGTCGGCCGTCGCAAGCGAAGGAGCGTCGTTTATGCCGTCGCCTATCATCAGTACTTTGCGGCCTTCTGCCTGCAGCTTGCTTATTATACCGCTCTTTGCTTCGGGAAGCAAATCCGAATAGACGCTGTCTATCCCCACTTCCCTGCCTACGGCCGCGGCCGTCAGCTTATTGTCGCCCGTCAGCATTGAAACGCTTATGCCCAGTTTCCTGAATTCGACTACGGCCTCCGCGCTGTCTTTTTTGGGATTATCCCTTACTGCGGCAAGCGCCAGCACTTTTTGCCCGGACGCTAGGTAAATAATGCTTTTGCCCTGTCCGGCAAGTTCCGCAGCTCTCCGATCCCATTTTTCCGCGTCCGCTCCCGCTTCGGTCATAAACTCTCTGTTGCCCGCATATACGGTTTTCCCTTCGTATTCGGCCGTTATTCCCTTGCCCGGCGCCGCGTTAAATCCGCTGAAAGCCGCCGCTTCCGAATCTTTCAGGCCTCGGCATACCGCCTCTGCAAGCGGATGTTCGCTAAGCGCTTCTATTCCTTTCATCAGACTTTTAACGTTTTCTTCGTCTTCGCCTTCGGCAATTATAACGTCGGTAAGCTCCGGACGGCCCTCCGTAAGCGTACCGGTTTTATCCGTGACGGCTACGTCTGTTTTTTCCAGCCGCTCCAGGGCTGCGGCGGATTTTATAAGTATGCCCATGCTTGCCCCTTTGCCCGTTCCTACCATTATGGCTACGGGCGTAGCCAGCCCCAACGCGCAAGGACAGGATATTACCAACACGCTTATGCCTATCGACAACGCAAAGCCCGTTTCGGCTCCCGCAATCAACCAGCATACGGCCGCCGTAACAGCTATGCCTATTACGGCGGGTACGAATATGCCGCTTACCTTGTCGGCAAGCTTGGCAATGGGCGCTTTTGTCGCGTTTGCGTTCTCGACAAGCCTTATTATGCCCGCCAGAGTGGTTTCGGAACCTACCCTTTCCGCGCGGAATTTGAAATAGCCGCTCTTGTTGATTGTTCCCGATACAACTTTATCTCCCACCCGTTTGAAAACAGGTATGCTTTCACCCGTTATGGCCGATTCGTCTACGCTGCTCTCGCCGCTTATTACTTCGCCGTCAACGGGTACGGACGCGCCCGGACGCATTATAACTATATCCCCTGCGCGCAGTTCATCCGCGGCAATCTCTTCCTCTTTGCCATCTCTTTCAACCGTTACGGTGTCAGGCGCGAGATTCATAAGTCTGCTTATCGCCTGCGATGTTTTTCCCTTGCTTACCGCTTCAAGATATTTCCCCAGCGTAATAAGAGTTACGATCATCCCCGCCGACTCGAAGTATAAATCCGAGGTAAATTCGTCATTCATGCCCGCCGCAAGCTTTACCGTGGTTATTATTCCATATATAAGCGCCGCGCCCGAACCCGTAGCTATCAGACTGTCCATGTTAGGACGCAGTTTTATAAGCGATTTTATGCCGCGTATATAGTACGCTCTGTTTATTGCCAGTATAGGTATAAGCAGTAAAAACTGTATAACCGCGCTTATTATCCGCCCGTTGTCCGCCTTGCCGATAAGACCGCCCAACAGCCCGCCCATGGCTATATCGGTAAGAGGTATCAGCAACGCCGCCGACACTATAAATCTTACTTTCAGCGCGTTGCTTTCCTTTTTGAAATCGGGTATGCCCGCAGTATCGCCGGCAAGACGCGCGCCGTAACCCGTCTGCCTGACTATCTCGGTTATTTTTTGCGCCGTGATTACCGACTCGTCGTATTCCGCCACCATCTTGGCCGACAGCAGATTGACGCTGACGCTCCTGACTCCCGCCGCCTTGCTAACCGCTCGCTCTATCCCCGCCGCGCACGCCGCACAGCTCATTCCCGTTACTTTGAATTCGCTTCTCATTTTCTTGCTCCTGTTCTTTTATTATATACCCGCATAACTGTTTAATCAATATTTATACCGCGCTAATATAATAAAACACCTTCGCGTTTTGTAAAACATATACCTTTTTAGTTGCAAAGAACGGTTTTTTATTGTAATATATAAAAGACTCGGAGGAATGGCAGAGAGGTCGAATGCACACGATTCGAAATCGTGCGTTGGCTGATACCCAACCTTGGGTTCGAATCCCAATTCCTCCGCCAAACAGAGTCGCGTTTGAACCCGCGGCTCTGTTATTTTTGTATCAAGGGTGTTGCCGGCATCATAATCGACACCGAAGTTTATGTCCCGCAATTATCAGACTTCTACTTGACACAGAAAAGAGATGCCCACGGCAACTATACAAAATAGGCGGTAAGTGCCACCTATTTTTCTCCAAATTTTGCCGTTTCGGGA
>DVNW01000005.1 GCA_018714105.1 Candidatus Faecicola pullistercoris | reverse complement strand
AAGAGAAAAAATTCCTTCGTATAAAAACAAAGAAAGCGCATTGGAGACCGATGTAAAAACAATATCATATATAAGTCGATTAAGAGGAGATGGTTCTGCAAACACAATTGAAAAATGCAAATTTATCTTCGTAACCAACAACGGTAATTTGGTAAGAGTTACAAATTCATTTTGCACCAATAAAAATGATGTGGGATATGTTATGACAGAGGTTGACTTTACCGTTTTAATGTGGTTAAAAAACCGGAGAAAAAATAATGATATTCCAAAAGATATTCTTGTCGCAAATGCACTAGCAGCAACAGAAGAAGTAACTGAGAATTTTATGGAGGGGGTATTAAGCCGAATAAAAAAATATCAAGAAGATGGAAGTTTTGATGAAGAAACAGCCGGATTAATATTGGAAAACATATACATTAGAAGAGAGTTGGTTGACCTCTGTAACGGAGACCCTAGTGAGCTTTCGCCAGAAAAACTTCAGATTTTACAAACAAAATATGAGGATATGATAATTAAAAAAGTTGGCTTTGATAATAAAGAATTACAAGTTAAATTGGAAAGCGAACGAAGGGAAAAATTGAAAATTGAACAAGAGAAAAAGCTATTATTATCTGGATTGAGAGATAAGGCAATTAAAAAAGCAACAAAGTCCTCAAAAATCGTTAAATGGCTGATATTATCTTTCTTAATACTCACTTTCATATCTGTTGGTATATTCGGAATATATGCGTGCATTACGCAAGGATTGAAAGGTGAAGTTAGCATTTGGGGTATAATTGGAATTGCCTTTTCCGCACTAGGAATTTTTGATTTTTTAATCAGTAAATTCAGATTAATCATAAGGTTCCCAAATTTTATCGAAAAAATTGTATACAATAAAGTATATGATAAAAAAATTAAAGAGTATTACGAATAATAAAAAGACCAAGCTCGATCGCTTGGTCTTTTTCCTATTTCTTCTCTATTAAATGTTTTTTAAATTCAAGTGGGTCATACCAATAGCAACCCTCGCATGCGTTGGGTTCGTTGTGGTGTTCTGCTACTCCTTTGTAATAAGACATGGGATATCCTAATTTTTTGGCGTCATAACGGACGCCTGTTTTCATACATTCTTTGCAATATTGGCGTTTTGCATCGTTTGCCGCTTTACTCAATGGTTGAAAATCTTCCAAACGCTGATCTTCGTTACGCATCACTCTATCTTCATTTTTCATTCCATTTTTATGGTCTACTTCCGGATTTGAAGTACCCAAAACGACACAGCGACGCGCCTTTATTGCTCTTTTAATATCGGCACGAATGTGTTGCGAATAATCGCCGTCATTGAAACCATTTAAGCGGATTCTATCTATTCCGTTTCCCGGTGTAATACTTTTGTCAAATTCGATTATATATTTTTTTGCAAGCATTGATTCTTTTCTTGCCCAAGAGGCACCATTACCAAAAGTTAAAGATGCGTATTCTCCAACGAACTCATCAATATCTACCCATCGGCTGACGCCTTTTTCGTTTGGTTGAGCAAGTTTAATAAACAATTCCGTTTTTGTCATTTGTTTTCTCCTAATTAAAAATCAAAAAAATCTCTCAAGGTAACCCCTAAAGCATTTGATAACTTTTCTATGTTAACTATCGAGATATTTCGTCTGCCGCATTCAACACTTGTGATATATGTTCTGTCCAAGCCTGCTAAATCGGCAAGTTCTTCTTGGCTCTTTCCAAGCTTACTTCTCAATTCCTTTACTCTTTTTCCAATTAATATCTTAATATCCATACTTAGCTCCAAGAAAAATGTTTATTATTATTTTAATAAAAAGTGACTTATTTCACAACGGACTTTAAGTCACAATACGGGATTGCAATAGCATTTATAAAATCACTATTTTATAACTCTGGTACCACGGCGTGTGCTTGTCTATGACAAGTGGGCTCGGCTACGCCTCGCCCAGACAAGCACACGCCGTAACACAAACCAAAAGGCTGAACGGAAAACGAGAGCGAAGCGGAGTTTCGCGCTGAACCGCTTGCGAAATGCTCCGCTTTTTCGCTCTCTCATATTTCTCCATAATACAGCCTCTTTGTATTATGTTATATGGTATCGTGCTTGTAATCCTCCGAAGCTTGCCTTTCGTGGGCATATTGTCGCATACTCCTCGGGAAAGTAAACGGTCGTAAAATCCTTGCGTAAAAGTCTGAATGAAAGGACAGAAAAGCAAGGATTTTTCTTTTTCCCGTTGACATTTCCCATACAGATATTAAAGATGTTTTCCTTCTACCGTCATATGCTCCCTTTTGCCTGCCGAAAGGCAATCAAATTTCGGAGGTATAGACAATGGAAAAGGTAAGAAAAGGTTATGAAATATTAGACGAGAAGATTTCACCGGACAATGTGATGCGTATGGGAGAACTGCTTGCTCTTAGCGCGTTGAAGTTTATGTGCGGGCACAAAATGCTGCACCGAATGTATGCCAATCTTGCAAGGGATATAGATTACAAAGACTTAAACGGATACGTCCTTACGGACAGCTACGACCTTGCGCAGGAAGCGGCGTTATTCCTATGCGGATATATGGGAAAATCCGTATTCGACACCTGTATCGACCCGAAAAGCGGAAAGGTGTATGCAATAAGGAGAATGTGCAGTAAGATACTTTGTCATAAACTGTACGAGGAATGGAAAATCAAACGGTATACCGAAAGTGCAGAAGATTTATACAGAAGCAAAGAGCCGTTTACGGACTTCGAACAGAAACAAGAAACGGACTATACAAAGTACGATGAGATAATGGAAAAACTCAACCTTAACAAAGGCGAGAAAGAAACGATTGAATGCTATATGGCAGGCATAGGCTTTACCGAACAGGCAAAACTGTTTGCTTTGAATCTTTCCACAATATGGCGCAGAAGAAAAAGCGCGCAGATAAAATATATGGCAATAGCGGAAACGCTGTAAAGTATAACAAAATAACAAATTTACAAGGCAATCCTAAAAAGGTTGTCTTATTTTTTTTGCCCGGACCGTGGACTTTTGCTTTTTTCGTGGCTTCTAATTAGGAACATTTATTCAAGGGGGCTAATTTCAGCCGGTTCCATGGCTTCTAATTGAGGGGGTCCATTTCAGTCGTTTTCGTGGCTATTAAGTGTAGGGCGAAATTATTTTGCGGAAACGACCCCATAACGGCTGTTTTCGTGGCTTCTAAGTAGAGAACATTCATTCAAGGGGGTCCATTTTCGGTCTTACAATTCCCTTATAAGTGAAGGGTAAAAAATTTGAGTTGACTTAACCCCATTTTTGCCTTTCAGATTCCCTTATAAGTGGGGATAACTTTACAAGAAAATTTCGTAAAGTCGCAAAGACCTTGCGAGTTTACGGGATATAAAAGAAAAAACAAAACAAGGAGGTAACGCCTATTGAACAAAGAAACAATCAAGGTAGTAAATGTCGGAAAGCCGGATATTGAGGCGATGAGCGGAAGCGAACTGAATACATTCTTTGCAACGCTTTTAAGCCGACTATCTTCTCTTTCCAAACAGCAGCGAACGGAACTCTCCGTTCAAAGGAGGTAGCTATGCCGTACAGAAGCGCAAAAATTTACAACGACGGAAGTCACTACATAGCAATCCCTCAGACAAACAATACGACAAGACGAAAGAAAAGCCCGACAAGAACGGTCTGCACGGGTACGGAATTGCAGATAGCAAAGAATAAGACCGATAAAACGGCTTCGGAGATTCTCACTCCCAAGGAAAGATTTGAGAAGATTTACAGAGAAAACAACGGCAAAAGAAAAGCCGAAAAAATAGAGATATTAACGAAAGAACTAAGAAATGACTTTAAGACGGAAGAACAGACAAAAGAGTTTATTGAGAGGAACATAGAACGATTGCAGCGAAACAAAATTGTCCGCAAGACGAGGCTTGCAAGAAAGATAAACCTTAACGAATGGAACTGGTTTTGCACTTTTACGTATTCTAATGAAAAGCATACGAAAAAAAGTTTCAGAAAAGGACTAAGCGAAGTATTGAAACGAATGGTTCATAGAAAAGGATGGCGGTATGTCGGTGTATGGGAACGCGGCGGAGAAACGAACAGATTGCACTTTCACGGCATATTCTATATTCCCGAAAACGGTATGCCGGGAGAATTGGAACAACGCAGCGATTACAGTTTTAGCGAACACAAACGGCAGATTATTATGCAGAACACATACTTTAACGATAAATTCGGACGAAACGACTTTAACGAATTGAATGTCAGACGAGAGATAACGGACTCGGCAAGATACCTGATGAAGTACATAGAAAAGAGCGGCGAAAAGCTGATCTATTCACGCAACATACCGACGTATTTTAGATCGGACATTATGGACGACGACGTTCTCTGCACCATAGGTCAGGAAGATAAAAAACTGTTACTGTCCGACGACTTCAACTGTTGGGACGAAGGGTGTCTGATCGGAAAAGTCAGTCCCGAAGTAATACGAGAGATGCCGAAGTGCAATTAACCATTGTCTTTCTTCTCGTGGAGCTTAAACGAAAAAGGTTTTGTGTCAAGGGTAAAGTGCATTGCTTTGCAACCCTTGACGCAAACAGAAAAACAACGAAGAAAAAAATTCCTACCTTTTTCGTTTGTTTCGCTCCCGTCGAAAGACAAATCAAAAACAAAAATAATAAGGAGGTATAACCCAAGTGAAAACAGCAGTGATATATGCCCGTTACAGTTCGGATAATCAAACCGAGCAGTCTATTGAAGGGCAGCTCAGAGTGTGCGAGGAGTATGCTCAAAAAAATAACATTCTGATACTCGGCACATATATCGACCGTGCCATGACGGGTACAAACGACAATCGCCCGGATTTTCAGAGAATGATCAAAGACAGCAATCGCAGGGAATGGAATTTCGTACTCGTTTACAAACTTGACAGGTTTTCAAGAAACAAATACGAAGCCGCAATACATAAAAAGACTTTGCGTGATAACGGCGTTAAAGTGTTGTCCGCAATGGAAAACATCCCTGACACTCCGGAAGGAATTATCCTTGAAAGTTTGCTCGAAGGAATGAACCAGTACTTCTCCGCCGAACTTGCCCAAAAAGTAAAACGAGGCATGAGAGAAACGAGACTGAAAGGATTATATCAAGGCGGATGGCTTCCTTACGGATACAAAGTAATCGACCGCAAAATTGTAGCAGACGAATCCTGCGTCGAAACGGTGAGATATATTTTCAGTCAGTATTCCGTCGGCGTTTGCGTGAGAGAAATCATTGACGAACTTAACAAAAAAGGACTTCTCTGTAAGGGAAAACCGTTTGCAATGAATACGGTGTACGGCATTTTGCGAAACGAAAAATACACCGGAATCTATCGCATTGGTGAAGATGTTCTCGAAAATATGTATCCCAAAATGATAGACACGGATTTATTCGAATCGGTCAAAGCAAAGCTTGAAAAGAACAAGTACGGGAAAAACAGCATCGAAGTACCTTATTTGCTCCGAAGAAAAATTAAATGCGGTTATTGCGGAAAATCGATGATCGGAGAATGCGGAACGGCAAGAAACGGAGAAACTAAACGATATTATAAATGCACCGGCAAAAAACATTTTAACGGTTGTCAAAAGATGCAAATCCGAAAAGAAGAACTCGAAGAATGCGTCATAAATGCGATTGTCGGACAATTGAGTTCTCCCGATGTTATGGACAAAATCGTGAACAAACTCGTGCAATTGCAGAACACGGAAGAAACGGTCAGCTCCACCCTGACAATGTTGCTAAACGAAAAGCACGGCGTAGAGAGATCGCTTGCAAATCTTGTCAATGCCATAGAAAACGGAATCATATCCAACACGACCAACAACCGTCTGCGAGAGCTTGAAAAACGGCAGGAAGAATTAGAAAGGCAAATACTCGTTGAACGAAGCAAACGCACCGTGAAGATGACTGAAAGCGAAATACGTCGGTTTTACGAACATGCATTAAAAGCCGAGCCTAAAATATTGATCAATCTGCTTGTCAAAGAAATCGTCCTCTATGACGACAAGATAGAAATCTATTACAACAATCCAACAAACAAGAGTCCTGACGAAAGTCAGGGCTTTTTGTTATATGTCGGCAAGCGTAAAATCGTAAGCGAAATTCAGAATAAAAGACCTAAGATTGTAATCGTTACGATAGAGATGTATCTGCGTTAATCAAGAAAAAAGCCCGAACCGAATATTCTTTTCGAGATTCGGTTTAGGCTTATATTGGCGTTCCCGGCGGGAGTCGAACCCACGGCCTTTCGCTTAGGAGGCGAACGCTCTATCCTACTGAGCTACGGAAACACGTTTCGGGGGATTGTCTGTTTATAAAGTTTACAGTTTATCGCGGTTTTTGTCAATCAAAATTTTAAGCGCGGAACAAATAAATCTTTTTAAGTTGACAATTTATTAATATTAGTATTATCATATATAAAAATATACGAGCGGAGATTTTCGTTATGGACATGAAATCGGTAGAAGCCAAATGGCAAAAACGCTGGGCCGAAAGCGGTATTTACAAGTTTGACAAGTCTAAGACGGACAAAAAATGGTACGTGCTGGAAATGTTCAGCTATCCTTCGGGCGCTAAATTGCACGCGGGGCACTGGTTCAATTACGGGCCGTCCGACAGCTATGCGCGTTTCAAGAGGATGCAGGGATACGAGGTATTCCAGCCCATGGGCTTTGACGCGTTCGGTCTGCCTGCCGAAAACTACGCTATTAAGACGGGTATTCACCCCAAAGACAGCACTCTTAAAAACATAGCCACCATGGAACAGCAGTTAAAGGCCATCGGTGCGACTTACGACTGGGACTACGAGGTTATAACCTGCGCGCCCGAATATTATAAGTGGACGCAATGGCTTTTCCTCGAACTGTTCAAAAAGGGCCTTGCATACAGAAAGGAAGCCCCTGTGAACTGGTGCCCCGATTGTAACACGGTGCTTGCCAACGAGCAGGTAGTGGACGGTAAGTGCGAGCGTTGCGGACAGACCGTGGTAAGAAAGAATCTTACGCAGTGGTTTTTCAAAATAACCGATTACGCCGAAGAACTTCTGACGGGGCTCGAAGGACTCGACTGGCCCGAAAAGACCAAACTCATGCAAAAGAACTGGATAGGAAAGTCTACGGGCGGCGAAGTGGAGTTTAAAACCACGACGGGCAAAAAGTTCAGGGTATTCACGACGCGCGCGGACACGCTTTACGGCGTAACATACGTCGTACTTGCGCCCGAACATCCCCTCGTAAACGAGATTACCACGGCCGAATTCAAGGAAAAAGTAGAAGAATACAAGGCCGAATGCAGCAAGGCCAGCGAGATAGACAGGCTGTCTTCGACCCGTGAAAAAACGGGACAGTTCACGGGCGCTTATGCGATAAATCCCGTAAACGGCAGGGAAGTGCCCGTATATATTTCGGATTACGTATTGTACACTTACGGAACGGGTTGCGTAATGGCCGTACCCGCTCACGACGAGAGAGACTACGAGTTTGCAACCAAATACAATCTGCCGATAGAAAGGGTTATAAAAGGCAACGGAGGAAACGACGATTTGCCCTTTGTAGAGTACGGAACGCTGGTTAACAGTGCCGAATTTACGGGATTAAGTACCGAAGATGCTAAAAAGGCCATAATTGCAAAACTTGAAAAAACGGGCGAAGGACAGCTTAAAACAAACTACCGTCTGCGCGACTGGCTGGTTTCCCGTCAGCGTTACTGGGGAGCGCCCATACCCGTAATTCATTGCCCGCACTGCGGCCTCGTACCCGTGCCCGAAAAGGATTTGCCCGTAGAGCTTCCCTACGACGTGGATTTTACTCCCGACGGAAAGAGCCCTCTTGCCAAATGCGACAAATTCATAAATACGGTATGCCCCGTATGCGGCGCGCCCGCCAAAAGGGACCCCGATACGCTGGATACTTTCGTATGTTCGAGCTGGTACTATCTTAGATACCCCGACAACAAAAACGACAAACAGGCCTGGAATAAAGAACTTATAGACAAGATGCTGCCCGTGGATAAGTATATAGGCGGAGCCGAGCATGCCTGCATGCATTTATTATACGCGCGCTTCTTTACCAAAGCGCTGAGGGATATGGGTTATCTTTCGTTTGACGAGCCTTTCAAGTCCCTCGTGCATCAGGGTACTATTCTTGGTACGGACGGCTTTAAAATGAGTAAGTCGAGGGGCAACGTGGTTTCGCTGGACGCGCTGGTTGACAGATATGGTTCGGACGCGCTCAGGCTGTATCTCATGTTCGGGTTCAACTATACCGAAGGCGGCCCGTGGAACGACGCCGGTCTCGAATCGGTAACCAGGTTTATGGACAGGGTGGAAAGAATAGTGGTAAGGTCGGCCGCGCTCAATTATTCGGGCAAATACGGCCGCGACGAGAAGGAACTCGATTACGTAAGAAACAATACCATCAAAGCCGTTACGGCGGACATGGAAGCCTTTTCATTCAATACCGCGATTGCAAGGCTTATGGAGTTTACCAACGCTCTTTACGCGTACGATTCAAAGGCGGCGGACAAGGCCCCCGTATTCAAAGACGCCGTAGCCGATCTCATCAGGCTCATAGCACCTGCCGCGCCGCACTTTGCCGAGGAGCTTAACGAAATTACGGGGGATAAGCAGTCGGTATTTAATAAGAGTTATCCCGTGGTGAATCCGGCGGCTTTGGTGCTTGACGAAGTCGAACTCGCCGTGCAGATCAACAGCCGCGTAAAGGCAAGGATTACTCTTCCCAGCGGCCTCAATCAGGAGCAGATCAAACAGGCTGCCCTTGCGGACGCCGCCGTCAGGGAGCTCATAGGCGGCGGAGAGGTCAAAAAAGTTATAGTAATTCCCAACAGACTTATAAATATCGTAATGTAGGAGACAGTTATGCTGGATTTAAACCTGATAAGAACGGACAAGCAATACGTGGAAAACGCCCTTAAAAAGAAGGGGTGTGAGGTAGATTTTACCGAGCTTCTCGAATGGGACGCCGGGCGCAAGGCGCTTATAGCGGAAACCGAGGCGCTCAAAGCCAAAAGAAACAAGGTTTCGGCAGACATCCCCCGCCTGAAAAAAGAGGGCAAGCCCGTGGACGGCATTTTTGCCGAAATGAGAAGCCTGGGCGACAGCATAGCGGCGGGCGACGCCGCTCTCGGAGAGCTGAATACCAAAATCAACGATTTTCTCGCAGGGCTTCCCAACATGCCCGACGACGACCTCGTTGCCGGAGAAAAAGAAAACAACGTCGTAATCAAAGTCATCGGCCAAAAGCCCGAGTTTTCCTTCCCCGCCAAAAATCACGTCGACCTGGCTACCTCGCTCGGCCTTATCGATTACGAGCGCGGCGTAAAGCTGTCGGGCGGCGGATTCTGGATTTACAGGGGCGTGGGCGCACAGCTGGAATGGGCCCTTCTCAACTTTTTCGTAAGCGAACATTTAAATGACGGATACGAATTTATCCTGCCTCCTCATCAGCTCGGATATAACTGCGGTTTCGGCGCGGGACAGTTCCCCAAATTCGCCGACGAGGTATATTGGCTCGAAGGCGAGGCGGACAGAAAGAAAAACCGCTTTATGCTTCCTACCGCCGAAACGGCTCTCGTAAACATGTATGCGGGCGAGATTATCGACGAAAGCAAACTGCCCATGAAGTTTTTTGCTTATACGCCGTGTTACCGCAAGGAAGCGGGCAGCTACCGCTCGGAAGAAAGAGGCATGATAAGAGGCCATCAGTTCAATAAAGTGGAAATGGTGCAGTACGCCACTCCGGAAAAATCGGGCGAGGCCTTTGAGGAGCTTGTAGCCAAAGCAAGCAGACTGGTGGAAAAACTCGGGCTTCATCACCGCATCAGTAAGCTGGCGGCGGGCGATTGCTCGGCGTCCATGGCAAGGACTTACGATATAGAGGTATGGATACCGTCTATGGGCATTTACAAGGAAGTAAGCTCGGTAAGCAACGCCAACGACTATCAGGCAAGGCGCAGCAACACCAGATACCGCGACGCCAAAACCGGGAAAACGGCCTACGTACACACCCTTAACGGAAGCGGACTGGCTACCAGCAGGCTGATTCCCGCTATTGTGGAGCAGTTTCAGAACGCCGACGGCAGCGTAACCGTGCCCGAAGTTTTAAGGCCTTTTATGGGCGGGCTGGAAGTCATACGGCAGAAATAAACGTTATCTAAGAAATAGAAATCCGCTTTCGGGCGGATTTTTGTTTTGCGCAAAATTTTCAAGATACTGTTGACTTTGACGTTTTAAGTAAATTATAATTAAATCATAAAGGCCAGAGAGGGATAGGGAATTATGAGGAGGCTTTTAAAAGCGTATTTCACGGTACTCGGCCGTAACAAGCGGGTTTTGGTTCTCGTTACGGGGTTGCAGATTGTAAGCTGTCTGATTTTAACCGTGCTTACCGCTTTTTTTATTACCGTAGCTACGGTAAACATCGGCTCCGCAAAGGCAGGCTATTACGAAGGGATAGCGATGGCGGACGTGAAGCAGCGCGCCGCCGCCGTTATGCAAAGCGCGGAGGTTGCCGATATATGCTGTTATACCGAAAACAATTACGATTTCCGCTACGGCGAAGCGGTTTCGGCGTCGGGCACGGTTTATGACTTCACTGACGAGAATGCCGGCGACATAATAATTATGCCAAAGGCTCTTGTGGGCGAATTCGAGGTGGGCGACGAGGTCGAAATCGGCGGTAAAACGTTTACCGTGGCGGCTTTCGGGCTGTACGGCAGGGCGCAGGTTCCTTTTTTCAGCGCGCCGGACGCAGCGCTTACAAACTCGATAGAGATAAATCCCGCAAACGGCACTGCCGCGTCAAAGGCGCTGTTCGCCTCGATGCAAACCGAGTTTGCCGACGCTTCCTATCTGAACATTCCTCCCGTCAGAAACACCTTCACGATGATTGCCGAAATGCCGCTCGCGCTGGTTGCGGTAGTTGCGATAAATCTTCTTAACCTTGCGGCGCTTATGATGTGCTACAAGTATTTTTCCGAACATATCAACAAAATCAACGGTCTGTTGCTGACGCTGGGCGTAAAGCCTTCCGCCCTTGTACTGACGCTCGCTTGCGCGTTCGCCGTTTTTGCGCTGTGCGCCTTTGCGCTCGGCGCGGGGCTGTATTACCTGGTGGAGGCTTATTCCGTGCCCGCGATTTACGACGGGCTCGGCATCGCCGTTTACAGAATGGGCGCGGGAGATATGGCGCTCATTTTCGTCGAGTATATAGCCGTTACGTTTGCGCTTTCCGCGCTTTATCTCAGGCGGCGCAATAAAAAGGATTTGAGGGTGCAAGTATGAAAAGCCTTTTAAAACTCGCCTTTACTTCGCTTACGTCGGAAGCGGGATATTATTTTACCGCGTGGTTTACCATGTTTGCCGCTACGGTTTTCGCCGTTGTCGCGGTAATAGCTTCTACCAACGTAAATGCCTATCTCACTCTTTCCCAAAACCTGAACGACAGCGGGCTTCTTTATTGCAAAGTGGATTATTCGTCCGAAATTACCGATGAGGAACTATACGGGATTTACGCAGATTCGAAAGTTTATACGGTCGAAAGCGTCAATATAACCATAAATAACGAAAACTTTATTTTAATCAGCGTAAGCGACGCGCTGTTTGAAAAGTACATGTTTCAGACTTCGGACGGCATAAAAGGTTTTGCCGCTGCCGACGGCGCCGTAGGTACGGAAGGCTTTTTGGAAAAAGGACAGACCGTATCTTTCAAGGCGGGAGGAAAAGAGCAGACCGTTACCGTTCAGGCAGTCATTCCCGAGGCCGCGCCTTTCCCCGATCTGAGCAAGGCGAGTTCGGAAATGTCGGCCGAATATCTGTTCGGCACCAAAACCGAGGCCGATTTCCCCGTAATAGTAGTGCCGACGGGGCTTACCGATATCCCCGTTTACGGTGCGCCCAGGACGGTTATTCTGGACTTCGGCGAGGATACCGCCGCTCTTGAAAAGGCGGCGTCCGCACTTCTGCCGCACGGCCTTGTCGCCGGGCTTACCGATATGTACGACAGAAGCGGCAGCGTAAAGGACGGAATAATAAAAGCCGCACTGCCGTTTATCATAATTATGGCGATATTCGCACTGATGCTTATGGCCGTGGTTTACGAATACACCTTCGACAGGAACGCGCGCGTTTTCTTCGTGCTCAGAAATATCGGTTGGAGGTTCGGGCAGATTACGGCCGCGTACTTCTCAGTTGCGGCGGTGCAGACGGCGGCTTTGCTTGTTGCCGGCATTGCCGTCAGCGTCATTCTGTTGCCCGTTTTGGGGAACAAGGGTATTCTGTACGACAAGGGGCTGAGTTTCGGCATCTGGTTTGTCGCGGCCGGCGTGAACGCGTTGTGCACGTTTGTCGTCGGCGCGCAGAAAATTTATTCCGAAAAGAAAGCGGATAAAGGAATTATTACCTGATATGAGAAAGACTGTCGCGATAGTTTTATGCGTTTCGGCGATGCTTGCGGCAACGGTACTTGCTTTTGCCGACGCTTATCATTTCGCGCTTTCGCGCTTCGGTTTCAAATTCGTTTCCACGGACGACAGCCTGCTTTGCGTGGTGCTGAACGACTCTTCAAACGTCGGCGTTCTGGACGGCGTTTTTTCGGACAGGTACGGTAATTACGAGGGCTGGACGCCTTTGGAAAGCCGTTTCGAGGCCGAAATCGGAGATAACGGAGGTAAGGCGGTGTTTACCGGCATTACCCGCGCGGGGGCGGCCTGCTTCGACCAGGCCGTGCTGAAAGGAGGGAGTCTGCTTTTTGAAAAAACTGACGGTAAAATTCCCGTGGTGGTATGCGGAAACAAATTCCGCAATAAACAAGAGGGCGATACCTTCGAGTTCGAGTCGGAAGGCGTAGTAAGAGAAGCGGTAATAGTCGGAAAGGCCGATTCTCTTATAATGGCTCCTTGCGTCAACGACGTTTTCGGTACTTTTACCCGTATCGACGCCGCGCAGGGCGAGGTCTTTCTGTCGTACGAGTACTGCGAGCCCGTAAGGGAATACGCATTCGTATTCTCGGGCAAAACCGAAACGGCCGATTTAAGAGATATCGCCGCAGAAATGCAAAAGTACGGAGAGCTTTCCTCGCTTGCCGATTACAGCACGCTTGAAATAAGAAGTGCGAACATTCATTCGGCAGAAAACGATATTTTTGCTTACGGATATATAATATCGGCGGTTGTGCTTATAGCTTTGTCGGGCGTGATTGCAGCCCTGACCGGAAAACGGTTTTTAAAAAACAAATTTCTCTGGGCGGCGACCTCTGCAGGTATCGCGCTCGTTGCCTATATGGTGTATGCGGCGGTTGGCAGCATTCTTTCGGATACGGTTTACGTGTATGCCGCAAGGGAAGCGCTGTGGGCATTTGTCGCAGCGGCACTCTGGTATGCCGTGTGCGCTTTAATAAGCCGCAGAACCGAGGACGCGAAAACCAAAATTACCTGCGGCGCGGCGGCGGCCTTTTCTGCGGCTCCGGCACCCGTGTTCTTCGTGTTGATGCTTGCGGTTTGTCCGCTTTATACGGGGCGTATCGTTACCTCTTTCGAGCAGGAATTTTTCGTGATGTACGACCTTGTCGCGGGCCTCACGACAGCGTCGGTATTCCTTGCCGAGCTGTGGCTTTTATGGGTGTATTATCAAAGCGGCAGAGGCCTTGTCCAGAGCAGGGCTACGGGGATAATAATCATTCTGCCCGCGATATTTTTCGTCATTGCGGCGGTTTCGGCGCTGGCCGCGATAGACTTTATAGTAACGGATATGAAAATTCCCGCAATGATAACGGCCTTCGTTATGCCCGTAACGGCGTGGGTTTATACGTGGGTGAAAAACCGCATTTTTGCAAAGTCGGGCAAATCGGTCAAGGCGGAAAGTTCTTTTGACAGCCGGGATAAAATTAATTTCGAAAAGGTTCTGGAAGGGCTTACGGCGTCCGGAGCGAAGGAAGGAAATAATGATTGAAATCAAAAACCTGAAAAAGCATTATAACGAGGGGAAAGATAACGAGTGCAAAGCCGTAGACGGCATAGACCTCGTAATAGGAGACGGCGAATGCGTGGCCATAACGGGCAAATCGGGCAGCGGCAAGACAACGCTTTTAAAGATGATAGCCTGCCTCGACAGGCCTACCGAAGGGCAGGTGATTTATGACGGCGAGGATATCTTTTCGCTTACCAAAACCGAGCAGGCCGATTTCAGAAACAAAAAGACGGGCATGATTTTTCAGGATTATATGCTGCTGGAAGACATGACCTGCCTCGACAACGTCCTTCTGCCTACGGCCTTCAATAAGGATAAAGCGGCCGCAAAGCGAGCAGAGGAGCTTATCGGCAGCGTCGGGCTGAAAGAAAAGACGGTGGAAAAAGTCAAAAACTTTTCGGGCGGCGAAAAACAGCGCACGGCAATCGCAAGCGCGCTTATAAACAATCCGTCGGTCATCATAGCCGACGAGCCTACGGGCAATCTCGATAACGAAAACAGGGAAACGATAACGGATATGCTCCTTTCGATAAACAAGTCGGGCAAGACGGTGATAATAGTTACGCACGACGCCGACGTGGCTGCAAAATGCAGGAGGCGCATAGTGCTTGCCGACGGGAAGATTATAAGCGATACCGCCGCCGATAAAGCCGAAGCCTAAACTTTTTTAGGGACTTATTAAAACAAAAAGCGGCGATAACTATTATGTTTCGCCGCTTTAAACTTTGTTTTAAGCGTTATCCTGTATTTTTAACAGAACGGCGCCCTGTTTTGCAAGGCATACGGGACATACCTCGAATGCCTTTTTGTTTACCTCTTCGTAACCGCAACCGCCGCATTTCCATTTAACCTTTTGCGGCTTGCTGTAAAGAGTACCGCTTTTCATCTGGTTGTAGATATCGGTGAAAAACATCTTGTGGCAGTTTTCTATCTGAATAATGTTTTTGTACAGGTCGGCGATTTCGGTAAAGCCTTCTTCGCGCGCCGTTTTTTCGTATTCGGGATAGATCTTTTCGGCTTCGTTGGCCTCGTCCTCTGCGGCAAATTTGAGATTGTCGAGAAGATTCCATTTTTCCTTGAAAGGATAGCCCGAAGCGATATCCACGTTGGTTATGGGCTTTGTCGAGGCCTTCTGCAGGTGGGTATAAAACATTCTGGCGTGGTTGAATTCCTGATAAACGATATCGTCTATAAGATTGGAAAGGGCGGTATAGCCTTCGTTTCTGGCGCCGTACTCGATAAATTTGTATCTGACCTGGGCCTGGCATTCGCCTGCGTATGATTTCGCGAGATTGACGTACGTTTTGCTGTCGATTAAATTCATATTAAACTTCTCCTTGTTTTTGCTGTTTAATATGATTCCCCCGACAAAAAGAAATTATACATTATTATCCACGAAAGGGGCAGGCAAAATTCAGAATCGGCCGTTGATATGAGCGAACGCCGCGCCGTACAGAGCGGCCCTGTTTCCGAGTTTTGCGGGAACGGCCACCGTATCGCCCAGCGATTTTACGAAATCGTCCCACCAGTAATCCTTCAGTTCGATAACGCCGCCGCCCGCGATAAGGACGTCGAAGTCGGTAATTTTTTTGATTTTTTCAACCGCGGCCGCAAAATCGAAAATAAAACGCTCTTTGGCTTTGATATTTGATTCCGAGTCTATTTTAAGCACTTCGTGAATATTTTTTGCGC
Source organism: Candidatus Faecicola pullistercoris (assembly GCA_018714105.1). GTDB lineage: Bacteria > Bacillota > Clostridia > Christensenellales > CAG-917 > Faecicola > Faecicola pullistercoris. The sequence goes on along the minus strand of DVNW01000005.1, from coordinate 46,230 downwards.
CCGCGTTCTGTTTTATGGCGGTTGCCGAAACGTACTGCTCGATACATCCCCGTTGTCCGCATTTGCACTTTCTTCCGTTTTCGTAAAGGACTACGTGTCCGAGGTCGCCGAAGCGGAACGAGTCCTGCGACGGATGGACATAATCGTCCGTCATTGCGCTGCCCAGGCCCGTGCCCAGAGTCAGCATAAGAGGCCTTCGGAATCCTTTGGCCGCTCCGAAAGCGCATTCGCCGAGAAGAGCGGCCTCTGCGTCGTTTATGACGGTTGCGGGAAGGCCGAAAGACTGTTCCATAAACAGTTTCATATTCATACCGCGAAAACACGGCAATGCCGACGACTCCGTGACTATTCCGTTTTTCCAGTCTACTTTGCCCGCTACTCCCACCGCGATACCGTCGGCGTTTTCGGGAGAAAGCCGCATAACCGCCTGAGTTACCGCGCGTTGCACGTCCTCGCCTTTTTTAATGCGTCCCGTAGGAATATAGCCCGAATCGGACAGCGTGAAACCTCGGTCGGTTACGGTTACCGACGCGCTTTTTACGGCAGTGCCTCCGATATCGACGGCAATAATCAGCACAGTTTGAGCTCCTTGCAGAATCTTTGGGTTATAAGTTCGGGCCTTACTATCGCGCTGCCCGTGGCAACAGAGTATACTCCCGTAGCGCAAACGGCTTTAAGGGCGTCCGTATTCCATACGGAAAGGCAGGCGATAACGGCCGAATCTGGGAAAAGTGCGGTCAGCGACCTGAAAAAACACAGGTTGTCGGCCGTGGTTGCCTTTTCGCCCAGCGCATGGACGGCAAAAAGATAATCAGCGCCGGAATACACGGCGAGAGCCGCGTCTTTTTTACTGCGGCAAAGCACGGCAGTTTCGGCCCGCGATGCCGTTTTAACGTATTTTATCAGCCCCGGAATATCGGTTCCGCCAGCACTAAGGCCCGAGAACGAATCGATTAAAACCACGTCGGCTCCCGCCTCGATAAGAGTTGCCGCCTCTGACAAGTTTCGGGTTATCGGCGAAAAATTATCGCGGTAACCGGACTTTATGTATCCTATTACGGGCAATAAAACGCGGCTTTTAACAATTTTTACGCTTTCGGCACCTTCAACGGTCAAAGCGACCGCGCCGCCTTCGCACGCACTTTTCGCAAAGTGCAGAAGCGTCTGAACCGAAAGACTGCACGCTTCGGTTTCCGGCAGGCTGACGACCAGCCCTCTTTTGAGTTTGCACACGATATATACCTCCTGATTTTCGTGGGATTTTTGTCTCGTGTGCTTCTCATTCATGCGTTTTTTATATTGTACTATAAAACGCGCGCTTTTTTCAAGTGTTTTCTTTTTTATATCTGCGGGTAAAAATTGACATATCGGGTAAAAAAAGATATAATCTAAAAGATATTTAACGTATTGCGGAGGAATTTATGCCTAAAATACCCTTTGTTACCAAACAGCAAATAGAAGAAATCGCTAAAACTTATCCCACTCCTTTTCATATTTACGACGAAAAGGGCATAAGAGAAAACGCGCGTCTGCTCAAAAAGGCCTTTTCCTGGAACAAGGGTTTTAAAGAATATTTTGCCGTTAAGGCAACGCCTAATCCTTATATTCTCAAAATACTGAAAGAGGAAGGCGCGGGAGTGGACTGCTCGTCGCTGACCGAGCTTATGATGGCCGACCGTTGCGGTTTTAAGGGGGGCGAAATAATGTTTTCGTCTAACGTAACCCCGAAAGAGGATTTCAAACTGGCTTCCGACCTTAACGCCATCATCAACTTCGACGATATTACCCATATCGATTTTTATAAGGAAATCGCGCCTTTTCACGAGACGATGTGTTGCAGGTACAATCCCGGAGGAGATTTTACCCTTAACAACGAGATAATGGATACGCCGAAAGAGGCTAAATACGGCATGACCAAACCGCAGATTATAGAGGCTTACCGCAAACTTAAAGGCTACGGGGTCAAGCACTTCGGCCTGCATGCTTTTCTTGCTAGCAATACGGTGGGTACGGGCTACTATCCCAAACTCGCGCGCATACTTTTCGAGCTTGCGGTAGAGCTTAAAAACCTTACGGGCGCACATATTGCCTTTATCAACCTTTCGGGCGGAGTGGGCATACAGTACCGCCCCGACATGCCTGGAAACGACATACTCGCGATAGGCGAGGGCGTCAAGCAGGCCTACGAGGAGGTACTCGTACCGGCAGGTATGGACGACGTCGCCATTTTTACCGAGCTCGGCAGATTCATGCTTGCGCCTTACGGAGCGCTAATCACAAAGGTGCTGCATAAAAAACACATCTGGAAAGAATACGTGGGAGTGGACGCTTGCGCGGCCAATCTGATGCGCCCCGCCATTTACAAGGCGTACCACCATATCACCGTGCTCGGCAAGGAAAACGCGCCTCTTACCTATAAATGCGACGTTACGGGCGGACTGTGCGAAAACAGCGACAAATTTGCCGTTGACAGAATGTTGCCGGAGGTGGATATAGGGGATTATCTGAACATTCACGACGCGGGCGCGCACGGTTATTCCATGGGTTATAACTACAACGGCAAACTGCGTTCGGCGGAGCTGCTGCTGCGCGAGGACGGCTCGGTAAAACTCATACGCCGTGCGGAAACGCCGGAAGACTATTTTGCCACGCTAGACTTCAAAAATCTGTAAAAGTCCGATATAGAAAAATCGCATATTTTATTCCGCCGCCGCAAGCGGCGGTTTTTTATTTGCAGGGGCAAAAAAAATTATTATAAAAACGCTTGACAAAAATTTAACAAGAAAGTATAATACAGTCAATACGTAATTGTTAAAAAATTAACACAGGACGCGGAAACGGTTTATGTAGCTCAAAAAAATGCAATCGCGTATTAATAATTATGAATATATACAATAATGTATACACACTATTACGTTTTAAGGAGATATCTTTATGACAGACATCAAAATCGTTAACGACCAGGCTTCGCTCGAAGCGCGTCTGGAACAGGTAAAGAAGGCGCAGAGAATATTTGCTACCTACACGCAGGAGCAGGTTGACGAAATATTTTTCAGGGCGGCAATGGCGGCCAACAAAATGAGAATACCTCTTGCCAAAATGGCCGTAGAGGAAACCGGAATGGGCATAGTGGAAGATAAAGTAATAAAAAACCATTATGCTTCCGAATATATTTACAACGCGTACAAGAATGTACGGACTTGCGGGATACTGGAAAGAGATCCCGGTTTCGGTATTACGAAAATTGCCGAGCCCGTGGGCGTTATAGGCGCGATAATCCCCACGACTAACCCCACTTCCACGGCAATCTTCAAGGCACTGATAGCCCTTAAAACGAGAAACGGGCTTATTTTCTCGCCTCATCCCCGCGCAAAGAAATGCACGATAGCCGCGGCTAAAATCGTGCTTGACGCCGCCGTTGCGGCGGGCGCGCCCGAAAACATCATCGCCTGGATAGACGAGCCCAGCGTAGAGCTTTCAAACATGGTAATGAAAGCTTCCGACATCATTCTTGCCACGGGCGGCCCCGGAATGGTCAAGGCGGCTTACAGTTCGGGAAAGCCTGCGGTAGGTGTGGGCTCGGGCAATACTCCCGCCATTGTCGACGACAGCGCGGATATAAAAATGGCGGCGGCCTCCATACTGCACTCCAAAACTTTCGACAACGGTATGATATGCGCGTCAGAACAGTCCGTAATCGTGCTTAAAAAGGTTTACGACGAGTTCAAAAAAGAGGTTAAGGCGCTCGGCGGATACGTGCTGACTCCCGAAGAAACGCAGAAAGTAAGAGATATTATTCTGATAAACGGCGCTCTTAACGCCAAAATAGTCGGTCAGAGCGCGAATACCATAGCAAAGCTGGCCGGGTTCGAGGTTCCTGCCGGCAGCAAGGTGCTTATAGGCGAAGTTAACAGCGTAGAGTTTTCCGAGCCCTTCGCGCACGAAAAACTCAGTCCCGTTCTCGCCATGTACAAGGCCGATAACTTCGAGGACGCTATCGCCAAGGCCGACAGCCTTATACGCGACGGCGGTATGGGGCATACCTCGGCGCTGTACGTCAATACCGAAACCGGCAAAGACAAAATAAGCGCGTTCGAGGCAGCCATGAAGACCTGCCGAATCCTGATCAACACGCCTTCTTCGCACGGCGGTATAGGCGATCTTTATAACTTCAAGCTTGCTCCTTCGCTCACGTTGGGTTGCGGCTCCTGGGGCGGCAACAGCGTAAGCGAGAACGTCGGAGTAAAACATCTTATAAATATTAAAACCGTTGCGGAAAGGAGAGAGAATATGTTGTGGTTCAGGGCGCCCGAAAAAGTTTATTTTAAAAAAGGATGCCTCGGCGTAGCGCTGAGAGAGCTTAAAGAAGTCATGAACAAGAAAAAGGCCTTTATAGTTACCGATACCTTCCTGTATCAGAGCGGTTTTACCAAGGCCGTTACAGACAAGCTGGACGAAATGGGCATAGTTCATCACACCTTCTACAACGTAGCGCCCGATCCCACCCTGGCTTGCGCGAAAGAGGGTGCCGAAGCAATGAAATCCTTCAATCCCGACGTAATAATAGCAATCGGCGGCGGTTCGGCTATGGACGCGGGCAAGATTATGTGGACGCTTTACGAGCATCCCGAAGTCGATTTCCAGGACCTTGCAATGAGGTTTATGGATATCAGAAAGAGAGTTTATACCTTCCCGCACATGGGGGATAAGGCATATTTTATCGCCGTTCCCACAACGGCGGGCACCGGTTCCGAAGTAACGCCTTTCGCGGTTATAACGGACGAAAAGACGGGTACAAAATATCCGCTTGCCGACTATGAACTCATGCCCGATATGGCTATCGTAGACGCCGACCTCATGATGAATATTCCCAAGGGGCTAACCAGTGCTTCGGGTATAGACGCGCTCACTCACTCGCTCGAAGCTCTCGCTTCCATGATGGCTACCGATTATACAAACGGTATCGCGATGCAGGCCACAAAGCTTATATTCGAGTATCTGCCGCGCGCTTACGAACTCGGAGGCCACGACGCCGAAGCGAGGGAAAAAATGGCCAACGCTTCGTGCATGGCAGGTATGGCTTTCGCCAACGCCTTCCTGGGAGTATGCCATTCCATGGCGCATAAGCTGGGTTCGTACCATCATCTTCCGCACGGTGTTGCAAATTCCTTGCTAATAAGGCAGGTAGTAAGGTATAATTGTGCTGAGGCTCCCGTAAAAATGGGCACCTTCCCGCAATACAGATATCCCGAATGTCTCAGCAGGTATGCCTGCCTGGCCGACTATCTCGGACTTAAAGGCAAGACTGACGCCGAAAAAACGGAAAAACTTCTTGAAAAGATATCCGAATTGCAGGCTAAGCTCAATCTGCCCGCAACAATCAGGGATGCCGGCGTGGACGAAAAGGTATTCCTCGAATCTCTCGACAGAATGGTAGAGGACGCGTTCGACGATCAGTGCACGGGCGCAAATCCGAGATATCCTCTTATGAGCGAGATAAAAGAGATGTATCTCAACGCGTATTACGGGAAATAGGCCTCTAACATGTAAACGGAGGATTAATTATGAAAATCAGCGTTTGCGTCGGCAGTTCCTGCCATCTCAAAGGTTCTTACGACGTTATCGAGGCACTCAAGGAGACGGTGGAAAAGTACGGACTTTCGGATAAAGTCGAACTGAAAGCCTCTTTCTGTCTCGGCCATTGCGCCGACGGCGTGACGGCAGGGACGGACGGCGGAATCTTTCTGCACCGTCTCAACAAGGACAACGTGGAAGAAATCTTCGTCAGGGAATGTCTGCCCCTTATAGAAAAGGAGGAAGGCTGACATGGCGGGCGTTCTGGAATTCACAAATGCCAGATGTAAAAACTGCTATAAATGTTTGAGGGAGTGTCCCGTCAAGGCCATAGAGGTGGTAAATCATCAGGCGCAAATCATTGAGGACAAATGCATTCTGTGCGGCAGATGCACGCTCGTCTGCCCGCAGAACGCAAAAAAAGTTCACAACGATACAGACCTTATAAAAGAAATGCTGAAAGGAGATACCGAAGTTATAGCTTCGGTAGCTCCTTCTTTTGCGTCGTCTTTCAACATCGCGGATTTCGGCATTATGCGGGCCGCACTTAAAAAAGTCGGCTTTACCGACGCGCAGGAAACGGCAATCGGGGCAAAAATGGTTACAGAGGAGTACGACCGCCTCCTTAAAGAGGGCAAATACCGTAACCTCATTTCCACCGCGTGTCCTTCGATAGTGAGACTTGTAAGACTTTACTATCCCGAAGCCGTAAAATATCTCGCGCCCGTATATTCGCCCATGGTTGCGCACGCGAAACTGATAAAGACTTTAAAGCCCGAAGCCAAAGTAGTGTTCATCGGGCCGTGCATAGCCAAAAAGAGAGAAGGCGCAGACAGTATATACGTGGACGGAGTGCTGACATTCGAGGAGCTGGAAAACATTTTCCGAGAAAACGAGGTTGATATATCGAAAATAAAACCTTTAAATACCGATTTGGTTAAAAGTGATTTTAATGCAGCTCGCTTTTATCCCATCAACCGGGGTATTATAAAGTCGTTCGGGACAAAAAGAGACGGCTATGAATACGTCAGCGTGGACGGCGTGTTGAAATGCAGGGAGGCGCTGGACGGCATACACAATCTCAAAGGTATGTTTTTAGAACTTAACGCCTGCGATTTTGCCTGCGTCAACGGCCCTTGCAGCCTTTGCGGGCAGGCCGGAAGCGCGGTAAAAGCCACTGCCGCGATACGCAATTACGTTGCGCTGGACAGGCAGTCGGAAGCCGCCGCCACGGCCGAAATGCTGCCGCGCATAGACATTACGTGCGAATATCCGCCCGCCGGAAATAACGACAGGCCCGTTTCGGAAAGGGAAATAAAGGAAATACTTGCAAGAACGGGTAAAACCGGGCCCGAGGACGAACTCAATTGCGGCGCGTGCGGTTACAACACCTGTCGCGAAAAGGCGGTTGCCATAGCAAGAGGCTACGCCGACGTGGACATGTGCGTGCCTTACATGCGCGAGCGGGCAGAGTCTGTGTCGGTTGAGGTTATCGAAAACAGTCCCAACGGCATAGTGGTTTTGGATTTCGACCTCAGAATACTGGAAATCAACACTGCGGCCAAAGTTATATGGGGGATAAAGGAAAAGGACGTCAAGGGGCAATACGCGTTCGATTATTTCGACCCTACCGATTTTTTCCGTGCGGTAAACGAAAGCAGAACGGTTATGCGCAAAAAGGTGGAAGTACCCGTTACGGGCAAATTTGTCGAGCTTACCGTAAAAGTGCTTAAAGAGCATAAGATGCTGTTCGGGGTGATGAAGGATATTACCGAGAGCGTACGTGTGGGAGAGGAACTGAGCAAGGTAAAAATGAAAACGCTGGAAATCACCGACGACGTTATCAAAAAACAGATGATGGTTGCGCAGGAAATCGCTTCGCTTCTCGGCGAAACCACGGCCGAAACCAAAATAGCTCTTCTTAAACTCAAAAAGACTCTGGAAGAGGAGAAGGATAACTGATGGCGCTCGTGCTGGAAACGGGATATACCTCGCTGAACAAGAAAGGAGAGGAGCTTTGCGGCGACAAGGTGGAACAGATTGTGCGCGGCGACTATACCACTCTGGTGCTGGCCGACGGCATGGGGAGCGGCGTAAAAGCCAACATTCTGGCCACGCTAACTTCCAAAATTCTGTGCACCATGGTGTCCGAGGGCATCGAACTCGAAGAATGTATCGAAACGGTTGTTCAGGCCCTGCCCGTATGCAAGGTAAGAGGGGTTGCGTATTCCACTTTTTCGGTAATACATATCGACAACGCTACGGGAAATGGTTATCTGTTCGAGTTCGACAATCCGCAGGCGATTTTCATGAGCGGCGGCAAGTGCGTCTCACGCGAGCGGACTCAGATGTCGGTAATGGGAAAAACGGTATATAAAACGGCGCTTGCGGCACAAAAGGACGACGTTATTCTGCTTATGAGCGACGGCGTTATTCACGCCGGAATAGGTCAGATACTCAATTTCGGCTGGCAAAGGAAGGAGGTCGAGGCCTTTCTTGACAAATTCGTCAGGCCCGGCATGTCGGCGCGCGGAATAGCCTGTATGCTTGCCGGCGCCTGCAACGAGCTGTATCTGGGCGAGCCGGGCGACGATACCACGGTGGCCGCGGTAAGAATAAGGGAAGAACTTAGCGTGAACATAATGGTCGGCCCTCCCGTAAATAAGGAACAGGATAATTTCTATATAGCCCGCTTTCTCGAAGGCGAAGGAAAGAAAGTAGTATGCGGAGGCACGAGTTCGCAGATTGTAGCAAGGTATCTGGGTACCGAAGTGCAGACGGCTTTCGACTTTCCCGACAAGGAGGTGCCCCCGATCGGAAGCATAGAGGGTATCGATCTGACCACGGAAGGAGTGCTTACGCTCAGAAAACTGCTCACGCTTGCCGAAAAGTATGTTTCGGCGGGCGATCTTACTCCCAAACGCTCCGAAAAAAAGGACGGAGCCTCGTTGCTGCTGAATATGTTGTTCGAGGAGGCGACCACGATAAACTTTTTCGTGGGGCAAAGCGTCAATGCGGCGCACAGCGGACTTCCGATAGACATCACAATGAAACTGAAACTTGTGGAGTCCATAGCCGCTCTTCTGAAAAAAGCGGGGAAAACGGTGAATATATCGTATGATTAAGATTGACAAAGATATAACGATTATGGTAATATCCGATTTGCACGGCAATTTGCCTGCCGCCAGACGCGCGGCAGAGCTTGCCGCAGAGGAAAAAGCGGATATATTCATAACCTGCGGCGACAACTATTATCACGGCATACGCAACCCCGTGACCGACGGGTACGCGCCGATGGAAACGGCAAATCTTCTGAACGGACTGGATGTCAGAATTCTGGCGGTAAAAGGCAACTGCGACAGCGAAGTCGATCAGATGGTTTCGAGCTTTCGCATGAAGCGCGAAATAAGTTTGCTGTATAACGGCAGGGTTTATCTCTTTACGCACGGACATAAGTTTAACATGTCAAATCCGCCTGTTAAACCCTTTGACGTGCTGGTTTACGGGCATGAGCACGTAGGATATGTCAAAAAAAGCGGGGGCAGGATTTTTGCCAATGCAGGTTCTATGTCGCTGCCTAAATACAATTCGGCGAAAAGTTATATCGTCATTAATAAAGAGGGCCTGTTTTTAAAATCGGCCGAAGATAAAAGCGTAATCGGAAAGGTGCTTTATGAATAAATTCGACACAGCCATTCAGGAAATAAAATATCAGGTAATAAAAGAGCTTATCAGGCGCGCCGACAAGCAGGATTTTACCGATATCTACATCGATATACCCAAAATGATTTCGCCCGGGCCCAAGGCCAGCCTCAGGTGTTGTATCTATAAGGAAAGAGCCATCGTTCAGGACCGCATCAAACTTGCTATGGGCGGCGACGGCTCCAATCCCAACGTTATAGAGGTTATCGACTCGGCCTGCGACGAATGCCCTCTCGACGGCATTAAGGTAACAAGTTCGTGCAGGGGCTGTATAACACACATGTGCAAGGAAAGCTGCCCGCGCGACGCAATTACCATAGTAAATCATCACGCGGTGATAGACAAAAGCAAATGTATAGAGTGCGGACGTTGCAAGGACGCATGTCCGTATTCGGCTATCGTTCAGGCAAAGCGCCCGTGCGTTAAGAGCTGCAAAGTGGGCGCGATTTCCATGGACGAAAACAAAAAGGCCGTTATCGACAACGACAAGTGCGTGGCGTGCGGCGCTTGCGTTTACAAATGCCCGTTCGGCGCGATAGGGGACAAATCCTTCATACTGGATATTCTAGATATACTGCGGCAGTCTGCGGACAATACCGCATACAAGGTGTATGCCGTTATAGCTCCGTCCATAGTAAGTCAGTTCAAGTACGCCAAAATCGAACAGGTTGTCACGGGACTTCACAAACTGGGATTTTACCAGGTGGTGGAAGCCGCGCTCGGCGCCGACATAACACTTTACAAGGAGGCTATCGAATTCAAGGAAAAAGGCACGCTTACGACGTCTTGCTGTCCTTCGTTCGTGATGTATATACAAAAGCATTTTCCCGAGCTTGAAAAATATATTTCGCATTCGGTATCTCCCATGGTCGAGGCGGCTTTGTTAATCAAACACGACAACCCCGACGCCAAGGTTATATTCATAGGACCCTGCACAAGCAAAAAGATGGAGTTCAGGCAGGATAAAATCAAAGGAATAATAGACAACGTCATGTCTTTTGAGGAATTACAGGCGTTTTTCGACGCGCGCGAAATAGATATTGCGTCGCTTCCCGACACCCCTCTCGACAACGCTTCTTATTACGGCAGGATATTCGCAAAATCGGGCGGAATAGCCGAAGGTATAACAAAGGTTGCGGCCGACATGGGGGCGGAAAACGTCAGGCCGGTGTCGATGAACGGGCTTGAAGAATGCAAAATAAATCTGCTAAAACTGAAAGCGGGCAAATCCGATTTCAACTTCTTCGAGGGTATGGCATGCGAAGGCGGATGTATCAACGGCGCGCTTTGTCTGCACCACGGCCCAAAAAACGCGGCGGACGTCAACAGATACGGCGCCGAAGCAAAAGAAAAGACTATCGATAATTCGGTCAAACTGTACAAAATGACCGAAGAACGAAATTAAAAGGGCGAAAGCCCTTTTTTTATTTTAAAAAACCTTGCAAAACGGCGGTTTTACTGCTAAACTATTATTATAATTTATTTTAATTCGCAGGAGAAAATTATGTCAGTTATTTATCCCAAAATCACAACGAGTTTTCTTAAACTCGCTTCCGCATGTTTGACTATTCCCGAAGCTCCCACCATAGTAGGCGCGGGCAAAAGGGCCGAAGCCGTTTCTTACCTGAAAAAGAAAGGTTATAAAAAGGCGCTTATAATTACCAGTCCGTCCATTGTCAGGTACGGGTTCACCGACGTTATTACCGAGGGTCTGAAAGCGCAGGGAATGGATTATATAATTACTACCGAAGTCGCTCCCGATCCTACTTTCGCAATAGCGCAGAGCATACGCAAAAAAGGCATGGAAGCCGGAGTGGACTGCATTATAGCGATAGGCGGAGGCTCGGTTCTCGACTGTTCCAAACTCGTAGCGGCTTCGCTTGTTTCCAAATACCGCAGCGTCGAGTCCTTTGCCGGGCTGCTGCGCGTATTCAAAAAACCCATGGAGATGATAGCCATTCCGTCCACCGCGGGCACGGGTTCGGAATCCACCTTTATAGCCGTTATTTCCAATTCCGAAACTCATCAGAAAAAGACCATGGTTTCGCCCAAAATAGTGCCCGATCTTGCTATTCTCGACGGCGAAATGCTGACTAAAATGCCTGCAAAATTCGCGGCCTCCACGGGTATGGACGCCCTTTCTCACGCGGTAGAGTCTTACATATCCACTTTCAACAGAAGGAAAACGCACGATAAACACGCGCCCATGGCGATAAAAGCAATTTTTGAAAATCTGTATACCAGTTTCTGCGAGCAGGATAACGTCGAAGTCAAAAACAAAATGCTGCTTGCCTCTTATTACGCGGGTATTTCCATGAATAACGAGATGGTCGGATATGCTCACGCTTTCGCGCATCAGCTTGGCGGCGTATACGGCGTTCCGCACGGCGAGGCAATAGGCATAACTCTTCCGCAGGTGCTGGAATACAACAGAAAATCAGCCGAAAAGAAAATGGCCAAACTCGCGGTATATTGCGGCCTTGGTACCCAAGATATGCCCGCAGACAAACTCGCAGACGCATTTATCGCTAAGGTAAAGGACCTGCGCGACAGCATGGGTCTGCCCGCAAAATGCGATAAACTCAAAGAAGAAGATTACGACATGATTATAGCCAACGCATTCAAGGAGACATCCGTGCGGTATCCCGTTGCAAAGTTCATGACCAAGCAGGACGCGAGGGATTTCCTCAACGCAATCAAAGGCTGACAGACCGGCAGAAAACAACAAAGGCGGCTTCTTGAAGCCGCCTTTTTGATACTTGCCGAATTTTTACGGTTTATTGCTGTCGTAAGCGTAAGTTATAAGCATTTCAAGATAGGCAAGAAGCTGCTGTTTGGTGCAGACCGTGTCGTTTTTCATCCACCATACGGCAAGCGCGATGAGGCCGCCGCACAGAAAAGTGGAAAGCATAGGTACGGGCAGGGTATTCTTAATCAGCATCAGGCTCTTGTTGTTTACGATATACTTTTTGATTTCGTCCTCGATTTCGTCGAAAAATATCTGAAAAGTCAGCTCGCTTTTGTTGTTTTCGATAATGGAAAGAGCCGTTTTTTTGTTGGTCTGTAAAAAAGTAAGAAATTTATCCGCAAGTTCGAGGTAGCATGCCAGAAGATCGGGCGATTTCTGCAAGGCGGATTGTGCGCTTTCGGCAAAATCCTGCTTGAAGCAGTTAAGAGTGTAGGTGAACAGATGGTATTTGTCCTCGAAATGCTTGTAAAAAGTGGCGCGGTGAACAAACGCTTTGTTGCATATATCCATAACGCTGACGTCTTCAAGCGATTTTTCCTGCAAAAGCTGAATGAGCGCGTTTTTGAGCAATAATCGGGTCCTTACTATGCGAAGGTCCTCTTTTTTACGTTCGTACATTTAAACCTCGTATAATGTTTTTTTTAAAGTGTACAATTTAATATACAGTTTTTAAAAAATGTACACTCAAATTCCTTGATTTTTATTTAGTTTAGCATATAATTATATTGATGTCAAATTAATATACAGCTGTATATTTAATATTTGTAACTTATGCATATGAAAAACGGAAACAACGAAAAAAACTCAATAAAGGACTACGTCAAAAAGGACGAAATAGTATACCCTGACGACCCGCATCAGCATTTGTTTTCGGCAAAGCAGAAAAAGCGCAAACGGACGATTGACGAAAATTATAAATACAAACCGGGATTTTTTACCGCTCTTACGGGCGCGGTACTGAGGCCGATAGCTATGATAGCCTTACCTTTGGCGGCCGCCGTTACCAACGGATACACCGTAAAAGGCAGAAAAAATCTGAAAGGAATAAAAGGCGCGGTATTTGTTGCCAATCACGTGCACGTAATGGATTGTCCGCTGATATGCTCGTCAGTTTCCTTTCCCAGAAAGACGTGGTTCGTTACCCTTGAGGAGGTAGTGGACATACCCGTGGCGGGATTTATAGTTAAATCGCTAGGGGCCGTACCTATTGCCGGCACTTTAAAAGGCATGCGAAAGTTCAACGAATATCTCAAAGAGCTTCTTGTCAAGGGCAAGAGGATATGCCTGTTTCCCGAAACGGCGCTGTGGCCGTATTACGAAAAGATAAGGCCTTTCAAAAAGGGCGCGTTCAAAATGGCGTCGGATTGCGACGTGCCCGTAGTACCCGTAGTTTATACCTTCAAAACGACTAAGCGGGGGAGAAAGAAATTCGTGTTGCATATATGTCCGCCGATGAAGAACGACGGACTTGCCCCTGAGGTATTTGCCGAACGGGTACGTCAGGTATTTATAAAAACCGCGGACGAATTTTACGGCCGCAACGACAGCGATTTCAACCTGAAACAAAACGAGCAGACGGGAAATAAATAAAAAACGGCCGAAAGGCCGTTTTTATTTCAGTTTGAAGCACGAGGCCGAAGCATCCGACGGCATGCGCCAGTCGCCTCTGGGACTCAGCGCCACCGAACCTACCTTAGGCCCGTCGGGCAGACAGTTGCGTTTGAACTGTTGAGCAAAAAACCTGTTCACGAAATTATCCAGCCAGCGTTTTACCGTGTCGGCGTCGTACTTGTCGCCGAAAGCGTACAGCGCAAGCCGCAATATCTTTTCAGCAGAAAATCCTTTTCTGACAAAATAATACAGGAAAAAGTCGTGGAGTTCGTAAGGCCCGACGATTTCCTCCGTTTTCTGGCTTATCTTGCCGTCCTTAGCGGGTAATAATTCGGGGCTGACCGGCGTATCCAGAACGTCGTTCAGAACTTTTCGTACTTTGTCGTCCGAGTTGTCGGCAACGTATTTTACCAGGTATCTTACCAAAGTTTTGGGGACGGAAGCGTTTACTCCGTACATGGACATGTGATCGCCGTTATAAGTTGCCCAGCCGAGCGCCAGCTCCGAAAGGTCGCCCGTGCCTACCACTATGCCGTTGAGGTCGTTGGCAATATCCATAAGTACTTGCGTGCGTTCGCGCGCCTGAGCGTTTTCGTAAGCCGTATTTCTGTCGTCTTCGCGGTGCCCGATATCCTTAAAATGACTTAAAACGGTTTTTCTGATGTTAATCTTTTTCAGTTGTACGCCCAGGTTGACGGCAAGTTTGACGGCATTGTTATAAGTCCTGTCGGTTGTACCGAAACAGGGCATTGTAACTGCAATTATATCGGTTAAAGGCCGTTTCAGGTTAGTTAACGCCCTCGCCGAAACCAAAAGAGCGAGGGTGGAGTCCAGCCCGCCTGACAGGCCCAGCACTACTTTGGAAGCGCGTGAATGAGTCAATCTTTTTTCCAGCCCTGCCGCTTGTATTTTAAGTATGAGTTCGGCCCGGGTTTTAAGCTCGTCTCCTTCGGGAATGAAGGGAGCGGGGGAATATTTTCGCGTGAGAGAGGTCTCGGCGATCTGTCCGCCGAAGGGAATTCTGACGTAACCTGCGGGAAGATTATCGAGATATTGCCCGACTTTGCTCTTTTCGAAAGCTACGGAGTTTACGTCGAGTTCGCTTATTATCCTGCCGTTTTCGAAAAGTTCGCTTTGGGCGAGCAAGGTACCGCATTCGGCAATAAGGTCGTGTCCTGCAAAAACGGTATCCGAGGTGGATTCGTCTTTACCCGCATTGGCGTAAACGTAGCCGCAAAGCAGTTTTGCCGATTGCACGCAAACCAGATTGCGCCTGTATTCGGCTTTACCTACGGTCTCGTCGCTTGCCGACAGGTTTACCACGATATTCGCGCCTGCGGCGGAATGTTCGGCCGACGGCGAACGGGCAGCCCAAAGGTCTTCGCATATTTCGGCGCCCACGGTAAATTCTTTTATTTTGTCGTGGCAGAAAAGGAGCCTGCGCGAAAGCGGCAGGGCTTTGCCGTTGATTTTAAGCGTAGCGCATACGTCTTCTCCCGAACAGAAATATCGCTTTTCGTAAAACTCGTTGTAATTGGGAATAAAACTTTTCGGAACGGCGCCCAGTATTTCTCCCGCGCAAACGGCGAAAGCCGCGTTATAAAGCCGCCCTTGCGAGCGAACGGGAGCGCCCACGAAGAACAGTACGTCGGTCTGCGCCGTGGCGTTTGCCGTCCTGACAAGGTTTTCAAGCGCCGATTCAAGCAGAGAATCGGTAAAAAAGAGGTCGCCGCAGGAATAACCGGTAATGCTAAGCTCTGGAAATACCGCGAGTTTTACGCCGCTATCGGCGCAGCCCTTGACCTGTTCTATTATCCTGTCCGCATTGAATGCGCAATCCGCGACTCTGAGTTCGGGGGTTACGGCAGCCGTTTTTATAAATCCGTCTTTCATTTTGTCAATCCTTAATAAATGGTAAGTTTATTATATTATTTCCCAACCCCCGTGTAAAGTAAAATTCCCCAAAAATATTTATGCGCGGCAAGACGTCTAAGCGGTTTAAAAGGGCCTTTTTTTGGCAAAAGTGATTAAGAGGCGCTTATGAATGTCGACACGATGAAGTTATCCCGGAAAATCAAAGAGATTTTTTCCTGCGACGATCTGCTGGAAAAAAAGTTCGAGGCGGGCGGCTGCCGGTTCTGTCTTATGTATATAGACGCCATGACCGACAAGGCCGAACTAGAAGAGTCCGTCGTTGAAAAACTGATAAAGGCGGATTCTTTCGGCAAACCCTACGAAAAAAGCCTGAACGATATCCTGGCTTATTCCGAAAAGCCCGCCGCAAAGCAAACTCCCGAAGAGGCGGCTCAGGCCATAGCTGAGGGGGATATTGCTTTACTTATAGAAGGGGCCGACGCGATATATATTGTTTCGCTGAGGAAATTCGCTACGCGAGCCGTAACCGAGCCTCCTACTTCAAGCATACTCAAAGGCCCGAGAGAGGGCTTTATCGAGGATATAAAAACAAACGTAACTCTTCTGCGCCGCCGCCTGAGAACGCCCGACCTTAAAATCAAGCAGCTTAAAATAGGGCGATACAGCAATACCTACGTATACGTGGCCTATCTCGAAAGCGTGGCGGACGAAAACGTGGTCAGCAAGGTTACGGAAAGACTGAAAAAAGTAGATATTGACGGAGTGGCCGACAGCAGCTATCTCGTAAATTATCTCGAAGAGAGAAAATTTTCCCTTTTCGATCAGATAGGCAGCACGGAAAAACCCGATATTCTGGCGGCGAAAATGTTGGAAGGTCGCGTTGGGATAATTGTGGACGGCAGCCCTATCGCCCTTACCGTACCTTTTGTGCTGTTTGAACATTTCCAGGACAGTTACGACTACTTCGCAAGTAATATGAGGGCGACTTTTCTGCGGTTTATCAGGCTGTTCGGCGCGTTTTTCACGATAATGCTTCCCGCAGTGTACGTAGCCATGCAGGAATTTCATTATCATCTTCTGCCGCTCAGGTTTCTCGTATCCATAAGAAACGCGATAGAAGGCATACCTTTTACTCCGCCCATGGAGATGCTTGTAGTGCTGTTGCTGTTCGAGGTCTTGCATCAGGCAAGCATACGCATGCCCAAATATCTCGGAACGGCGCTTTCCATCGTGGGTGCGATAGTGCTGGGAGAAACTGCCGTGAGCGCGGGGCTGATAAGTTCTCCGTCCGTTCTGATAATCGCGCTTTCGGCAATAGGAGTAAACTGCGTGCCCGACGATATAGGAGCGATGTCCACCATGCGCGCGGCTTATCTGCTTGTGGCAAGCGTGCTCGGACTGTACGGAATGATAATAGGCGCTATAACTCTCATTGTATATCTCGCTACAAATACCAGCTACGGAGCACCCTATCTGGCGCCTTTCGCGCCCATAGTGGAAAAAGACCTGAAAGATACCTTTTTCAAAGCAAATTTAGTGGATATGAAGGAAAGACCTTACAGCTTTCCCAATAATAACAGACACAGGAGCGGCGGGAAATGAATACCGTTACGGGAAAACAGTTTGCGATTTTGGTTTTTATCATGACGCTTACTTTCAAAATAGGCAGATTGCCTTCGCTTATGGCGGACAAGTGCGGGAACTCCGCTCTTGCGGCCGTAATAATATATTTGGCCGTGGAATTAGTGATATTCGCAGTGGTTTACAGATGCGTAAAAAACAGAGCATTCGAAACGATAGACAAACATCTGCCCGTTTTTGCGTCCAAAGCGCTGTACCTTGCGGCGGCGGCCTATTTTATCATGAAACTTACTCTAATGCTGCTGGGAACTACGCTGTTCGTGAACGTGAATCTGTCCGACAGCATGCCCGAATGGGAAGCCGCGATACTGTTGCTCGTACCCGTTACGTATATGGCGGTAAAGGGAATAAAAGCCATAGGCCGAACAAGCGAAATACTGTTCTGGCCGATAGCGGCTTTCGTGTTGTTCAGCCTGGTGTTCATGAAAACGGATATTGACATAAACCGTAATTTACCTATACTTAATACTGATATAAAATCGTTTTTAGGGCAAATCAACAATTTTTATTTTTGGTTTGGAGATTATATACCCCTTATGCTTTTATCGGTTTCCGACGCCGGGAAAAAGTATGTTACCGCGTCGCTTGCGGCAGGTGTGGCGGTAGTTCTTACCGTGTACGTTCTGCTTAACGCCGTTTACGGTGAGCTGATGAGTTACATTTCGGAGCCGCTTGTGAAATTTGCCGCGTTCAACCAGTTCGGAAAAATGCTGGGAAGGCTTGACTGGACCGGAATAATAGCCTGGCTTGCCATGGCGGTTATTTACAGTTCGCTGTTTATGTGGGCAGCAGTCGAATGTCTCGGACGAATAATCGGAAAGAGGTGGCCCGCCGTGGCCTTTACCGCGGGCACGGTTCTGGTACTCAGCCTTGTGATTCCCAATCTCGAACGGCTTTCGGAATACGCCATGAGCGGTATAAAATATTTTGCGGCTTTTTACAATTACGTGTTGCCTTTCGCAATACTTGCCGCCGCTGCGGCGGCCTCGAAAGCAAGGGCAAAAAAGGAGAGCGCGAATGAAAGTGTATAAAAATCAGCCGCTGCTCACGTTTATAGTGATTTTTCTGCTTGTCGTGTTCGACCGCACCGTACCGCAGGTTACGCTTATCGACAGGGCGATAGTTACCGTTTTGTCCGTTGATTTTTTAGAAGATAAATACGAAGTGGGCGCCCAGATAGTCAAATCGTCGTCTCAAGGCAACGAAAAAAGTATGGGTTACGTCGTGGCGGAAGGCAAAGGCAAAACGCTTGGAGAGGCTATTTCGGATATAGGGGCGCGCACGGGGCTGGACGTATCGCTTTCGCACTGCAACACCATAGTGCTGGGACAGGGAGCCATGCTCGTGCCGGATCTTTTCGATTTGTTCTACCTGATAAAGAGCTGGCAGCTGCCCGAACAGGCCGTCGTTCTGGGATACGAGGGTCGGGCGGCAGAAGTGCTGAAAGCGCATCTTGCAGCGGATAATTCCGTCGGGGCGTATTTGCAGAAGATAGCCGACTATACAAAAGTATCCGCGCCCGTGCTGTCCACGATGATCAAGGACTTTCTTGTGGATTATATTTCGGGCGGACAGGTAGCCGCGATTTCAGGCCTCAGTCTTATACCGGTATCCTCGGAAAGCCTGGATCAGTCGGGGGCGGCTTTGGATATCGATTATTACGAGATTAAGGCCGAAGGAGGATTTCTGCTGAAACAAGGGGGAAGGGTAATAAATTTGAGTAAAGACGACGTCGAGGCTCTGAACTATCTTACCAACAAGGTCAAGGAAGGGAGTTTCGTTCTGAAAGGCGAAGAAAAAACCTATTACGCCGAACTGGTAAAGGCGGATAAAAAAATAAAATACGATCTGTCCGACGGCTACAAAGTACAGGCCGCAATCGAACTTACCGTCAAGATAAGGGAAGCTGCGGGAGGCAAGGTCGGGCCGTCGTTTACGGCTGAAGAGCAAGACTATATATGCGGGCTTTGCGGGCAAAAGCTCGGGGACGCCGTCGAGCGGGCAGTAGAATACTTCAAAGAGCAGGACGCGGACGCGGCGGGATTTTACGACGGCTTTTACCGCAAGGGCGGCCGCGGAATCAGGAATACGGAACCGTCCGAAATTTTGAGGCGGACGGAATTTTCGGTAGACGTAAAAGTAAATCTGGCTTAAAGCGGAAGAAAGGCCAGCGTTATGCAGATTGCGTACTGAGCGTCCAGCATTCGCCTGAGTCGGGCTTTCGTACGGCCGCATTCCGAAAGGGCAAGGGCGCGTCTGAGGGAGGCTATCAGCCTGACTGCCAGAATGCCCGCTTCTTTTTTGACGGCGGACGGCGCAATCCGTTTTTTAGGGACGCTTTCGCACGGCAAGCCGCTCAGTTCCTTTGCCGCCGCAAAACAGGCTCTCGCATCCATAATCAGCCCGGTTATGCTTTCGCGGTATTCGGGACCGCAACAGTCTTCGGGCAGAAGAAGGGCGAAAGAAAGAAGTTCTCCGCTTACGGAACACAGGTTTTCAAGCTCGCGGCACAGTACGGCGTATCGCCCGTCCCGCTTCTGTTTAAGCACGTAGCGCGTCGGCGAACCGCCGAGGCCTTGCGCGCTTACGGGCGCCGCCAGGACCGCGGGCTTTATTTTGGCATATTCCTTAACGAGTTGTTCGATGGCCTTGCCGTCGGGCAGTATCAGTTCTTCCATATGCTTCTCCTCGGGTACAATATTATATGCGCTCCGTGCCGCGCAATTGACTCGTACGGGCATCATCGTGCCGAAAATTCGCTTGCAATATCCGATTTTAGTATATATAATATAAAATATCATAAAATTATTCGGCAACGGGAAGGCGTATGGATAATCTTAAAATATTGACTCCTACTCAGCTGTGGGCGGGTTACGATCCCGAGGAACTGCCTCTGGACATATCCTACATCGGCATCGAGTCCAGGGAAAAGGTTACGGAGAAGAAGCTCTATTTTACGGTGGACGAACTTGCGGACGGTAAAATACGCGCGTTTATGCGCATAGTGTATCCGGCCGGGGTAAACAAGCGTTTGCCCGCAGTAGTCTTTCTGCCCTCCGTAAGCACGTTGCAGGTAAGCGATTCTTTCATAGAAGAAATCGTGGGAGCA
Organism: Candidatus Faecicola pullistercoris; assembly: GCA_018714105.1. GTDB lineage: Bacteria > Bacillota > Clostridia > Christensenellales > CAG-917 > Faecicola > Faecicola pullistercoris. The sequence goes on along the minus strand of DVNW01000005.1, from coordinate 25,969 downwards.
GGTTATATTTTCGCCACGGTAGACTATTCCGGATACGCCGAAGGCAAGGAGAACCATACCGTTTATCCGAAATCGGCGGCGGAATGCGAGTGCGAAAAGGACGGATACAGGCTGTGCAGCGTAAAAGACGGCGACATGCATCACGCCTGTTGGTTCAGCTGGACCAAAATCGTAAGACGGGCCGTAACCCTTCTGTGTTCGGACTTTTCCGTGGACAAGGACAGAATAGCGCTTATAGGCGTTAAGGACGGCGCGCAGCTTGTTTGGGAAACGGCGGGTATCGACAACAGAATATGCGCCATAGTGCCTATATTGGGCTGCGGCTACAATTATCACAAAGAACCGCGCTATTCCGACAAACCCGAAAAGGAAATGCCTGCCGAGCTTGTGGCTTTCGTGGCGGCGCTGGCCTCTCAGTCCTATGCTAAAATGGTAACCTGTCCCGTGCTTTACGAAGGTACCACCAACAGCGAGTACGCCGACGTTGACAGAATAAAGGAAATACTCGATCTTGCGCCCTCGGAAAACAAACTCATGGCGATAACCGCAAGGGCGACCGAAAGCATAGACGACGTCAATTTCAAAAGCATTATAGCCTGGCTGGGCAAAATTTTCGCTGGGGAGGAAATCACCGAAAAGGCTCCCGAAATCAAAGCGTACGTCAGCGAAGGCGTGATGTACTGTTCGGTAACCGCGGAAGCAAAGCCACGGTCTGTAACGGTATACACCGCATTTGACCAGGACGTGCCCGAACTCAGAAACTGGAACGAGGGAAGAAGCCCCGTGATGAGCGGAGAGGGCGAATACTTTATTGATATTTCGGTGCCGGAAGGCACGAAAAAGGTGTTTATATTTGCAAATGCGCTATATGAAAGCGGTATTCTGTGTTCTACCGATATCAAATGTTTCGATCCCGTCAAGGAAGGGGTTACAAAATTCGCACCCGTCAGAAAGAACAAAACCCGTATTATTTTTTCGGGTTCGCAGGACAGCGGCGCTTTTGCGGTAGAAAACGATCTGTTTGCCGTAGCCGCCAATAATCTTTATATCAAGGAAGGGCCCTGCGGCATTAAGGGCATAGGTTCAACCGCGGGCTGGCTGAGCACTTACAAACTGGGCGAAAACAAATTTGCGGGAGAGGACGGCTATATTCTGCAGATGGACGTGTTTACCTCCAGAGAATGCAGTATTACCTTTTCCATGAGCACCTTTGCCGACGATAAATTCAGAGCTTACAGCGCGGTAAGAAAATTTCCCGCGTCGAAAAGGTGGCAGCGCGTCAATTTCAGCGTAGCCGATTTCAAGGACGAGGAGCGGGTTTCGCTCAAAAGCTGGAAAATCGTCAGGCGCTTCGAAATCAAAGACGCCGCCGACGTGCTGTTCAACAACGTTTTGTGGGTATAATTGCGGTGGAAAAGAAGTATAATTTAGGCGATACCGTAATTATGAAAAAGCCGCACGCATGCGGCGGCAATCAATGGACCGTGATACGCACGGGTGCCGACGTCAAAATCAAGTGTCTGACTTGCGGGCACGCGGTTATGATGGACGGAAAGGACTTTGCCAAGCGTTTGAAAGATGTCAAAACTCAGCGATAACAAAAAATGGATTATCGAACTCGTACTGACTCTCGCGATAGCGGTAGCCGCAGGGCTTACCGTACGAGCGTTCGTGTTCGTGGGAGTAGAAGTATGGGGGGCGTCCATGGAGGATACGCTTTACGGCGGAGTGCTTACCGACGGAGAGTATAAAAATTCGGACAAACTCGTTTTGTTGAGGCGTTCCGCGCCCGAACGCGGCGACATAATAGTTTTCGACAGCCGCGCGTTCGAGCACTACGGCGATAAAGTCAACAATCTCGTTAAAAGAGTCATCGCCGTAGGCGGAGATACGCTGACCGTAGTGGATGCGCCGGACGGAGTTCAGGTGCTTGTAAACGGCCAAATCTGCGACGAACCCTACCTTAAAGCCGATATGCAGGCCTATTTTGACCTTTGGCGTTACGACGCGTCGGGCATTACCGACGAAGGCTATTCCTATGTCGAATGGACGGTTGACGAAAACTGTGTTTTCGTTATGGGCGATAACCGCAACAACAGCAACGACAGCAGAACATGCGGACAGGTCAGCCTCGAAAACCAGGATTACTACAAAGGCAAGGCGGTAATAAGATACAACTTTTCCAAAGACCATCGCGTTTTTCGGTTTCTTTAATAAAATATAAAAAATATGAAAATAAACCTAAAAAAACTTCCCTTGTCGACAGCAACGGAAGTTTTTTTGCTCTGCCGCGGTAATACCATATCGAGTATGCTGTCGGAGAGGTGGGTATGAAAACATCCTTGCGTAAAAATTTTTTAAAATATACCGTATTTTTTCTTGTGCTTACGATTTTTGCAAAAGCGCGCACGGAAAGCGGTCTGGCACCGTTTGCCGCAGGCATGTTCGCCGCGCTGGTCTATTCCAGGCAGAATCTGTTTATCCTGAGCCCGATGTACGTGGCCGCAAGCCTTATAGCAGGACCGGACTGGAACGGACTGGTCTTTTCCGTTATACCCGTAACGGTAATGACGGCGGCCTATTTCGTACACTTCAGAATAAAGCGGCCGGTAACCATGCGCGCCATAAACTTATACGTGCTTGCGGGGCAGATTCCCTATCTTGCCATAAGGGGGGCAGAGGGTTATCTTCTGTCGGCCACAGTCAACGTAATACTTACTCAGCTTTTTGCCTATTGTGCCATAATAGCGGTTTATGCGATACTTATAAGGGGTATAAAATACCGTTTTACGTCAGATGAAGTTATTTCTTCCGCGGTTACGCTGGTGGTGGCGGCTATCGGGGCGAGCAATATTCAGGTGTTCGGTATTTCCTTGCTGAGTATAATCGCTCCTTTTATCGTAATGGTTTGCTGCTATGCGTTAAGGACGGGAACCACGGTAATAATAGCCACCCTTCTGGGGGCGGGCGCGGCCTTTTCTACGGGAAACGTGGCGGTCATGGCCGTTTTCGTGTGTCAGGCGATGGCGGCGTCGGCGTTCAAAAGGACTTCGATGTGGTTTTCGGCCGTAGCGCTGGTGGCTGCCGAAGTGATGATGGGCTATTATTTCTGGGTTTACGGGGGTTACGGCTGGCTGCAGCCCGCAGTTGCTTCGGCGGGCGTGCTGGCATTTCTTTTAATACCCAAAAAATACAAAGTAGCGCTGTTCGGCGAAACGGGAGATTTTTCCGCGGGGTACGCATCCAAAACCATAGTCAACAGAAACAAAACCGAAGTCAGCAACAGGCTGGCCGAAGTAGCGGACGTCTTTGCCGATATGAGTCTGCTTCTGAAAGAGGACGCCGAGGCGCAACCCGCCGCCGCGGACGATAAAGACCGTATAGCGAAGGAAGTGGCCACGGGCTTTTGCGGCAAATGTCCCAACGCCGAAGCCTGTTTTTCCGCGCTGGGTACGGATACTTCGGCCGTTCTTGATACCATGGCCGAAGCCGCGCTGGCAAAAGGCAAAGCAGGCATTATCGACGTTCCTCCTTTCATAACCAGCCGATGCGGAAGAGTCAACGCGCTTATCACGGCAACCAACGACGCCGTGATAAGCTACCGCAATTATAAAGCGGTAAACGATTCGGTCAGCGGCAGCAAGGCGATGCTGGCGGATCAGATGATGGGTACGGCGCGCATTCTGGCAAATCTCGCCGCGGACGTAAAAAAGGCCGTTTCGTTCGACAAGACCAGGGAGAGGCGCATAATAGACGAGCTTGCTTACCATAACGTGGTATGCAGCGAAGCGGTGGTCTACGGCGACCGAGACTTCTGCGTTACCTTAGTGGTGAGGGAAGAAGACGCTTCAAAAAAAGTCATAGACAAAATCGTATCCTCGGTTCTGAAATGCAATCTTGTCAGAAAGGGGGTTGCGGATTACGTTCAGGGCCGTGCCGCCGTGCACCTGACCGTTGCTCCCCGATACGACATATTGTTCGGCGAAGCCGCCAAATGCCGCGAAGGAAACAGCTTCAACGGCGACAGCAGAAGTATGCAGCGGATAGACGAAAAGAGCATAGTTTTTGCTCTTTGCGACGGAATGGGCAGCGGCACAGAAGCCGAAAAAAACAGCAACGCCGCCATTTCCATGATAGAAAATTTTTATAAGGCCGGATTCGATAACTCGCTGATTCTCGACCTTGTCAACAAACTTCTCGCGCTTAAAAACGAGGAGAATTTTTCCTCGGTGGACATGTGCGTGGTGGATTTGCGAACGGGAGGCGCCGATCTTATAAAAATGGGCGCGGCCAACGGATACATAAAGAGGAAAAACGGTGTCGAACGCGTAGCAAGCGCGGCTCTGCCGATAGGTATTCTGGAAGAAGCCCGTCCCGTTGTGGAGCGCAAAGTACTGCTCCCCGGAGACATAGTGGTACTGGTCAGCGACGGCATTACCGACGTGCTTGGAGACGAGGGAATGGAGGAAATACTCGAATATACGGCTACTTCCAACCCGCAGACTCTGGCAGACACGATACTCGGACGCGCCGTGGAAGCGGGCGCGGTTGACGACGTTTCCGTCTTGTGCGCACGGGTATATACGAAAGATTGACTTTAATTATACTTGCTAACGGCCGTCAAACATTGTATAATATGGCTATGAGTGAGTTGCTTATAAATAAAGACGTGGCCGAAAGGCTCGTCTGCAAAGGGGACGTCGTTGCCGTTGCCGTTTCCGGCGGCAAGGATTCGATAGCCCTGCTCGACTGGTTTAACGACTCTGCCGCCGATCTGGGCGCAGAGTTTTTTGCCGTTAACGTCGAACACGGCATAAGAGGCGCGGCATCGGTTGCCGACAGCGAGTTCGTAAAAGATTTCTGCGAGAGTCGGGGGATCAGGTTTATGGGATACGTCGCGGACGTGCCTTCTCTTGCCCGCGCCAACGGGAAAACCGTGGAGCAGCAGGCGCGCGATTGCCGATACGCCGTTTTCAAGGAGCTTGTCGACAGGAAAATGTGCACGAAAATTGCTACCGCTCACCATATGGACGACAATGCCGAAACCATACTCATGCGTATTTTAAGAGGGACGGGGCTGAAAGGTCTGGCGGGTATTTCCGAACAGCGCGAAGGCATCTACATCAGGCCTCTTCTGAAAGTAAGCCGCGCCGCAATAGAGGAATATGTTGCCGCACGGGGTTTGCCGTTCAGGGAGGACGAGACAAATAAAGACAATATGTACAGGCGCAATTTCTTGCGCAACCAAGTTATTCCTTTAATAAAAACGCAGTACCCCGAAGCCGAAAAAAGCATAGTGCGCCTGGCCGAGATTGCCGCCGAAAGCGAGCGGTATCTGAAATCCAAAACCCCGCCCGTTTTCGGGGATGGGAAAACCGCCTATCTGATAGTTAACGGACAGGAGCCGCTTATTCTCAAAAGGCAGATTGCCGAATGTTTCGAACGTCTCGGAATATATTCGGATATCGAGCAGAGGCATCTCGATTTGGTAGCCGACCTGGTCGGAGCCGAAAACGGGACGCGCCTCGATATGCCGTGGGAAACCGTGGCTTACAAGGAATACGAAAAAATAGTAATTGCAAAAGCCAGGGAAAAACAGAAGGATTATGTAAAACTTACACTGCCGTTCCGCGGGGCGGTAGCGGGTAAAACCCTTACCGTTCTGCCGTACGACGGACGCAGACCAAAAAAAGGACAGCTGGTTATAAACGCCGACAAGCTCCCCGAGGGCGCCGTACTCAGATGCCGCAGGGACGGCGACGTGTTTACCAAGTTCGGCGGCGGCACCAAAAGCCTGGGAGATTTTCTGACCGATAAGAAAATTCCGCTCAGGCTCAGGGACGAGCTCGTGGTCTGCGCAAAAGACAACGTGGTCTATTTTATAGCGGGAGTGGAAATTTCGTCGTCGGTAAAGGCGGACAGCCTGGCAAGCACAAACGAAAATCTTTATATCATATCCACGGAGGACTGAAAGTGAACGAAATCAAAAAGATACTCATCAAAGAAAGCGACATCAAACGCAAGGTAAAGGAAGTGGCCGATACCGTAACCGCGGACTATGCAGGCGAAAAACTGCTGGCTGTATGCGTGCTGCGCGGCGCGTCCATATTTTTTGCCGACCTTGTGCGGGAAATAAATCTTGACCTCGAACTGGATTTCATATCCGCTTCCAGTTACGGCTCGGGCACCTCGTCCAGCGGCGAAGTGAAAATGATAAAAGACCTTTCCGAGCCCATCGCGGGCAAAAACGTGCTTATCGTCGAGGATATAGTGGATACGGGTATAACTTTAAGCTATCTCAAAAAGATTTTCGCAACCAGAAACCCAAAAAGTCTGCGGATATGCACTCTTCTCGATAAGCCGTCGCGCCGAAAGACCGAACTCGTTCCCGAATACCGCTGCTTCGAAATTCCCAACGAATTCGTGGTTGGTTACGGACTTGACTATAACGAAAGATTCCGCGCCTTAAAAGACGTTTGCGTAATAAACGAAGACGCCGTAAAATAAATTTCATGCTAGCACTGCCGGCCATAGCCCAGGAAATCGCTTTATACGTCAAGCCTCTGTACGTGGTTGGCGGATACGTCCGCAACCGCATTATGGGCATAGGCGGCGGAGACGTCGATATCGCGTCTTTTTACACGCCCGACGTTATCGAGAAAATGCTGGACGGTAAGGGATTCGGACTTAACACGGTAAACCGTCGGCTGGGTACGGTAAAAATAAGCAAAAACGGCGCGAGCGCGGAATACACTTCGTTCAGAAAGGACAGTTATTCCTGCGACGGCAGCCACAAACCCGTGTCGGTTACGTTTACCGACAGCCTGGCGGAGGACGCTTTAAGGCGCGATTTTACCGTAAACGCCGTTTACTGCGACGCCGCAGGCAATATCACGGACCCCGTCGGAGGGACGAAGGATATCGAAAAAGGATTGCTGAGGACCGTACGTTCTCCCGACGAGGTTTTCAGAGAAGACGCGCTGAGGCTCATGCGGCTCGTACGTTTTGCGGCCGAACTCGGATTCGAGGCGGAGCCGCTTACAATGGAATCGGCCGTTAAAAACGCCCATCTGATACAAAACGTCGCGCCCGAGAGAATACGGCAGGAACTCGATCTGATACTGGTTGCCGATACCCGATATCCCGAACTGCACAACGTCGACGGGCATGAAAGGGGAATAAGACTTCTGAAAGAAACGGGCCTTTTGAAATACGTTCTGCCTTCGCTTTGGGAGTGCGTCGGTTATAAACAGTACTCCGTCTTGGGCGACGGCGACGTATTCGAGCACAGCGTCAGAACCTTTGCGCTGAGCCCCGCGGAAATACGGCTTGCCGCGCTTTTACACGGTATCGGAAAACCGCTGTCGGCAAAAAATCCGGACGGCAAAGAGCTTTATTCCGAAGCGGGCGCGCGGGCGGCGGACGCGCTTATGGGCGAAAACGGGTTGAGATATTCCGCGCAAAAGAGGGAAGAAACCGTTTTTCTCATAAAAAATCACACCTACGATACCGACGGAAAAACCGATTACGGCGAAGTGAAGATTTTTACCGCCGATAATATGCGTTACGCAGGTGCGCTTATAAGCCTTAAAAATGCCGTCGGAAAAGCGGGAGGATTCCCTCAAGGGAAAGGCGAAGCCGCCGGAAAAATTGCGAAAGCCTATGCCGAAATTATAAAAAACAATTTGCCTGTTAACGAAAAACAGCTTTTAATAGACGGAAACGATGCCATAAAAGCAGGCTTTAGCGGACAAGAAATAAAAAACATACTTAAAGACACAGTGGCGTGCGTGCTTACGGGCAAGGTAGCAAACAACCGTGACGCACAGTTGAAACACCTCGGAGAAAGGAGTAAGAAAAATGACTGAAAATCTGTTATATGCCGTTATGGCGCTGGCGGCTTCAGCCGTGATTTTGCTTGTCGCGGTGATAGTTCTGCTTGTAAAAGGCGCAAAGGGAAAGGACGACGGCGGCATAGAAGCCACGGCCGAATCCGTAAATATTCTTAAAGACAAAACCGATACGGACAAGGCTCAGATACTTACCGAACTGAAGGCGCAGTCCGAACTGGGCAAGGAGCGTATCGACAACGCCTGCCGCCTTATAAATCAGGGTTTATCCGTGCACAGGGACAGCGTGGATAAGGCAACGGAAAATCAGAACGTGCGAATGGATAAACTTTACGAGATTATAAGCGTCAAACTTGACAATATGGCGCAATCCGTAGACAAAAAGGTAAGCGATCTCGAAAAAAGCAATCTTGCGCAGCTTGAAAAAATGCGCGAAACGGTGGACGAAAAATTGTCGTCCACTCTTGAAAGCAGGTTCCGTCAGTCCTTTACCATGGTGGAGCAGAGGCTGGAGGCCATTACAAAGGGCTTCGGCGAGATGCAGGGACTTACCTCGGGAATGAGCGACCTTAAAAAAATTCTCACCAACGTCAAAACAAGGGGTACGTGGGGCGAGGTTTCCCTGGACAACCTGCTGTCGCAGATACTTACGGGCGAGCAATACGTCCGCAATTTCCGCCCCGACAAAAGAGAGGACGGCCTTGTGGTCGATTTCGCAATAGCGCTTCCCGGTAAGGATTCCGACAAGACCTACCTGCCGATGGACGCAAAGTTTCCCACCGAGGACTATCAGCGCATTATAGACGCAAAGGACGCCGAAGGGCAGGAAAGCGCCCGCAAGGCGCTTGTGGCAAGACTCAAGGCCGAGGCGCAGTCCGTAAAGACAAAATATATACGTCCGCCCAAGACTACGGATTTCGCAATAATGTACCTTCCTACCGAAGGGCTTTTTGCCGAAGTTATGCAGATACCCGGGCTCAGCGACGAAATACAAAACCGATACAGGGTAATAATTTGCGGACCTACCACGGTGGCAGCTCTGCTTAACAGCTTACAGATGGGCTTCAAGACAGTGGCCATCGAAAAGCGCAGTTCGGAAATATGGAAATTGCTGGCGCAGTTCAGAAAGGATTTCGGAAAGTTTTGCGAGTTGCTGGAAAAAACGCAGACGCAGCTTAAGAGTATCGACGATACCATTTCGCGCGCGGCAAAGCGCTCCGACCTCATACAGCGTAGGCTGAAAAGCGTGGAGGACGACACCGCCGAGCTGCTGGGCGAATCCGCTTCTGACAAGGAGACGGACTATGAACTGTAATCTTCACATACATACTACGGCGTCGGACGGTGCGCTGTCGCCCGAAGAAGTCGTACTCAAAGAAAAAGGCAAGGGGTTCGACGCGCTTGCAATAACCGATCACGACACCGTAAACGGAGTGGCGAGGGCGGCCGAAACGGCAAAGGCTGAAAAAGTCCGGTTTGTTTCGGGCATAGAGCTTTCCTCATACTCCGAAAGCATAGGAGAGGTGCATATTCTCGGATATCGGGTGCCGTATACCGACGCGGGTTTTCTTGACGAGCTTGTAACCGTACGCAGCAAACGCAAGGAAAGAAATTATATTATCGTACGTAAACTCAAAGATATGGGTATGGATTTAAGCGGCACGGGGCTCGATCTTGAAAACGACAATCTGGGCAGATACCATATCGCGCAGGCCATGGTGGCCGCAGGGTATTGCAAAACGGTAAACGACGCTTTCGATTTCTATATAGGCAACGGGAAGCCCGCTCACAGCCCCGGCAGACGGCTTACGCCACTTGAAGCCGTTAAGCTTATAAAAGGATACGGCGGCGTACCCGTGCTTGCTCATCCCGCGAAAATACTTAACAAAAAGATGCTTGAGCCTCTGGTTACGGGACTTAAGCGTTACGGACTCGAGGGTCTGGAATGCCATTACGCCACTCACAACGAAACCGAAACCGCCGAACTCGTCAAACTCGCCGACCGCATCGGCCTTATCAAAACGGCGGGAACGGATTATCATAACGACGACTCAAGTTACCTGAGTCCCTCGTTCAGAGGGGATCTCCTCGACGCAAAATCTCTTTCAAGGTTAGGCCTTAAATAATGTTGGTTCAGCTAAAAGGCGTAAATTTCGGCTACGACCACCGCGCGGTTCTATGCGATGTGGACCTTACCGTGGACCGGAATCACCGCATCGGAATAATCGGTGTTAACGGAGCGGGCAAGACCACGCTTCTGAAAATAATTACGGGCAAACTGCAACCCGACGCGGGGCAGCTGTACGTCAGAAGCGGCCTTGTTACGGGATATATGGAGCAAAACGCGGCGTCGTCAGGTAAACAGACGGTTTACAAAAAAGCCGAAGAGGTTTTTTCCGCCGTGCTGGCCGCGCAGGACGAGATGAGACGCCTGGAAACGGAAATAAGCGCGACTGACTCGCACTCGGAAAAATACGCTCGGCTTACCTCGGAATACGAAAAAAAGCTGAACGAGTTCACGGCGGGCGACGGATACGGCGTCGACGCCAAAATCAAGACCGTACTAAACGGAATGGCTTTCGGCGGACTGTACGACAGGGTGGTGGATACTCTGTCAGGCGGTGAAAAAACAAGGCTGGAACTTGCGCTTTTGCTGCTTGCCGAACCCGAGCTTCTTATTCTGGACGAGCCTACCAACCATCTGGATTTTAAAACCCTGTACTGGCTGGAAAATTATTTGGCGACGTATAAAGGCACGGTTATAATAGTTTCGCACGACAGATACTTTCTCGACAAGACGGTTTCCGAAATATGGGAAATCGAAAATACCCGCGTCGTGACGTACAAGGGAAACTACACCAAATATAAAACGCTTAAAGCGGAAAGACTTGCCCTCATGCGCAAGGAATACGAAAAACAGCAGTTGAAAATCGCCGCCATGACCGAATACGCTCAAAAAAACAGAGCAAGGGCAAGCACGGCCAAAAGTGCGCGCGGCAGGCTTAAACAAATAGAAAACATGGAGATGGCGGAAAAGCCTTTCGAAGACTTTTCCAAGCCTCGTTTCAAGTTTCAGGCAGGAAGCGGCGCAAAGGCGGTTTTAACCGTAAAAGGGCTTGATTTGTATATATTTGACAATAAACTGCTTGATAATGTTAATTTTGAATTGACAAAAGGCGACAGGGCGGGCGTGCTGGGCGAAAACGGCACAGGTAAATCCACGCTTATGGAAAGGCTGTATTCCTCCTTCGGCAAATCAGAGGCGGAAATACGCTTCGGAGCGGGTGTGCGCGCCGGATATTACGACCAGAAAAACCGCAACCTCAACAACGGTCTTACCGTACTCGAACAGCTTTGGGCGGTATGCCCGTTCGAGGACAAAACTACGGTAATGGCCAAACTGGGCGCGGCGCTGCTTGCCGATTGCGCCGACAAGAAAGTAGGCGAACTTTCGGGCGGGCAGAAGGCAAAACTGTCGCTCGTGATGCTTACTTGCGACAAATACGGGCTGCTGATTCTGGACGAACCCACCAACCATCTCGACCTTGCGGCGAGAGAGGCCCTCGAAGACGCTTTGGCCGAATATGAGGGAACGGTGCTGTTCGTATCGCACGACAGATATTTCTTGCAAAGGACGGCATCCGTTCTGCTTTGCGTCAAGGACGGAAAGCTGAATACTTTTAAGGGCGGGTTTGTCGAATACGAACAATTGCAGAACGGTTTGCAGGACGAAGTCGCCGCAGCGGCGGAACCTGTCCGAAAGAAAGCCGCCCCGAAAAAGGCGCCTCTTTCGCTAAGTAAGAGGCTTGCCGTAATCGAGGCAAAAATACGCGAGTCCGAAGAAGAGGAAAAAACGCTTACGCATAAACTTTATACTTTAACTCATGCCGAGTATAAAGAAGCCGAGGAAATCAACAAAAGATTGCGCGCGTTAAAAGCCGAAGAAGACGCTTTGCTCGAAGAATGGGCAACCGTTTCCGAAACGCTGGACGGGATATGCGCGCGAAAAGAGAGACAATAAGGAAAAACATATGGAAAAGTACGATTTTTTTATTGAATACAAAGAGGCGTTCGCCCACGAAAGATATCTGCTGGCCGAATATTTCGGGGCAGACGTCATGATAGTAAAGGGAGTAAGCGCGAAGAACGGCGCTGTTTTTGCCAAGAGCGGCAGAATTCTTACGGGAGAGGACTTTAATCTGTGGGGCGGCGAAACCGTTTTCCGTCTTAAAAAATTCGACGGCACGGCTTTCAGCGAGCAGGAAGAAAAGATACTGGCGAAACTGCCGCTTGAAATAACGGGTCAGCAATATTTTCTGGCTGCCGCGGCCGGCGGCGACATTCCCGAATGCGCCGATGCAGTATTTGGCGCGGGAAGCGATTATGTCTCCGGGGACGACAGCGGAATAAGAGGTACGGGAAGCGCGTTTATTCCGTTCGACGCGGGCTGGAAAAGGCGGGTCGGGCGGCTTATCTCTCTTTGTACCGCGGGACGCCTGGAAAAATCCGTGCAAAGATGTACGCTGACGCTTACCTGCGGGGATACCGAAATTGCCGAAAACGCGGTGCTTTCGGGACTGGTGACGGACGCTGCGGGCGAAATGCTTGCAGATGCGGGCATACAGGTATCGAAAGCGGTGTTTCTGTCTTCGGGCGATAAAGGGAAAGGAGCCGTTCTTTCGCTCAGCATGGACGGCGACGCCGAAGTCCCCGTAAAGGGCGACAGAGTGTTTGCCGTAAGTTCTCATAGCGCGGCCGCTCTAGCGGCGGCCTGTAAAGATCGGGCCTTTAACGAGAGCAGGCTGTTTGCGGCAATTACGGACGGGTGCGGCACGGCAGGACTTCTCAGCGACTTAAAGGTAAGAGTTACCGCGTTTGCCAAAGCGTCCGCTGCCGAGGCGTTTTTTGCTGAAAGGGATTTCAAACTTATCGTAAGCGCCGACGAAACCATATCGTCCAAAGCAAAAAAACTTTTTTCCGACAAAGGATTTACCGTTGTCGAGATAGGCAGAATCGGCGACGTCGCGGCTTTAATAACCAAAGGCGGCGAAGAGGTTTTAAGCAAAACAGCGCCTTTAACGTATTATAACAGGGATATAAACGGCGATTTCGGCGGCAAATATAACGTTGAAAGCGCGCTTGCGCTGACGGCGGAAAATAAAAACTCGGCGGCAGTGGCGGCTTTTGCCGCGGGAAGTACGGGCGCTTGCAGAAAAGAATTCTGTCGGGCGTTTAAAAATTCGGACGCGCAAAAATACCTTTTCGCTACGGAAGGCGCGGAAGACGACAGGTGCTTTGCCGCATACAAAGAGGGAGAGCGTGACGTTGTGGTCAATACCGCGGCCGCTTTTTTCGACGATACTCTGAGGGCGAGGCAGGTGGCGGCGGCATGCGTTTGCGGCCTGCTTTTCAAAGGGATTAAAGCAGAGGACGTGAAGCTGTCGGTAAGTCTTCTGGGCAGCGCGGAACAGGCTGCCGAGCTTAAAGAAGCTTTTGCGGCCTACAACGTGGATACGGTTTTCAGAGAATGCGCGTTGTCGCACATATCCGTAACCGCGCGCGGGTATAAACCGTGCGTCGCTCTGGTAAAAGAAAAGAGGGCGCTGAAGCGTATCAACCCTCTTTCGGACGGCTTACCGACGTCGGGACAGGCGATATTCCTGCCGTTTGGAGATAACCCGGAAAAAATAACGGAATTCATAGCGGATAATGCTGATAAAAATCTGTTTCCGTTCGGGGAAGGAGTAACCCCCAAGGGAGCGGCGCATACGCTTATAGGTCTTGCCGCCGCTGCCGGCAAAGGTATTTATTTGAAGCCTTTAACGGCCGAATTGCTTATTCCTTACGGAGGTGCGGTTTGCGTTGCTGCCAAAAAATCGGGCGCGGGCGAACGTATTATAGGCGAAATCAGGGAGCGTAAACAGCTTGTTACCGACAACGGAATAATTAGCGACAGCCTTTACCTTGACGTATCCGGAAGGCATGAAGAAAGAGTATTTCCGACGCCTTATTACGGGGACGAAACAATAAAAACGCCGGGATACAGTTATTCGGTAAAATCCGCAGGGACGGTCGGAACGGGTAAGCCCAGGGCGGTTATTCCGTGTATCGACGGCGACAGTCTGGCGGTAGCGGGCTATCTCGAACAGGCCGGGGCCAAAACGGTGAACGTGTACGCCGCTTCGGGCGACGCTTACGCAAAGTTCGCAGGGCACGCGGCCGCCGCGATATCGCAGGCGCAGATGCTGGTTATAGCGGCGGATACCGACAATCTCAGAGCGCTTAAAGCATGGGCCGATTTTCTGTCTTCGCCCGCTGTGAACGAAGAGATTTACGAGCTCGTCAACCGTAACGGACTGGTGCTGGGCATGGGAGGCGGATTCAGGATTTTAGCCGGGCTGGGACTTATCCCGGACGACGAAAGGTTTACCGTAAAGCTGGCCGATAACGCTTCTATGCGCCGCGCTTTCGTCAGAGCCGACGTCAAGGTGGCGTCCAACAAGTCGCCGTGGCTTGCAAACGCGGTTACGGGGCAGGTCTATCCGCAGATTATTAGCGGCAGGTACAACAGTCTTACTTTCAGTAAAGAGTATGCCGAACAGCTTATGCTTAACGGCGATCTTGCCACTCAGTACGCCGACTTTAACCTTAAAGCAACAATGGACGCGTCGTTTAATCCCGCGGGGTCGGATTCGGCGGCGGAGGGACTTTCGGCTTTCGACGGAAGAGTGCTTGGGCTTACGGCAGTAAGGCACGACGTTCCCGAACTGATGGTTTGCGGTAAAGACAACGTCAACATGAAAATATATCAGGCAGGAGTTAAGTATTTCAGATAATGGCATTTTTACCTGTAAATTTACAAGAAGCCGGCGGCAGCGTGGATTTCGTGCTGGTTTCCGCGGACGCGTACGTGGATCATCCCTCGTTCGGACATGCGGTAATAGCCAGATTGTTGCAGCATTACGGCTATACGGTGGGCATCGTGCCGCAACCGGTTTCGGACGAGGATTATAAGGTTTTCGGCAGACCTCGCATAGGATTTATGGTTTCGGGCGGCGTCGTCGACAGCATGGTAAACAATTATACCGTTGCCAAAATAAGAAGAACGGCAGACGTTTACAGCGAGGGCGGCAGGTTCGGACGCAGGCCCGACCGCGCCGTAACGGTGTATACCCGTAAACTCAAAGAACTGTTTCCCGACAGCGCCGTGGCGATAGGCGGAGTCGAGGCGAGTCTGAGAAGATTTGCTCATTACGACTACTGGGCCGATAAAGTCATGCCCTCCGTGCTTATCGACAGCGGGGCCGACCTGCTGATATACGGAATGGGAGAAAAGCCCGTAGCCGACATCTGCGCCTTGCTTGACAAAGGCGTTCCGCTTGCCGCGATAAAAAACGTGCGAGGCACATGTTACGCTTCGGATTACGACTCTCTTCCCAAAAGCGTAAAAGCGGCATTCAGGGAATATAAATTCTGTCCTTCATACGAAGAGGTGGCGGCGGACAAGGAAAAATACGTCAAGGCTTTTAATTTGCAAAGCAGAAACAGCGATTTTCATACGGCATCGGTACTGTGCCAAAGACACGGAGCGAAATACGTTATTCAGAACAAGCCTCAGCTTCCGCTGTCCGAAAGCGAACTCGATCTCGTATATTCCCTGCCTTTCGAGCGCGACTGCCATCCGATGTACAAGGACGGCGTTCCCGCAATAGAAGAGGTCAAATTCAGCATTACTTCGCATCGCGGTTGCTTCGGGGGTTGCAGCTATTGCGCGTTGACTTATCATATGGGGCGTATTATTCAGAAGCGAAGCAAGCAGTCCATAATAGCCGAGGCAAAGTCGTTTACCGAGCGCGAGGATTTCAAGGGGTATATTCACGACGTGGGCGGCCCTACCGCCAATTTCCGTAATCCCGCATGCAGGAAACAGCAGGAACACGGCGCTTGCGCAGGTAAAAACTGCATAGGATACGAAAGCTGCAACAATCTCGAAGCGGACCATACCGAATATCTCGATATTTTAAAATCGCTCAGGCAGATTCCCAAAGTCAAAAAAGTATTTATCCGCAGCGGAGTAAGGTACGATTACGCCCTCATGGATAAAAATCCCGAGTTCCTGCACACCCTTATAAAGCATCATATAAGCGGACAACTCAAAGTAGCGCCCGAGCATTGCAGGAACAACGTGCTCAGGCTGATGAACAAGCCGCCTTTCGAGACCTATCTTAAATTTTCGGAAAAGTTTTACGACATTACCCGCAAAGTCGGCAAGGAACAGTACCTCGTTCCATATCTCATTTCTTCCCATCCCGGATGCACGCTCAACGACGCGATAGAACTGGCGAGGTATCTCAAATCCGTTTCTTATCAACCGGAACAGGTACAGGATTTTTATCCTACTCCCTCAACCAAATCGACGTGCATGTACTATACCGGCATTAATCCCGACACCATGGAAAAGGTTTACGTTCCGCGTGATAAGGAAGAAAAGCGCATGCAAAGGGCGCTGTTGCAGTACCGCAAAAAGACAAATTACGACATTATCAGACAGGCCCTTATAAAAGCGGGAAGGAAAGAACTTATAGGTTTCGGCCCCGACTGCCTTATAAAGCCGACGGGCGGAAAGGACGCGGCGGACGGCAAGCCGAACAGAATTCATCCCGTGGTCACGCGCCGTGCGAAAAAGTGATCGTTTTCAGCTTTGCGCGCGTCTTCCAATATATGTAAGATATAATATTCCGATAAGGTAAAAGAATAAAACCGAGGTATATTATGAAAAAGACCGCGGTTTTAATTATGCTTTTGCTTTTCAACTTTTTCCCCTCACTGCCGTCGGCTGCCGGAAAATTTACCGTTACCGCCGATATCGACGGAACGGTTTACAGCGAGGAGTTTGCCTATGCGCGCCTGCCACTTGCAGAGCGAATCAAAGGCAGGAGCTATGCGGACGCGTACGAGGAAAGCGTGTCGCAGGGCAACAGTCGGACGCAGGCGTTAAATTCTGTCGCGGACGGCTTGGGCGACTTTGTGCTGAGCCTTTTTCAACGCGCCGAAATCCTGCCGTCGGAAGGTAAAATCACCTTTGACGGCGACTTTTGTTACGAAGAGGGCAAAGACGGCAGAAAACTTGACGATAAGGTGTATGACGACATAAAAAGATGTTTAGGCAATAAAAATATAGTTTTAAACCTTGATTTTGAAAATGTTAAAAGCAGTTACGATATTGAAAAGCTGAAAACCTTTACAGTGGAAAGAGCGCGGTTTACAACCTATTACGCAAGCAGTACGGATAACAGAAAACACAATATCAAGCTGGCTACGGAACGTATAAACGGCAGCGTGGTAGAGGACGAAGAAATTTTTTCGTTCAATGCCGCGGTAGGCAAGCGCACGGCCGAATCGGGATTCAGGGAGGCGGGCGTTATCATGGACGGCGAATTCACAAGCGGCATAGGCGGCGGAGTTTGTCAGGTATCGACCACCCTTTATAACGCGGCTTTAGAAGCCGGCCTTGAACCGGTGTCGGTAACAAGACACACGCTGGGAGTTTCTTACGTGGAACCCAGCTTCGACGCCATGGTCAGCGACTATACTGATTTTACCTTTATCAACCGAACCGGCGCGCCCGTGTATATCGGGGGCGAGGCGGACGGCGAAAAAGTAACCTTTGTTTTTTACGGCGTGCACAACCCGTTCAGGATACGCAGGGTAAGCAGAGTCGTAAGGGAATTGCCTTGCGGAGAAAAAATCGTGGAGGACAGCACTATAGACGTCCCGGAAAAGATAATTTCATACGGTAAAAACGGATTGATAAGCGAGGGTATTCTGGAATACTATTTCGACAACAAGCTTATAAAATCGGTAAAAATCAGACGCGACGTTTACCGCGCGGTACCCATGGTAAAAAAGGTTAATCCGCTGTATTTTCCCGGCGAAGAACGAAGCGCCGATACTTGTCGGGCTGTAAGCGGTTAAAATTGACATTTTAAGCATTAAAATATATAATATCAATATAAAATTTTAATACAGCCGCATAATTTTATGCGTGCAGAAGCGGGCGGTTATCCACAAACTTATCAACATATGCCTAAAATATTGTGGATAAACCCGCCAAAAAGGAGTTTTTATGGAAAATTACATCAAAATTTACCAAAAGTGGATAAATTCGGAAGAACTGCAAAACAGCGATAAAAACGAACTACTCGCCATAGCCGGTAACGACAACGAAATCAAGGAAAGATTCGGCATGGAACTGGCCTTCGGCACGGCGGGAATGAGAGGCGTCCTCGGCATGGGGACTAACCGCATGAACGTGTTTACGGTAAGGCGCGCAACCAAAGGTCTGGCGGATTATATATCGGGGCTGGGAAGCGAAGCCATGAAAAAGGGCGTGGTCATAGCTTACGATACCCGAAGATTTTCCGTCGAATTCGCTGCCGAGTGCGCAGGGGTGCTTGCCGCAAACAAAATAAACTGTTACATATTCGAGGACGTGCGCCCCGTGCCCATGTGCTCGTTTGCGGTAAGACATTTAGGCGCGACTGCGGGAATAATGATTACCGCCAGTCATAACCCCAAACAGTATAACGGTTATAAAGTTTACGGCGCAGACGGCGCGCAGATGTCGCCCGAAGCTACCGCGGAAGTGGTCAGGTTCATCGAAAAAGCCGACGTTTTCGGTATTGACAGAGCAGCTGTGCTGTCAAAAGACGACCTCAAAGGCAAAAACGGATACAAAGCGGGCGAATACGTTACCGTAATCGGCAAGGACGTGGACGAAAAATACTTTGAGGCGATATCCGCTCTTTCCGTTTCGCCCGACGCCGTAAAGAAATTCGGCAAAAAGGTAAAGCTGGTCTATACGCCTTTGCACGGTTCGGGTTATATGCCCGTTACTTCGGTGCTCGGACGCAAGGGTATAAACGTGTCCGTAGTAAGGGAACAGGCTTTGCCCGATCCTGACTTTTCAACCGTAAAAGTTCCTAATCCCGAGGAACAGAGCGCACTCTCGCTGGCAATAGCGCAGGCCGAGAGAGAGGGCGCGGGAGTGGTAATAGGCACGGACCCCGACGCCGACAGAATGGGCGTAGCGCTGAAAACGCAAAGCGGTTACGCCGTGCTTACCGGCAATCAGATAGGCGTGCTTATGATGGATTATATCCTGTCGTCGGCAAAAGAGCAGGGCAAGCTTCCCGCTAACGCCGCCGTCATAAAGACCATAGTCAGCACTAATCTCGCCAACAAAGTCGCCGGGTATTACGGTGCGACGATATTCGAAGTGCTTACAGGTTTCAAGTTTATAGGTGAAAAAATAAAGGAGTGGGAACAGAGCGGCGAATATACCTATATGTTCGGATTCGAGGAAAGTTACGGCTCGCTCGTCGGAACGCATGCGCGCGATAAGGACGCGGTCGTTGCAGCCATGATTTTTTCCGAAATGGTGTGCAAGTACGAAAGTCTCGGAACTACGGTAACGGCCCGTCTCGAAGAGTTATACGCTCAGTTCGGATATTATTGCGAAAAAGGCGCGTCGTTCGTTTTCGAGGGGCTTGACGGAATGGATAAGATGAACGCCATTATGGAAAAAGTCCGCGCCGATTTCCCCGACGAAATAGCGGGAAGACAAGTAGAATTCAAAAGAGACTATCTTTCGGGAATAACCCGTTATGCCGACGGCGCAATGGAAAACATAACTCTTCCCAAATCCAACGTAATTTATTTCGGACTGGAAGGCGGCGACTGGATATGCGTACGCCCCAGCGGCACCGAGCCGAAACTCAAAATATACGTTGCCGACAGTCGCGAAAGCGCGGATAAGGCTGCAGAGGCCAACGCCGCTTATCTGGAAGCCGTTAAGAATGCTTATATAGGTTGAAGTTTTGTTATAAACAAAAAGAGATGCTTCGGCATCTCTTTTTTTGCGGCTATAATATTTCCACTGCGTATTCGTAAGCGAATTTGCCGTCGGGCGGAAGAGTTTTTACAAGCGGTTTTTGGGTTATTTCACGCGTTGCGGGCGCTGTATCCGGCAGACCGAGCCAGGGCTCCAAACAAACGTAACCGCCGTACGTTGGATGAGACCAAAAAGCAAAAACAGGGGCGTTATTAGGATAAAAGCGTATTTTAACCCCGTTTTTACGCACAATCTCTACGTTTCCTTTGAGCTGTTTAAGTATAACGGCGTCGTTTTGGAAAAGCGCTTTTTGCAAATCGAAGCTCTCAGTAAAACCCAGGCTTTTTTCGCCCGTTATAAAATGGTTGGAGGAGTCCAGGGTATATGCGGTAAGCTCTTGCGGGGTGCAGAGTTTAAGCAGATTGCCCGCGGTTTCGCAGATATTCTGCCCGTCTGAAAAGTCAAGATTGAAGCCCGGGTGCCCGCCAAGGCAAAAGGGCATAGGCTGTGCGCCCGTATTGCACACTTCGTAACGCACGGTAAGTTTTTTGCCCGTTACGGTATATATTACGTCGAGGCTGAAAGAAAAAGGGTATTCTTTCATCGATTCGGCCGTGGAAACAAGTCTTAAAGCAATGCTGTTACCCGTATGAGACACAATGTCGAAGCTGTCGTAACAGGCAATGCCGTGAATGCGCATGTCGTATCTTTGGCCGTTATGCGTATAATAGCCGTCCTGCAACCTTGCGATCATGGGAAATATCACGATATCGCTGTCTTCCCAGCTTTTTTCGTCGCCCTGCCATAAAAGCTGTATACCGCGGGTTTTGTCGAATATGCCTTTCAGACAGCCGCCTTTGGCAGTAACGTCGACTTTGAGCGAGTTGTTTTCTATGCTGTACATCTTTTTCTCCGTAAAGTAAATTTTAAATCGGGCGACCCGTACGAGCCGCCCGAAAAACTTTTATTTTTCTCTGTCTTTGCCCATAAAGAACAGGGCGAGAACGCCTTTTCCGCAGTGGCTGCCTATTACGGGCCCGATATAGTCGATTACGACGTTGAGGTCGGGCTGTTTTGCTTTCAGTTTTGCGGCAAGGTCCTCGGCTTCGGCAAGGCAGCTGCCGTGACTTATAAGAACTGTATCGTTAACATATCCCTGACTTTTTTCAAAGAACTTATCGGCGAGCATTCTTACAGCGGGTTTTCTGCCCATGGTTTTCGCTATGGGGATAAGGCGTCCTTCGTCGTCAACGTAAAGCACGGGCTTGAGGTTGAGCATAGTACCTACGGTTGCCGCCGTTTTGGAAAGTCTGCCGCCTCTGAACAGGTGGAAAAGGTCTTCGACCGTAAAGAAGTGGTTAATATGATTTCGTATGGAGTCAAAATATTCCGCCGCTTCTTCGATAGACGCGCCTTCTTCGCGCTTTTGCAGTATTTTATAAACGAGCAGACCTTCGCCGCCCGATGCCGATTTACTGTCCTTTACTATTATTTTGCGGTCGGGATACAGAGGTTTCAGCTGTTCGGCCGCGAGCACCATGTTTTCGTAGGTGCCAGACAGTTTGGACGAAAAGGCAATATGCAGAATATCGTAGCCTTTTTTAAGTATTTCCTCGAAATATTCCTTGCCTCTGTCTACAGTGATAAGGGAGGTCGTGGGCATGCTGCCGTTTTTGACCTTATCGTAAAAAACGTCGTAATCAAGACTTTCGGGAGAGCATTCGTAAAGAACGTCGTCCAGAAGATAATTCATTTGCATTATGCGGAAACAGTCTTTGTAAAACGATTTCGGCATATCGCCGGTTGCGTCGGTGGTAATGTAATAATTCATAAATACTCCTATAAATATATAAACTTAAATTTTTACTTAATATTGAGCGCATAATATTTCAGCGCAGTTATATTATACATTTTTTAAACCGAACAGGCAACAGATTTCGGCGATAATTTGCGGCCGCCTTTTCAATATTGATATTGACAAACCTCGTACCGTAAGATAAAATCAAATATATACCATTATATGTTCAAGGAGAAATATATGCAGAGAGAGGTTACCGAAAAACAACGCCTGCTTGACGCCGGAGGCAATATAGCCTGTCCCGGTTATGCCAAAACAATGGTCTGGCAGTACGACAGAAAGGATATCAAAGCGCCTGCCGTGCGCATCAAGGAGTGGGACTATTATCTGATAGGAAACCAAAAATACGCATTGTGCCTTACCGTTTCCGACAGCGGGTACGTAGGCTGTGTCAGCGCGTCGTTTATCGATTACTTAAAGCCTTACGACGTAACCCGAAGCGCAATTTCTTTTTTCCCGATGGGCAGGATGGGATTGCCTTCCACAAGCGAGAAAGGCGACGTATACGGCAAGATAGGCAAGGCCGAAATGCGCTTCGAAAACGACGGCGTCAAACGCAGACTCAGCGGCGTTTATAAAAAATTCGACGGCGGTAAGGACCTGAAATTCGATATCACGCTTACGGATATCCCTGAGGAAAGCATGGTTATCGCCACCCCTTTCGAAAAGAAAAAGCACTTTTACTACAATCAGAAAATCAATTGTATGCGCGCTCAAGGATACATGAGCATAGGCGACAGAGTCATGCCTTTCGACGGCGACAGTCTGGCCACGCTCGATTGGGGCAGAGGAGTATGGACTTACGACAACACCTGGCTGTGGGGCTCTATGCAGACCGTACTCGAAGACGGCTCCCGTTTCGGCTTCAATATAGGCTACGGATTCGGAGATACCTCCGCGGCCTCCGAAAACATGCTGTTTTATAACGGAAAGTCGTACAAACTCAGCGAAGTAACCTTCAATATACCCGTAAAAGACGGCAAGGACGATTTTATGTCCGACTGGACCTTTACTTCGGACGACGGCCGACTGGAAATGGATTTCAAACCCGTTCTAGACAGGCAGGCTCCTCTCGATATAGGAGTGATGTGCATGATTCCGCATCAGGTGTTCGGCAGGTTTTCGGGAAGGGCGGTGCTTGACGACGGTAAGGTTATCGAATTCAAAGACGTTATCGGATTTGCCGAAAAAGTACATAATAAATGGTAACAGTTCAAGGAGGAATTTATGTTTTATGCAGCTTTGGCCGCAGGCGTTGCGGCAACCGTTCTGTTTCTTGCAGTCAGGGTTAAAAAGGGCGGTATACCCGGGCTTATTACCAAAACCCTTGCCAGCGTATTTTTCATTCTGACGGCGGTTTTCGCTTGTTTTGCCGCCGGGAATTTTGATGTAGTCAGACAGTACGGTCTGTTTATCGTTGCGGGGCTGATATTCGGTATGCTAGGAGATATATGGCTGGATCTCAAATGGGTATATCCCGAGGATAACGACGTATATACGTTTGCGGGAATGATAAGTTTCGCGCTGGGCCACGTGTTTTATCTTTACGCCATATACTCGTTCAGCGCGGCGGTATCGGCAAGCGTATGGTATATTATCGTTCCGCTTGCGGCGGCGGTGATATTCGGAGGCATCGCCATAGGCCTGGAAAAGGTTATGAAACTCGAATACGGCAAATTCAAGTGGATTTCCTTCGCATACGGCGCGATACTGGCGTTTATGACGTTCTCGGCGGCGTCCGCAATGATAGCTACCGGATTCGAGACCGTATGGATAGTCATGACGGTGGGCGGCGTATTCTTTATAATAAGCGATCTTATTCTGTCCGGAATGTATTTCGATATCGAAAAATCCAAAAATACCCCCGTCAACATAGTGCTCAATCACGCGACTTACTATATAGCGCAGTTCGTGATAGCGGCAAGCATAATGTTTGCGGTATAGCCGGAAACGTAAATAAAAAGACCGCCGTGCGGCGGTCTTTTTTTATGCCATAAACGGTTTGAGCTCCTCGATCAGGTCGTTACAGTTGTCGTTGTAAATTTCCAGTATAACGGGAAGGTTGAGGTCGAGGCTGAAAATTCCTAGAATGGATTTTGCGTTTACGACGTGTCTGCCGCTTCTGACGTCCATATCGTAATCGTACTTGTTGACTATGCTGTCGAACTTTTTGACGTTTTCCGCCAGATTGAGATTAATAGCTATTGACTTCATATATATGCTCCTTAAAATTTATCTCGAAAGTAAGTTTATTGCGCAGAATATGGCTTTAAAATGCGGTTTCGGTAACTAAGACAGTTTTAAATATATAATCTGCGCGTCGCAAAAAAGGTATTTTTGCGCAAAGACATATACATTTTAATGCATTTTGATAAAAAATACAACCGTTTTTTATATGTTGGTTATTTTTGGCCGACAATATATTCCGGGTTATACTTGCAAAATCGCCGCCTTTTGTTTATAATATCTTTGTATTCGATTTTACGGAGTAACAGATGAGTGTAGATTTGAACAGCGAAGCCGTACAGGCCTTTTTAGCGCAGTGTGAGGAACTGGAAAATTCCAAACTGATTATGTCGCACAACAAAATCAGGATGCTTTTACGTTGTCTGGCGTATTACGACGAGCTCAGGAATCTGGTAGACGAGTGCAAGTATAACTTCGATTTCGACAGGGAGTATTCAAAAGCCATAGTAAGTCTGGGGACGTCCAATATGTTCAGGTTGCCGCTATCCAACAGAAAAAAGGTGGCTCTTGTCGTGTGCCTTCTTCTCGATTTCGACGTACCGCGGCGCGACTTTATAAGGTTTGTAATGGAGTTTTACCCTTCGCCCGACAGGTCTGAAAGCTATCGCGGGTTCTGCAACGGCATAATAGTACCTTTCAAAAAGGCCGTACTCGAGCTGCTTACCACTGCTACCCACGAAGATAACGTGAGAGAGGAAAATTCCACGCAGGACCTCAAAGTTCAGCAGGTCAGTATAGCTCTTAAAGAGCAGGCCGGTTATCTTATCGACAACGCCATCGCCGAAGTCAAGGCAAGCAATCTGCCCGAGCAGGAGCGTTACGACGCGCAGTTTATGCTGGACGTTTTTTCCACCGTGCTCGAAATGCGGGACGCTCAGCTTATCAAAGCGTATTGGATGGCTCTGAGAAACACGTTAAAATACAACAAGCTTTGCGGTAAAATCATAGCGGCTACAGACGAACTTTTAAAGGCTTATCTCGTGTTGTGAGCTTGCAAGGTATATGCGCGCATACCCGGTATGCGCTTTTTTATTTTTATGGTAATTATATAATTAATATAAGCAGTTATTATAAGGTATGTTTGCCTGCGGGTACAGGGTAATCGGCCGACAGGGGCAAAAAATTTCATTTATTTATTATAATTTCGTAAAAGCCCGCAAAAAATAATTGACAAATTTTTTATATAATGGTATTATTTGTAGGCTGTCGCTCAAAGACGGCATATTTAAACAGCCTTTAAAAACGGCAAACCCTGTATGGGGGTGTAGCTCAGCTGGGAGAGCACCTGCCTTGCAAGCAGGGGGTCAGCGGTTCGATTCCGCTCATCTCCACCACCACATACGGGCTTGTAGCTCAGTTGGTTAGAGCACACGCCTGATAAGCGTGAGGTCGGTAGTTCGAGCCTACTCAAGCCCACCAACCGATTTAATCGGTACCGCACATTGACAACTGCATAGAAAAGAGAGGCTGATATGTAGGAATACGTATCAGACGAGAAGACAAAAAATATCTAACAGAAAA
Source organism: Candidatus Faecicola pullistercoris (assembly GCA_018714105.1). Taxonomy (GTDB): domain Bacteria; phylum Bacillota; class Clostridia; order Christensenellales; family CAG-917; genus Faecicola; species Faecicola pullistercoris. The sequence continues at coordinate 600 of DVNW01000005.1, read as the reverse complement.
GAGTAATACAAATATTCACGAAGATATTTTTGCTGAGGAAAGACATACAAAGTATGACCTTAATAGGAAAGACGAAAACGATTAAGCTAATAAGGGCATAGGGAGGATGCCTTGGCACCAAGCGCCGAAGAAGGACGTGACAAGCTGCGAAAAGCCACGGGGAGCTGCAAATGAGCATTGATCCGTGGATATCCGAATGAGGGAACTCAACAGTGGTAATGCGCTGTTAACCTTACATGAATCAATAGTGTAAGGTGGGGAACCCGGGGAACTGAAACATCTAAGTACCCGGAGGAAAAGAAAGAAAACGATCGATTTCCTGAGTAGTGGTGAGCGAAAGGGAAAGAGCCCAAACCTGAAGATAGCAATATTTTCAGGGGTGACGGACTCACGTAAGCAAGAAATCAATATAGACGAACACAGTTGGAAAGCTGGACGAAACGAAGTAAAAGTCTTGTAGTTGAAATATTGACGAAGCGGTGAGTATCCAGAGTACCACAGGACACGAGGAATCCGGTGGGAAGACAGGAGGACCATCTCCTAAGGCTAAATACGACTTGGTGACCGATAGAGTATAGTACCGTGAGGGAAAGGTGAAAA
>DVNW01000028.1 GCA_018714105.1 Candidatus Faecicola pullistercoris | reverse complement strand
ATCGTAATCGTCGTCATCATCGTTGAGATTGGGCTTGTTGAGAGGACGATCGAGATCGCTGCCTACAGGACTTGCGGGTGCCGCGGGACGTACAAACGAACCGGGCGTTGCTCCGATGCCGGACACCGTACCTGCGGGAGTCGCGCCTACGCCGGCTACTCTGCGCTGCATCTGCTTCTTATAATTCTCGCTCTTTATGTTGTCAATCATCTTTCTGATAGCCGCATTGGGTTTGGCTCTCATGACTATGACTATTGCCACTACGAACAGGCACAGTACGAATATAACGCCCAACAGAAGGCCGAGTTCTACGCCCGTAAGGCCAACCTTTTCGTAATTAATGGTTATATTCTTGTCGCTGAGCGCTTCGATATCGAGGTTGTAGGATTTCTGATTGACTTCGATAACTTCGCCGTTTACTATAATGCTTGCTATCTTATAACCCATATTGGAAGTAATGGCGACGCTTTCGATGCTTCCGTTATCCGTCGTGGTAGCGCCTGTATACGTACCGCCTTCCGCGTTGGAAACGGAATAGGTAATGGTACGGGTTACGGGTTTGAAAACCGCAACAAAGTTGCTGTCGCTGTCGATGGTCGCGGTATAAGAAGACTTATCGCTTACCTGAATGCCGTCTTTCAGCCAGTAAAGGAATTCGTAATCCTTGCTGGCAATCGCCGTAATGGTAACAGTATCGCCCATCACTGCCGTGGATTTGCTTGCCCTGGCCGAGCCGTAAGCCGAATTGTTAGTGCTTACCGAGATATCGAACTTATTGGCCACCTGAATATCGGAGATATCGATTTTCTCGTAATACCTTACGGTAATATCCACGTCGCTGCTTATTTTAATCGTAAGGGTGTCGCCCGAGGCGGGAGCCTTCACTCCGTTGATGTACCAGCCGTCGAATATGTAATTGTTAAACATTTCCACGGTGAAGGTAACCTGGTCGCCGAGATTGAACTCTTCTTTAAGCGAGTTGGACGATATGCGGTAAATCTGGTCGTCGTTTGTATAGTTTACCGTAAACGTCTGAGGCACGGCCACTACCTCGACTACCGTATCGTTTCTGATGTTAAACGAATAAGTGAGGTTGGTGGAAACGCATTTTCCGTCGATAAACCAACCGCCCTCGGCATCTATAACGCTGCCGCTGAAAGCGTAACCCTGTTCGAGAATTGCGGTAAGAGTAACTATTTCGTCCTTAACGTAATATTCGTCTACTCCGTAATAACCTTTTATGCCCGTACCGGTTACAACGGTTACGTAATATCTTTCTGTAGCCGCGAGATTTTCCTCGAAGCACGCGGTAACCTGATCGTTACCCGTAACGGTATGCGCGTAAGTAGCCGAACTTACGTTGTAAGTACCCGTTGCGTCGCTTATCGTGAAATACTTGAATACGTAGCCGTTGTTGGGTTTGGCAACAAGGTCGATAACCGAACCGTAATAAAGCTTTGCCCCCGAGGTACTTGTAAACGTAACGGTACCCGCACCCGCGATATTGGTATACAGACTTACGGAATATTCCGTGGGTTTAACGGGAAGTTTAACCGTGGTGATGCTGTTTTTGATAGAGTTATACGTAATGGTGTAAACCATATACGGAACGTCGCCCGAAGTATCCTTGTAAACGGTGTAATCGCCCGAGATAGAGGAAACGTCGAGAGTGTAATGGTCTCTTATTCTGGCAATAATCTGCACGGTGCTGTTTTCGTCAACCTGAACGGACGAAAGTTTCTCTGCGGATACGTCCACGCCGTTGATTTTGGAGATATAGGCTTCGCCGCCCTCCGAACCGATGATGTCGGTAATGATTACGGCGCACTGATTAATGGTATTTGCATACAGATATATGCTCTGCGTGAGCGTGGTTGTGAATACGAGATAGGTACTTGTAACCGGAGTTCCGTTAACGGTCTCGGTAATCTGTTTTTCCACGGGCGTGCCGAGATCCACGGTCATACCCGAAGCGTCATTCAGCGACCAGTGGTCGAATTTACCGGCCTTGACTCTTACCGCAACGTAAACAACCTGACCGTTCGTTCCGCTGAAAGAGTTGCCCGAAAGTTTGGAGAAGGTCTCTCCGTCTGTCGAGAACCTGAAATCGGCCGCGTCTATTGCCGCGCTTACCGAAACGGTATATTGCCGTTCGACGAAGATGAGCTCGAAAGTCGTACCGGCGTTTTCGGCGCGCAGCGCGGAACCGCTCTGTAAAACTTTGTTCTTGTAAACGTTCAGGGAATACTGAGCCGTATCAAACGTGCAGTTAAGATCGAAAGTATTGTTCTGTTTGATTAAGTACGTGCCGTTTTCAAGGTTTTTACCGCTCCAATCGGTAAGAACTCCGTCGTCGATTTTGAAAATCAAGCCCGACGTAATAACGGTAAATGCCGACGCGTCCTCCCCTTCGGGTATAGTTACCGTAAGGGAAACTTCGAGCACGTTGTCCATTATGGCCTCGAAGCCGTACGAAGTGCAGTTACGGTCGGAAGGCAAAGTGATGGCCACAACCTTGTAAGTACCGTAATCGGTTACGCTTGCGTCGGACGAGCTTATACCCGACATATAAACCACGCCGTTTTTGAGCAGATTGTATTTTGTAAAGTAAGCCGATTCGGAGGGCGTAACTTTTACGTATACGGTATCACCCGCATAAAGGGTGACGTTGTTATTCTCCGCCGAGAAAGAATGCCCGCCGTCAACCGAAGTTTCTATGGTAGCCCTGGCGGCATAGTTGGATTTTGCGGAAAATTTGATTTCAACCTTTTCCCATACCACGTTTACCGAAAGCGAGTCGGTAACGGTTACTCTGTATTGTTCGCCATGTTTGACGACTTCGGGCTTGACAGTAGCTCCGCTGCCCGAGGTAACGGTAATGCTTTTGAATTTATAATTGCTGCCGCTTACGATATTAATGTCTATAACGCTGCCGTAAGCTATATCCGTAGACTGACTGAGGTTTACGCGGCAGGTAGAGTCGCCACCCGAAGTATAAACGCCAACCGAGAGCTGAACGGGAGCAAAGGTATAATAGAGGTCGAGCAATTCGGGCAAATCCTCGTTGGCAGTAAAAGTAACGGTATTCCTGTTAATCTTACAGTCGGTACCGCCTATGGTAACCGAGGCGAGATTGTTTCCTACGGGAGGAGTAAACTCGAAGTTAACGAGATTGCCTCTGATAACGGCCACCGTGCCGGTAAGATTGACTTCGGATTTGACTGCCTCCTGCGGAGAGGACGCCGAGCCCTTTCGTACGGTAACCTTAACCGTGTCGTATCTCGAAGCGAGGTCGGGATAGGAGCCGAAATCGGTCTCGTCGGAAACTTCGGAATTTATAACCCAATCGGTAAGGCTCCACGAATAAGACTGAATAACCGACATGGAGCTGAGCTCGAACTCGTTGAGAGCCCTTGCCGCGTTGTAGCCTATATCCACTTTAACGCCGGGATACACTTTAAGTTCGACGGACTGTCCCGCGTAATCGGAAGCGGCGGTCGAAAGATACAGACAGTAAGCCAGCGTAACGCTGCCGATATCGTTGATATTGTTACCGGCTATAGCGCCGAAGCTGTCCGCGCCCACGGTAAGTTTTCCGGCGAAGTAGCTGTAAGATATGTAAAGCCTGTTGTAATTGGTACCCACAGCGGCGGTCTGATTAATGTAACCGAACAAGCCGCCCGCGTTTGCCGCGTTGGTTTCGGAAGTGGAAACCGAGGCAATACTGTAAGAGTTGGCAACGTTATACTGCGTCGCCGTGGATTTATCGGTATTGAAGTTAAGGGTATAATAACCTACGAGACCGCCCGCAACGGATTTGTTGTCTGCGCTTACCGCCCTGACGGAGCCCGAAGCCCTTACGCCGTCAATATGGGTATCGGTAACGCTGCCTGCAAGCGCACCGACGTTGGTTTTAGCCATTATATCGACGTTTTTTAAGGTTACATTGCTTATGGAAGAATTCAAAACAACGGCAGCCAGAGCTCCTGCGTTTTCGGTAATATAGTTACCTCCGGAGAGAAAGCCCCTTACGACGGCGGAATCCAAAGTCAGATTTTCCACTGACGCGTTTTCAAGTCTTGCAAAGAAAGCCGTTCCTATATCGCCTTCCGCCGCCGAAACCGACAACCCTTTTACGGCAAAGCCGCCGCCGTCGTAAACGCCTTTAAAAGCGGTTACCGCCGAGCCTCCGCCTATGGGTCTGAACCCTGTAACGGAAGTAAAATCAATGTCGGCTGTCTGTTTGAAATACAGTCCGTCAAAGCCGTTGTTCGCGGCAAGATTATCGCTTATCCATTTGACGCTGCCCACCGAATCCACGATATACGGGTCGTCAACCGAGCCCGCGCCTGCGGGAGCGGTAGCGGTAACGGCGGAATATTCTTCCGCGTAAGCGGTCTGCACGGGAGCGACAACGCATAAACAGCATGCCGTAACAAGCAGACAGATAAAAATCGAAAGGAAAATCGCAGACAATTTTTTCATAGTTTTATTCCCCTTAAGAAATCGATGTAACCTATACTATCGGGTACGCGTGTATACGCACGCTCGCACAATAATATAATTATACATAAATATTATACTTTGACCGAAAGGAAAAGTCAACAGAGGGAGATATAAAAAGCAAAAAATACGGGGCAAACTATTGCAAGTAAGCCCCGTATTCGATAAATTCGGTAAAATTTTTACAAAATTTACTATTTGTTGAGGTTGGCTTTGAGTTTTTCGAGCTCTTCTTTGAGTTCGACGGGCAGTTTGTCACCGAATTTCTTGTAGAATTCCTCGATACCTTCGGCCTCTTTCTTCCACATTTCCTTGTCGATTGTGAGCAGGCCTTTGAGCACCTCGGGAGAAACTTCGTCCTCGATGCCGTCAAGCACTATATCCTCGACCTTGGGGATATAACCTATCGCGCACTCGTCGGCGTCAACGACTTCTTCGCAACGGCGGAGAATCCAGTCGAGAACGCGCATGTTGTCGCCGAATCCGGGCCAGATGAAATGACCTTCGTCGTCCGTTCTGAACCAGTTTACGTTAAAGATTTTGGGCTGAACCTTAATCTTTTTACCCATTTCGATCCAATGTCTGAAATAATCGCCCATATGGTAGCCGCAGAAAGGAAGCATGGCCATGGGGTCTCTTCTTACAACGCCTACTGCGCCGCTTGCTGCGGCAGTGGTCTCGGACGCCATGATGGAACCTACGAACACGCCGTTATTCCAATCGGTTGACTGATATACCAAGGGAGCGGTCTTTGCTCTTCTTCCGCCGAATACGATAGCCGAAACGGGCACTCCGTCGGGAGCTTCGAATTCGCTGCTGATGCAGGGGCAGTTAACCGCGGGAGCGGTGAAACGGCTGTTGGGATGAGCGGCTTTTACTCCGTTCGCGCCGTCAACGTCCCTCTTCCAGGGATTGCCTTTCCATTCGATGAGCTCGTCGGGAGCCTGTTTGGTCAGGCCTTCCCACCAAACCGTCATATCTTTGGGGTTAAGGGCTACGTTGGTGAAAATAGTACCTTTCTTGGTAGTGGCAAGAGCGTTGGGGTTGGATTTCTCGTTAGTGCCGGGAGCTACGCCGAAAAAGCCCGCTTCGGGGTTGATTGCGTAAAGGCGTCCGTCCTTACCCACTCTGAGCCATGCGATGTCGTCGCCGACCGTAAATACCTTATAACCTTTCTTGGTATAGCATTCCGGGGGAATAAGCATTGCCAGGTTGGTTTTGCCGCAAGCCGAGGGGAAAGCGGCCGTAATGTACTTGGTTTCTCCGTCGGGCTTCTGAACGCCCAGTATGAGCATGTGTTCTGCCATCCAACCTTCGTTTTTGCCCTGATAGGAAGCAATGCGCAAAGCGAAGCACTTTTTGCCCAGAAGCACGTTTCCGCCGTAACCGCTGTTAACCGACCAGATAGCGTTGTCCTCGGGGAACTGACAGATATAACGGTTGTTTTCGTCAATATCGACTTTGGCGTGGAAACCTCTTACGAAATCGTTGCTGTCGCCGAGCACTTCCAGAACCTTGGTGCCTACGCGCGTCATAATGGCCATATTGAGTACGACGTAAATGCTATCGGTGGTTTCGATGCCTACTTTGGCAAAGGGCGAGCCTATTGCTCCCATGGAAAAAGGAATTACGTACATGGTTCTGCCCTTCATCTTGCCTTTTGCTATCTCTTTAAGCAGTTTGTACATTTCCTGAGGGTCTTTCCAGTTGTTGGTAGGACCTGCGTCCTCTTCCCTTCTGGAACATATAAAGGTACGGCCTTCAACCCTTGCAACGTCGTTGGGATGAGTGCGGTGCAGGAAACAGCCGGGAAGTAGTTCTTCGTTAAGTTTGATGATTTCCCCGGTCGCCAAGGCCTGAGCCCTCAGCTCGTTGAGCTGTTTTTCGGAGCCGTCGATCCAGACGATATTATCCGGAGTGGTGAGCTTTGCAGACTCGTTAACAAATTCCAAAACTTTTTTGTTCGTAGTCATATTTTGTCTCCTATATAAATTTTATTATTTTTTATAAAAACGGCGTTTATCCTGCCGAAGCATCGAGATAAAGTGCCGGAATTACCTTATTGCATAAAATCGGGGTTGTTGTAGGCGGTGTATTTGTCGGAAGGCGTAACCGTACAGTCTTTCAGGCTTGCCGAAGTGCCGTTCGGGCTGAAAGAGTAAAGTATTATTTTACCCTTTCCGTCTTTTACGGTCTGAGTAGGCGTACCCGCAAAGAACGCGTCCGAGCCGTCCGAAACCTTGATTTCGTCATAAACTATCGAGTACAGATATACTTCCATAACTCCGTTATGGCCGTGTTGGAACGATTCGCCGTACGACAGGAATCTGAAATCCATAATCGCCGTAGCCGCCTTGTCCATAACGGTATAAATGGAGTTGTCGGCAGATATAATGGGAACCGCTCCGCCTTTCATAACGTAAAGTTCGACGGCGGCTCCGTTGTCCTCGATAACCTGTATGGCGGAAAGAAATTCCTTACCGCGAGTGCCTCCCGCAAACTTTTCGCCCGACCAGGAAATTTCAAAATCCTCGTCGCCTTCAACATAGAAGAAACCCGTATAAGTATCCAGAAATACCGTCCTGTCGGGCAGATCCGATTCATCCAGCTGCCCTGCTGCCGCGAGATGATCAAGCACTTTGTACGACTGCGAAATGACTATGCCGCCCATGCTGTGCCCGGCTATCCTTATTTCGCCCGTGATATCGCCTTTGGCGTTCAGTGCGTTCACCATTCTTAAATACTCCGCGGCAAAAAACTGAGCTATGGAATATTGCGAAGCGTCGTAATCGGAAAAGGGCCTGTCGGTATCCTCTCTGCCGCCCAGCATTGCTCTGAGCCCGCCCTTATAGACGTTGTTTTCGACTTCTAAGTTATCGCTCATTGCAAACCTGCCCCACTGAAAACTTATAAAATTCCAGCCGCGGTCAACCCATAACTTTGCGGTGTAGACGTTGCCGTCCGCGGCAAAATCGTCCTCATCCATGCCCGCAATCGCTTCAAACTTGGGGCCGATAATGTAATCGCTGTAAAAAGCGTTCCAGCCGTGCACCATAATTATGGTGGGTTTAGCCGGGTCTATGACGGCCGCGCCCTCCGCAGAGCCGACGCGCACGTACTCGGGCATATTGGTTTCCTCATTCCATACCGTGGCAAAAAAGCCCTGATTTGCAAGTTCGGGATATTTTTGGGTATTCAGATACACTTCGCGGGCGTAATCTATGCTTTCTTCTGCGCCGTTACCGTCGTCGCCGCACGCGACAAAGATACATACTGCAAGTGCCATGATAAGCATAAGCGTTAAAATTTTCAGAAATTTCTTTTTCATAAAATCAACCTCGTTTATCGAAAAGCCGCGGATCGAGTCCCGATTAAAATTGCCGCACGAGTCTCTTACATATTTTATCGATTATTATAATACTACAACAAAGTTGTTAAAAAGTCAACAAGCAATGTGCGTAATACCCGTAAATATATGCGGGCGCGCCTGCCCTGCGTTACTCGCTTCAAACTCTGACGCTTCCCGAATGTACCTATCAATTTTTCTCAGCTGTTGATTTTTTCGCGGCCATGCTATATAATTTTACTATCAACTTCGGAGGACGACAAAATGAATCCTTACCTGTATATCCCCATAGCGTTGGCCGGCGTTCTTGTTATCATCGTCGCCGTTATGATAATACGCGCTATCGCGGCCGGAAAACCCGATACCGAAAGCCCTTCTTCCGCAGATTACGGCCTGGACGCAAATCAGATAGCCGACCGTCTCGCGCAAGCTGTAAGAATACCCACCGTGTCCATGGTCGGCAATTATAAAGACAATGCCGAAGCTTTTTACGATTTCAGGGATTTTCTTGAAAAGACCTATCCCGCGCTCAACGCCGCGGCGACCAGACACATTATAAACGGATTCAGCATAGTTTACGAAATAAAAGGCAGCGACCCGTCTTTGAAGCCGGGCGCTTATCTCGCGCATCAGGACGTAGTTCCCGCCCCGGCCGAAGGCTGGGAAGTACCGCCTTTTTCGGGCGAAATAAAGGACGGTTTCGTATACGGCCGCGGCAGCGCCGACATGAAAGGACAGCTTATCGCCCTCGTGGAAGCCGTTGAGGAACTTCTGAAACAGGGATTCGTTCCCAAAAGAGACATTTTTCTTTGTTTCGGCCACGACGAAGAACCCATGGACAGTATGGAAGGCGCTCCCAAAATCGCGGCTTGGCTTAAAGAAAGAGGCATCGAACTTGAATTCGTCGTGGACGAAGGCGGCACCATACTCGACGGCAATCTGCTGGGCATAAACAATACCGTCGCCCTCATAGGCACCTGCGAAAAGGGATATTGCGATTATGTTCTTACGTGCGAAAAACCGGGCGGACACGCCTCTAATCCCGCGCGTCCCAGCAGCCTTGCCATATTGGGCAAGGCTATCGACAAGCTCGAACGCCACCCCATGAAAGCAAAGCTGACGCCCGTAACCAAACAGACATTCAAAACGCTTGCCCCGCACATGAAATTCCCGCTTAAATTCATATTCGTGAATATCGACCTGCTCGGCTGGCTTATAAAACCCGTAATGAGCCTCATTCCCATCACCAACGCTCTTATCCGCACCACCTTTGCCCCCACCATGGCCAAAGGCAGCGATACCCCCAACGTAATTCCTCCTAAATCCGAGGCAAACATCAACTGCCGTATCCTGACGGGCGAAAGCGTTAAGGAAGTAGCCGATTACATTCAGAAAACCGTGGGACCGAAAATCAAAGTCAGCTACGCCGAAAGCAACGAACCCACCCCCGTTTCCTCTACCGATACGGACGCTTACCGCAATCTGATTTCGGCAATAAGCACGTCTTTTCCGGGGCTGGTAACCGCTCCGTACATGTTCATAGCGGCCGACGACGCAAAATACTACGCGCCCGTATGCAAAAACATCTACCGCTTCACGCCTTTTATGATGACGCTGGACGACCAGAAGCGCATACACGCCATAAACGAACGCACAGGCGTGCAGGCCATGAAGGACGCAACCGTTTTCTTTATGAACGCGATAAAGAAAATGTGCTGAGCATAAATATCAAAAACCCCGTCGGAATCCCGACGGGGTTTTTAATTGTTTGTATCCCGTTCGCTTGCGCTTTCAAACAAAGCGTCAGTCGCATACGAGCCGTATGCCTTCGTCCGCTATGCGGGCGTCGTAATCGAGTCCGTAATACAGTTCGCCGTCCACGTCCACCACGGGGCAGTCCGAAGTGATTTTGACGCTTGACGCTTTCAGGTATTCGGCCGTGGCGCGCTTTTGCAGTCTGCCTGCGGCAAGCGCAATCAGATCGCAGGCCATAACCAGGCGGTTTTTCTTTTTAACAATCACCACGTCAAGCAATTTATCGTCAACCTCTGCACCGGGACAATAATTAAGCCCCGAAGCTATCGAACTGCCGTTGAGCACGGATACGATAACGCCGCAAAACTGCTTTTTCTCGCCGTTTATTTCAACGGTATAATCGTAGTATTTTGTACTGAAAACACACTTTATAAGGTTTTTTACATAGCTTAACTTGGTTTTTCGTTTTTCTTTATTACACAGTTCGACGACTTCGCAGTCTATGCCGGCGTTGGAAAAACATATCATTGCTATACCGCTTATATCTATATAGTCTACCCTTTTGCTGTTGCCTTGCAGCACTCTTTTCAATGAAACAAACAGGTCTGTGTCCATAGCCGCCGAACGCATGAAATCGTTACCCGTACCGCACGGCATAACGCCCAGTTTGACTTCTGAGCCGCCCTCTTTGTCCGCCAGGGCTTTTTTAGCCGCGACCAGACCGTTAAGAGTTTCGTTAAGAGTACCGTCTCCGCCGCAGGCGACTACCGTTTCCGAACCGGACAGCGCCGCTTTGGCGGCAAGTTCACAGGCGTGCTTCGGGTATTCGGTATACACGAATTCGTACTCCACACCCTGTGTGCGCAGCAGCTTTTCGACTTTGGTCATTTTGTCCAGGCAGGTTCCCCCGCCCGCTTTGGGATTTACTATAAATGTGATCATACGCCTTCCGTCCTTTTCGGGCCAGACCATTATAACATTTTATTAAATATTTTTCAATAGTATTGATATTAAGTGTTAAATATGATATAATAAAAAAACAATAATCTTATACGGTAGGCACCTATGAACGACAACACCACCGACAAGCTGGTGATTTTGTACATTTTCGATATAATAGAGATGCCGCTTGCCGAAGAATCATTGCTGGACATATGCAGTAACGACAACGATTGGATACCGTACATGAGTTGCAAAGAGGCATTGTACCAGCTTTTGGAGGCAAGTCTGTTGTGCGTTAGCCCCGATTCAACCGGTAATATGGCGCTGTACATGCTTACAAACGACGGGCGTCAGTGTTTATCGGCGTTTTACACGCGCATTCCCTCTCACCTCAGGGACGAAATCAAGGCTTTCGTAAAAACGCACAGGCTGCAGTACCGCAAACGGCAGGAATATTTCAGCGACTATTTCAAAAACGCCGACGGCACTTACAGCGTAATCCTCAGGATTTACGAAGGCAGCACCCCGCTTATGGATTTAAAACTCGTGGTGCCGTCCCGCAACACCGCCAAATGGATATTCAAAAACTGGCGCGACAAAGCCCCTGTGGTATACGCCATGCTCAGGGAACAGATTATCGATTAAACAACAGGAGGAAATAATAATGGCTATATACCATACAAAAGGTACGTGTTCGAGAGAAATATACTTTTCGGTTGAAGACAACAAGCTTAAAGACGTCAAATTTATGGGCGGATGCAGCGGAAATCTTCAAGGTATTTCCCGTCTGACCATCGGCAAGGACATTGACGAAATCATCGGCACGCTCAAAGGCATCAAGTGCAGGAACAATACCTCCTGCCCCGACCAGCTCGCTCTCGCTCTTGAAGAATACAAGCGCAACGAAAACAAATAGTCTGACGGGTTAATCTTTAAAATAAAAAACAAGCGCGAAACGCTTGTTTTTATTTTTTCGCTTGTTCGGTTTTATCTGAAAAACCTGTCGTAAACGGCGTTTATCGCCCTTTCGTAGTCCGCGGTTTCCACGCCCACTATGATATTCAGCTCGCTTGAACCCTGATCTATCATTTTTACGTTTATGCCTGCTTCCGCAAGAGCCCCGAACAATGCCGCCGCCGTACCGGGACGGGAAGCCATATTCTGTCCTACGGTGGCTATAAGCGACAGTCCGCTGTGAATCTGCAGAAGATCGGGATTAACCGCCTCGCGGATTTTATCGGTAAGCTTCTGCATTTTCCCCTGCAATTCGGTGTCGGCGATAACAAGGCTCAGGGTGTCGATACCCGAAGGCATGTGCTCGAAGCATATTCCGCAGTGTTCGAGAACGGAAAGTATGCGTCTGGCAAATCCCACTTCGGAGTTCATCATCGACTTTTCGATACCGATAACGGTAAAGCCTTTTTTGCCCGCGATACCCGTGACTATGTTTTCTCCCGTGCTTTCGGGCAGGATGAACGTACCCGGCGCGGAAGGATTAAAGGTATTTTTGATATTAATGGGAATACCCGACGAATTTACGGGGAATATGCTTTCGGGATGAAGTACGTTTGCGCCCATATACGCAAGTTCTCTGAGTTCGGTATACGAAAGCGTCCGCATGATACGGGGTTTATCCACTATACGCGGATCCGCGGTCATAAATCCGTCCACGTCGGTCCAGTTTTCGTAAACGGAGGCGGCAACGCCTCTTGCAATAATGGCACCGGTAACGTCGGAGCCGCCGCGCGAGAACGTAACTATTTCCCCTCCGTCCTTACTGCCGTAAAAACCCGGAATAACCGCGGCAGCCAGAGGTTTTACCTTTTTAACGATTATGTCGTTACTGTAATCCGCGTTAAAAGCGCCCGCCTCGGTAAATCTGATTATATCTTTTGCGTCCACAAAGGGGAAGCCGAGAAACTCTGACAGTATGACCGCCGAGAGATATTCGCCTCTCGACGCGGCGTAGTCGGGCGTCTGGGAAACGTCTATTCTGGATTTTATTTCTTTAAGCACGGGTTGAAGGTCGGTTTTGATACCCAGCTCCTTCTGTAAGGAAACAAACCTTTCCTCGACCTTTTTGAATGACTTCGAGCAATCTCCCGTCGCCTGCGCCTCGTTAAACGAAGCGTAAAGCAAATCGGTAACTTTGTCGTCGCCCGAGAAGCGTTTTCCGGGGGCCGAAACTATAACGAACCTGCGTTCTTTGTCGGACAAAAGAATTTCCGCAACTTTTCTTATACTGTCGGCGGTAGCCATAGAAGTTCCGCCGAACTTGCACACTTTAACCATTATCAACGACCTCCCGAACTATTTTGTGGCATTCAAGGTAATATCTTTTTTCTTCCGCCTCGCCCATGGAAAAGGCCTTTTTGGGCAGAATTCCTTTTTTAAGTATATATCCGAACAGCTGACTCTTGTCGAATACGGGCATAAACAGCCCTATGCCTCCCGTCTGTTTACAAGTGGAAACAAGATGTTCCCGCCCGTGTACGAACTCGACGTTAATCGGGCTTACGTCAGCGTTGTATCGGTCTATGAAGTCCGTAATCTGCGTTATGGCCTTAGCGCTGTTCGCGCTTACGGAAACAGTCTGAATTTTACCTTCGAACAGCACTTCCGTTTTTCCGCTGCCGGACAGCTCGTTTTTCATAGCGTCGATAAATTCCTGTCCCGCGCCCGTGATAATACGGTTGATGCTGTCGAAAACAAGGCTTTCTTCGTGCACGTTCATTACTTCGACGAGCGCGAATCTTGCGGGATGCGTGCGTTTTTCCTCGGGGGTCAGCAGTTCTTTCAGCTTATCCCAATGCGCTTTTGCCGTGGCCAACGAGTGGTTTCCGTCGCCGACGGCAAACAAAAAATTCGACGCCGTGCCGTATTTCCGTTTTTGTCGTTCGGGTGCCAGAAGGGCGTAAATCTTACTTTTGATTTCCTCGGTGTTTTCCACTCTGTAACCCTTGATATGTCCGCCGTTCATGTTAAGCGGAGTGCTGTACAGAAGTTCGAGTTCCCCTCTTTTTTCGAACAGGGGCTCGATAATTTCTTTTTTTTCGTCGTCTATTAATAGTATAATATGAGGAAGCTCCATAGAGGCGTGCTCGCGTATTTTCGCACGCGGCGGAATACGTTCCACCAAAGTTTTTTCGGTAGCTCTTACGGGCGTTTGCGAAAAGGGAGCGTATTCATAACTTTCCAGATCGACGGCCATAATAAGGCCGGCGCGGCCCTTTACCAGTTTGGTATCCCTTTCGACGAGTATAAACGAATTTTTAACCGTCCTGAAAATCCCGGCCGAACAGTATTCGGCCATTTTTTCGTTGATTGCGGCGATGCGTTTATCGGTATCGCAGTCCAGAAAGACTTCGGGATAAATGATTCTGAGAGTGCTCGGAGCGTCGCCTACCAGCTTATCGAGTTCGTTCCAGTAATCGGGCTGAGCGTTAAACTGGTCGCAGGCGACAACGGCCCACTTAAACAAATCGACATCCTTGGGAATAAGGATGTCCTGAGCATTTATTATATCGTTCAAAACAATTACCTCTTGTTTTAAAATTTTATCTCTCGTTAGTCTGCAAAGGCGATATGCCGTAAATTCTCCGTATTTCGTCTTTGAGTTTTTCTATGGTCATATACCTTATCAGTTTACCCTTTTTCGCGATGGAAATAATACCCGTTTCCTCGCTTACGACTATGGCAAGCACGTCGCTTTCTTCGGTAATACCTATGGCCGCGCGATGACGTGTACCCAGCTCCTGCGGGAGAGAAACGTCCTGCGTAAGCGGCAAAAAGCACCCTGCCGCGATTATACGGTTACCTTTTACGACTACGGCGCCGTCGTGCAGCGGGGTTTTGGTAAAGAAGATGCTTTCCAGAAGAGGAGCTGACAGCTTCGCGTCCAGAGTCGTGCCCGATTCCAGAATGTGCGAGTCCACCGTAGTGGGAGTCAGAATAATAAGCGCGCCTATATCCTGCTTAGCCATATTCTGCGCCGCGGTTATTATTTCGGCCGTAGCCTCTTCGAGTTCGTCGTTGGAACCGAAACCTTCGGTAAAAAGACTCTTGCCCTTTCTGGCCGCTATTTTCTGCGCGAAGTTTTTAAGGTCGGACTGATAAACCACAGCTATTCCCACAAGGCTGAACAAAAGCAGATATCTGAAAACGGTAACGGTAAGCAATAAAGCGGCGTTATCGGTAAAAGCGTTGATAACGGCGGCCAGCGCGTAACACAGAATAAGCGCAAGCAATAAAAAATACACTTTGATGCTGCGCTTGGAAAGGAAAAATGCCGAGCACAATCCTATAAGCGCTATCGCTACCAAAATATCGACGATCACGAAATAATCCAGATTTTTCAGATAAACAGCTGTCTCGTTCATAATAACCTGCCGGAACGGTTAAATTTCATATTAAGTATATCACATACTTAAAAATCTTCAAACACTTTTTGCGAGGGTTTTTGATTATTATCCGTTTTATCCTCTTCTTTTTGGGCGTTATCCTGAATATTTTTCAGTTTTCGGTAATAAAGAATAGCCACCGTCAGACCTGCTGCCGCAATCACGGCAAGCACCACGAGCGAAAGGCCGCCTTCCGATATAAAGGAATAATCGAATTTTTCCTTTCTGCTGTTTTCCATAACGGAAGCGAAATCGTCCTTCACTAAAGCCGAAGCAATAAGTTCGGCCGTTCGGGTACACCTCTGATTTGCCGTCTCGCCGTACAGCTCGAGAAAGTTTTCCAGCGTGTCCGCGTCGGTCCCCGCAATACCGGGTTTTGTACTTGACTCCTCCGCCGTTATCGAAAAGTGGTTTTCCCAGTTCGAGCCGAAAAAGCTGAGGCTGTTCATACCCGCGTTCATGAATACGCTGTTGGAACTCATCAGGCCTATGTGCGTATAAGGCGTAAGAGTATAGCCCTGGAAAGGAACGGTATTCCATATTACGTTTTTGTTCTTCGGCGGAGCCTTTATCCCGTATTCCCCTGCGGAGGCTATGTCGTAAAAATAATCGAAGTGCAAGGTTTTTACTTCGTCGGCATACATATACAGGTAATCGCCTATTGCGAGAGCGTCGAGGTTTATTACCAGCAAGGTGTTGTCAATATCCCTGCCCTGCATTTGCTCGACGTAAGCAAGGCTTCCGAACAGGCCGCCCGAATCCGCGCCGGTAAGCACAAACTCCACGGTAAAATCAAGCGGAGCACCCTGTTTGAGAAGATAAGCGGTATAAAGCAGCGTCGCTACGCCCGAACCGTTGTCGCCCGCGCCTTCTCCGCCGATATAGCCCGTTTCTTCCGTACCGTACGAAGCAAGGTTGTCGTAATGAGCGACCAGTATTACTTTTTTATCGGACTCTCCCTGAATAACCCCCTTGACGTTATTACTGTATCTGAGTTCGTCGAAAAGCGGATCTCTGAATCGGAATTCCGTCATTTCGGCCGTTATACCCAGGTTTTCCAAAGTGAGTTCGAGGTATTTGGCGGCGTCTTTTTCGCCCTGCGAAGCGGGAGTCCTGTCGGGATAGGACGACACGAAATCTTTCAGCACGTCAAGAGGGGTGCTGTCCGCGTCGAAAGCGTAATAAGTGCTGACCTCGGTCTGTCCCGTTTCTCCGTCGGGCAAGGCCTCGGCCTGCGCCAGCGCCGCAAACCCCGCGCCGCCGGCAAACGACGCAACCAGAATACAAACCGCAATCGATATCGCAAACAATTTTTTCATACCGCACGCCTCCTACATACCGATGACGCCCATGATGAGCGTAACCGCAAACGCGTAAACTCCGTACGGTATGACCATAGTGGCGAAAGCCCTTGCGGCCATGTAATCGGGAATGTGCTTCCTGAGCTTGACGAACATCACCGAAAAAGTAACCGTATAACACAGTACGGGCACCACGTCTTCACCGAAAACGGCTATTAAAGGGTTAATATAATACAATAAACTGATTAAACCGATAAAAACGTTGGCTATGGCCGTATAAAAAGCGAGCCCGTAAAACATCTGTCCCGACGGCATGAACATCCTTCCTGTCCGTTCCAGCACTATGTTGATAAGAAATATTCCGATAAAGCATGCCACAACGGAATAAGCCGCCATGATTATATGCGAAATAACCATATACGAACCGGACGAGAAATACCCAAGTCCGCTCATAACATAAGGAACGGCCCTGGAATTAGCCGAGTTCAGAAAGAGATTTTTAAAGACGAAACTCAGATAAAGCAAAACCATGATAATTGCTTTTCTGTAAGAAGCTTTAACTCCCGTCTGCATTAATTACCCTCCTTTTTAAGCAGAAAAGCGACGGCGTAATTCAGCGCGACAAGGTCGCTGCCCAGCCTGCCGCTTTTAAATCCGTATTCCAGATCTACCAACTTGTCCACGATGGCTTTAAGCTGAATCTGGGTATATTTTTTTGCGGCGTTTCTTGCAATGGTAACCGGATAAGAGCTTTTCAGGCCCAGATAAACCGCCAGTTCGGAATCCGACCCTTCGAATAGCGAAGCATGCAGAATGCGCCTGTATTGCGAAGTAATTGTAGCAAGCAAGGCGGCAGGCTTCTCCCCTCTTTCCAAAAGAGTTTTGAGGTGGGAATAGACTTTATCGTTCTGCCCGGCGGCGATAGCGTTGGTCAGCTCGTAGACTTTAAATTCGGTTGAGGGCGCGACGGCGTCGCGTACGTCCTGAGCGGAAACCGCAGTCCCCGAAGTATAATCGGCGAGTTTGGCCGTTTCGGTAACGATTCTTGCCATTTCCCTGTCGGTATATTCCATAAGCAGTACGGCGGCGTCGGGCGAAACACCCAGGGAGCGCGAAGCAAAGTACTCGGAAATATAGTTTCTGATAAACCTGTCGTCGGGCGCAACGGCGTCCACCGTAACGGCCAGGCGCATAATTTCCTTATCCTTGTCCGACCTGGCAATATTGTCCGCTCCGTCGAAAATCACGGTAACGGCGAAGTCCGAAGGCGAAGCAAAAGCCTTTGCCAGTTTCGCCTTTGAAAATGCGTCTGCCTTTTCGGCGGATTTGACTATAATAACCTTTATATCGGACAGGAAAGGCGGCGTAACGGTCTGTTCTATAACGGAATCTACGTCCGCAAGGTCCTCGTAAACGCACAAAGCCAAATCGGCGTCGTCGGGATTAATAAGGCGGCAAAAGGCGTCGTAAACGACGTCGCGAAAATACACGTCGTTACCCTTGACGACATAAAGAGGTTTAAGACCGCTTTTTAAAGCTTCCTGAAGTTCCCACGCCTTTATCACCATAAATACCTCGGATTCGGCCGTTCCACGCGCAATAAACGCAAAAACAAATACTGTTTATATTAAAATATTATATCAAACGCCGCGTATTTTGTAAACCCTAAACGGACAATAAACAAAAATAGTTACGCCGCCCGTAAACGAGCGACCGAGGAGACGGAAAGTCAGATCAGACGCCTGCCGCGACGGCGGCGACAATCGTTACGGTCAATACTGCGGAAGCAATTCCGACTTTTGAAACGCGCGTCATAAACACGAAGCGACTGAACAGGAAAATCAGAAAATAATACGCCGCCGTAAGCAGGCCCGACGACGGAACGCTTACCACCGAAAAAGCAAGCGCACCGGCCGAAAACGACAGCAGTTTAAGCGGAAGAACAAGCAGCTCGTTTAATAAATATAAACCGCTTAAAAACGGGAATATAAGCATTAAAACAGAGTTTATCAATAACAATACGTATATAAACGGCATAATAGGCAATATCAGGCAATTCACGGGCAAAAACAGCAACGAGAATTCGCCAAAGACGGAAGCTATCACCGGAAAGGTCATGGCGGTGGTGGCCACGCTTGTAAAAGCGAGGGACGAAAGCGTGGTTTTCGCGTTTGAAAAACGCGGACGCACAAACAGTATTATGCCGGCAACGCTCAGGAAAGACAATTGAAATCCAACCGAAAACAAGTCCGTCGGAAACAGAATAAGGTCAGCCCCGCCGGCCGCAAACAGAGTGGTAAGAGGATCGTTTTTATATCCTATAGTGCGGGCCAGAAGACCTACGGTACACATAATTACCGCCCTCACCACGGAAGCGGGAAAGCCGCAGAGATAAGCGTAAAAAGCAAGGCCTGACGGTATCAACGCCGGAAGCAGCACCCGTCCCCGTCGGGAACGTGAAAGAAGCAGTGTAAGCGCGGCGGCAAGAAAGCCGACGTGCAAACCCGACACGGCAAAAAGATGTGCTATTCCGCCCGCCTTGACGTCGGAATAGAGGTTGGCGTCGGCCTGACTTTTATCGCCGAGCAACAGTCCCAGTACTATATCGGCGCTTTCGCCGCGCATATCGCTGTACAGCACGGTTTTAAGGCGGTGTCTGAGGCGGTAAGCAAGCGGAACGGACACGTTGTCGGTAACTTCGGGCGCCGAAACGAAAGCGGTATAGTAAATCTGCTTGCGGTAGTCGTTTACGAAATATTCGTCCTGCATGAAGTCGTCCGCCGCGAATGCGGATTCAAATGAAATAACGTCGCCGACGGACAGGGCGGCATAGGAATACAGGCGCATTTTACCTTTAACCTGCGCGCCGTCAACCACGAGACTGTCGACAATATAGAAGGGATAATCGTCGGAATAAACGGCCTCTACCACCCTTGCGGAGGCGGGTAAGGGCTCGGCCGAAGCAATGATATTGCTCCGATATATATCGCACGCGCCCGAAAGCGTTAAAAACCCCGTAATAAACATTACGGGGAACAAAGTCAAAGCGTATTTTCCGAAAACAAGCAAAGCGGCGGTAACGGCAAGAGCCGCGATAACCGTAACCGAACGGGCGATATAGCTGTCCAGGCATATCAGTGACAGCAATATACCTGCGACAAGCAAAAGCACGCCGAAACAAAGCGGCCTGAAATTAAAGGGTCTGGCCCTTAACGCAATCCTCATATCCCCTGCCCGTTAAAAAGGAATTTTATCTGTTATTACCCATGAACACACACTCGTAATTATCTATATTAGACTGAATGATATTTTCCGCGCTTTCCCTGTCGAAGATATCGAGGGCGGTGGTATTTTTATATTCCAGCTGTTTATAGACGTTAAGGAAATGGCGCATTTCGTCCATGATATGCGGCGGCAGTTCGACGATATGCTGATAAGTGTTCCACATGGGATCCCTGAAAGGAATGGCGATAATTTTATGGTCAACCATACCTTCGTCCTGCATGCTTATGGCGCCTATGGGATAGCACCTTACGAGGGACATGGGGGCAATAACCTCGCTGCAGAGCACGAAGACGTCGAGAGGGTCGTTGTCGTCGCTGTATGTATGCGGAATAAACCCGTAATTGGCGGGATAGTGCGTAGAAGTATAAAGGATGCGGTCCAGCCTTAAAAGGCCTGTTTCCTTATCCATTTCGTACTTGTTTTTACTGCCTTTGGGTATTTCTATAACGGCGATAAAGTCGTCTTTTTTAATGCGCGAGGCATCAACGTCGTGCCAGATATTCATAAAGAAAACGCTCCTGTTTATAATAATCAATTATAAAATAAAGCCCGAAAAAAAGCAAACGGGTAAAGGCTTTAATGGAAATATTTAATAAAAACGGCAAGCGTGAGCGCGGGATTTATCACAACTCGCCTGCCCGTATCGGAAAACCCGAGTTTGGAATAGAGGTTAAGGTTTGCCTGAAGCGAAACGGGAAAATCCACGGTAACGCACTCAAGCTCGGGAAGCTCGTGCAAGGCCTCGCTCACGGCGGCAAAAGCAATACCTCTTCTTTGAAATTCGGGCGCGACAAACACCCTGACAAGGTGATAAACGCCCTTTTTAAGGCGATTGAAAGCAACGGCGCCCGCAATTGCGCCGTCGGCAAAAACGGTATACGTAAGCATATCTTTCCCGTTAAGCCATAAAAAAAGCTGCTTTTCGCCTTTCAGATATGGGTTGGACTTGTCTTTAAAAGCCTGATACAAGGGGAAAAACGCCCTCTTTTGCATATCGGACAAAAGCGGCAAATGCTGTTTGATTGCAGGTGTAAGTATAACCGACATAAATACAAGGGCAGGCTTACCGCCTGCCCTTTGGGATTACTTATTGCTTCTGTCGTGATGCGACTCGTCGAACATAATCGCAAGAGCAATGCAGAAAAGGGTTTTGGACTCGTCCAGAACGTCAACGACGTAAGCGTCGCGAATAGCCATAAAGCGTTTGGATACCATGGCTATTTTCTTGCCGTCTTTCAGAATGTTGTAGTTCCAAGCCCAGACGTCGCCTTCGATAGCGTACTCGCCGTCTTTTGCGTTAACGGCGTATTTTTTACGCAAAGTAAACTTGCGCTTAACTTTTGCTATTTTTTCGCCGTCTTTAATAATGAAGAACTGCGGCATAATGTCTATCAATTTGTGCCTTACCTGAATAAGCTCATTACCCTGCATATCCATAATTTTAAGGCGCTTGGGAATGGCCAGCAGGCTGCCTTTTACCTGAAAAACGTCGTTATCGTTAATGTCTTTAATGGTAAACCTATCGCGGATTGCAAGAATCTTCTGTCTGATAATATATTGCATAGCTTTCCCCCTCGGGTATTTTTTTATATTATACCACAAAAAGGACAAAATAGCAATATAAATGGAAAATTTAATAAAAGGGATAAAATATTTCCATGCGCGGCCAAAAAAGTTAAAATGCTTGCCAAACAAATTGATATATGGTATTATAAAAAAGCATTACACGCCGGTGTGATGGAATTGGCAGACGTAGTGGACTCAAAATCCACCGGTAGCGATACCGTGCCGGTTCGAGTCCGGCCACCGGCACCAAGCAAAAAAGCACCCAACAGGGTGCTTTTTTGTCTTGTGCCGCGTGGCCATATGCGAGAAGCGCTGAGCCGCCATAGAGCGGCGAAGCGGTTCGGCGCAGCTTTTGTTTCGGGCGCGAGCGAGAAACAAAGTACGGCCACCGGCAAACAGGGTGCTTTTTTGTCTTGTGCCGCGTGGCCGTATGCGAGAAACGCTGAGCCGCGATAAAGCGGCGAAGCGGTTCGGGGCAGCTTTTGTTTCGAGCGCGAGCGAGAAACAAAGTACGGCAACATAGCCGACTTTAAAATATGCTTTATAAAGCGATAAGGTCAAATAAATAAAAAAGCAAGCCGTGGCTTGCTGTCAGGGGTATCTTTTAAATTATCCTGTACATTTGTATCAAATCATCTTTATCGGGCTTGTCGGTAGCCTTTAAAAACCCGTTATTCATATATAAGTTTACTATTTTTTGATCTTGCTTACAATCCAGATAAACAATCCTGCCGCCAACCATATTCTGTGCAATTTGGATGCGGCCAAATATGTATTCCAACAATTCGGGCAGAATATTTTTATTGTGATTATTGTCGCTTTTACCTATTTGACCGATGAGAAAGGCTGCATCCTGCCGCTTATTTCCCAAATTCGTGTCGCGTTTACAAGATTTAGAAGTTGTTTCACCGTATTTGAAAACATTTATAGCCAAAGTGAAATAAGCGTAAATCTCACCGTCTTCATCATTAAGCACCAAATAAGTTCGAGCTTTGTTCATTTTTTCATATTCCAATGCCCGAGTTCTTAAAAAATTCTCCACATCGGGAGATTTTGAACATTTAAACTTATTAAAAGCATCCTGCAAGGATGCTTCGTTAAAACCCTCGGTATTAATAATTTCGCTTAACGACAAAACCATTTTTTAATAACTTGTCTTTTGTTTTCCTCAGATGCTTGCTCGTTTTTAACAGTGATAATAACAGGCTCTTTTTCAAGTGCAGATTTAATTTCCGCAATTTTTTTAGAGTCATTAATAACCACGTTTCTTTCAAA
>DVNW01000027.1 GCA_018714105.1 Candidatus Faecicola pullistercoris | reverse complement strand
TTTGTAGCATTGCATTGCACGCGGGTGTAGTTCAATGGTAGAATTCCAGCCTTCCAAGCTGGCCGCGTGGGTCCGATTCCCATCACCCGCTCCATAATACGCAAGTTGGACTTGGGTCTGTAGCTCAGTAGGATAGAGCAACGGCCTTCTAAGCCGTAGGTCAGGGGTTCGAATCCCTTCAGGCTCGCCAAAATGGTGGGTATAGCTCAGTTGGTTAGAGCGCCAGGTTGTGGCCCTGGAGGCCATGGGTTCGAGTCCCATTACTCACCCCACTATATCATTGGGGTGTCGCCAAGCGGTAAGGCACCAGACTTTGACTCTGGCATTCGTAAGTTCAAATCTTGCCACCCCAGCCAAAGATGCCGGCTACTGCCGCATAATATGACCCATTAGCTCAGCCGGTAGAGCACATGACTTTTAATCATGGTGTCCGGAGTTCGATTCTCCGATGGGTCACCAAACTTGCGGCCGTGGCGGAATTGGCAGACGCGCCAGACTTAGGATCTGGTATCACCGATGTGGGGGTTCAAGTCCCTTCGGCCGCACCACATCAAAACTCAATACGCGCCTTTAGCTCAGTTGGTAGAGCAACTGACTCTTAATCAGTGGGTCCCGGGTTCGAATCCCTGAAGGCGCACCAGGTTACGCGGGAGTGGCTCAGTGGTAGAGCGTCGCCTTGCCAAGGCGAATGTCGCGGGTCCGAATCCCGTCTCCCGCTCCAAAGACCGATGCATATCGGTCTTTTGTTTTTCCTGAAATTGGCTGCATTAAAAGTTTGTAGGCGTAAAATAAACGTGATATAATATCCGTATACAAAAGATAAATCCGCAGAGTACGAAAGAAAAGGACGGCGCAACGCCGTCCTTTGATTTATCGGGATTGTTTGTCGTTTTTTTCTTCGGGATCGATATTTTCGAATATGATGTTATTGCCGAAGTTGGTAGCTTTTATCCTGGCGTTGTTGGAATTAACCGTCCATATCAGAATGGGAAAGTCCTGCGCGGGTTTGTCTTTATGCAACAGTTTTTCGGGCAGTTTGCGCACGTCGTACGCGATAAAGTCGGGCGGGTTGAAGCCCTTGAACACGAGCTTGTCGTTTTTGAACGTAATGATTATGAAATTAGGCGTCGAATACAGCTGTCCGATAGGGTATTGCGCTCCGTGCTTTATGAGATATTTTACCGAGAATACGTTGAAGGACTGAATTGCGACTATATTTTTGCCTTTATATTTTTCAACCGTTTCAAGCAGGATTTTTTCAAGTCTTCTGTTGAAAAACGACAGGCTTTTTATTTCGATAAGAACGGGAACTCTGCCGTCGACTGCTTCGAAGACTTCTTCGAGCAGGGGAATTTTCTGTCCGTCCTTTTTCATCGGGTAGTTTTTTAATTCTTCCGAAGTGAGATTTTCTATCCTTTTGCCGACTCCGCATATGCGTTTCAGATTAAAGTCGTGAAAAACGGCCAGTTTGCCGTCTTTTAAAAGATGGACGTCGAGTTCTATGCCGTAACCTTTATCCGCCGCGGCTTTAAATGCTTCTAGTGAGTTTTCTTCGGTTTTGTCGTCGTGCAGACCTCTGTGCGCTATGGGCGATTCCAGAAGCCAGTCGAATTGTTTTTGCGGTCTTTTTTTCATAAATCAGAACCCCAGGTTTTTATTTATAAGTATTACGTAATGGTTTTTAGAGGTGGAAGGTCTGTGCTGAATTACCGTGGATTTGCAAAGAGTAAGCTCTGCGGGGCAATCCTTGCAGCTACCGCCCGAAGTGCACGGCGTGGGGCGGTTAAAGCGTCTGGCGTTGAGGGGAGCGGCAACCGTGCGGATTCTTTCGAAAGCAGAGGCGAGATCGGGCACGATTTTGTTTACGCCGGCGACTACGAGAGTATTTTTGCCGCCATATATCGAGGCCGAAACCCTGTTGCCGTTGCCGTCGGTATTGACGAGTTCGCCTTCTTCGGTAACCGCGTTGGAAGACATCAGAAACCAGTCGGCAAAGGCGGCGTTTCTGACTATTTCCTCCTGCGACAGGCCTTTGGTAAGCGAGCGATGGAATATTCTGTTGCCGCGCGCTTGCAGAAGCTCGGCAACGTTAAGCGCAGTAAGTGTGGCTGAACCGCCGAATCCCGCGCTTTCGCTCACGGGTATCAGAGAAAGTATTTTTTGCACGGCTTCTTTTTCGTCCTCGACAAAAAAGGCCTTAAACCCGTTACGGGTTAAATTGTTTACGGTTTTTTCGATATTCATAACATGCGTCCTTGCAAAAAAAGGGAAAACCCGGCCGAACGGCCCGAAATCCCCCCTGCTTATTAGATTATAATACATATAAACCGTAAAGTAAATTTTTTATTTACAAAATATAAAAATTTTTATATAATAAAAAACGATATAATAAACTGAAACAGGTATTTTAATTTCATAGCCGCACGCTTACGGAGAATTTATGGCAGACCTTAAACATATAAGGAATTTTTGTATAATAGCCCACATCGATCACGGCAAGAGCACTCTTGCCGACAGGCTTATAGAGCAGACTCAAACGGTATCCAAAAGGGATATGAGCAACCAGCTTCTGGATAATATGGATATCGAGCGCGAACGCGGCATCACAATCAAACTTCAGACCTGCCGCATGCATTACGAACTTAACGGAGAGGAGTACGTTTTTAACCTTATAGACACTCCCGGACACGTGGATTTCACTTACGAGGTATCCAGGTCGCTTGCCGCATGTGAAGGCGCGGTACTCGTTGTCGACGCCACGCAGGGAGTCGAGGCGCAGACGCTTACCAACGTTTATCTGGCCATAGACAACAATCTGGAAATCATTCCCGTAATAAACAAAATCGACCTCCAAAGCGCAAATCCCGACGCGGTAAAAAAGGAAATAGAGGACGTTATAGGTATTCCGGCCGAGGATGCGGCTTTGATATCGGCAAAGGAAGGCCTTAATATCGATACGGTACTTCGGCAGATTGCCGAACTTCTGCCGCCGCCCGAAGGCGACGCCGACAAGCCCTTGAAAGCACTTATATTCGACAGCTTTTACGATAACTACAAGGGCGCGATATCTATGGTAAGGCTGTTCGACGGCAGCGTGGAGGCCGGTACCAGAATCAAAATGTTCAGTACGGGGAAGGAATTCGAGGTAACCGAAGTAGGCGTTTTCTCGCCTAAACCGATGCCCGTTAAAAAATTGCAGGCCGGCGACGTCGGTTACATTGCCGCCAGCATCAAAAACGTAATGGATACGGCCGTAGGCGATACCGTAACCACGGCGGAAAACGGTACGGATGCCCCTCTGGCCGGTTATAAAAAAATAACCCCTATGGTATTTGCGGGTATATATCCTGCCGACGGCAGCAAATACAACGACCTTAAAGACGCCCTCGAAAAACTCAACCTCAACGATGCCTCTCTTCAATTCGAGCCCGAAGTTTCCACGGCGCTGGGGTTCGGCTTCAGATGCGGTTTTCTCGGGCTTCTGCACATGGAAATAATAGAGGAAAGGCTGGAACGGGAATTCGACCTCGACCTCGTTACCACCGCGCCCAGCGTAAAATATAACGTCAAAAAGACAAACGGCGAAAGCGTTATCGTAAGCAATCCCAGCCATCTGCCCTCCGTCAGCGAGATAGAATATATGGAAGAACCCGTCGTTAAGGCCGAAATTTACACGCCGCCCGAATACGTCGGGTCTATAATGGAGCTCTGTCAGGACAAGCGCGGAGTTTATACCGACCTCACTTATCTCGATACCAACAGGGTTAAACTTTTGTACGAAATTCCTCTTAACGAAATCATATACGACTTTTTCGACAGCCTTAAATCGAGAACCAGAGGCTACGCAAGTCTGGATTACGAAATACTCGGTTACAGGCGAAGCGAACTTGTCAAGCTCGACATGCTTCTTAACG
Organism: Candidatus Faecicola pullistercoris; assembly: GCA_018714105.1. Taxonomy (GTDB): domain Bacteria; phylum Bacillota; class Clostridia; order Christensenellales; family CAG-917; genus Faecicola; species Faecicola pullistercoris. Next base: position 16,875 of record DVNW01000027.1, on the reverse strand, counting down.
GCGAGCTGTGCGACGCCCTCAGCACCATAGTTCACAAGGACAAGGCCTATCAGCGCGGACGCGCGGTAGCAGAAAAGCTGAAAGAAGCAATTCCCAGGCAGATGTTCGAAATTCCGATACAGGCGGCCATAGGCGGCAAGATTATAGCGCGCGAAACGGTAAAGGCCATGCGTAAAGACGTGCTGGCAAAGTGTTACGGCGGCGATATAACCAGAAAGAAGAAACTTCTGGAAAAACAGAAGGAAGGCAAAAAGAGAATGAGACAGGTAGGCAGCGTATCCATTCCTAGCGAGGCCTTTATGACCATACTCAAACTCGACAGCGACTGAGATGATACGAGAGGCGGGTTCGGCCGGGCTGTATATTCATATTCCGTTTTGCAAAAGCAAGTGCGTATATTGCGATTTTTGTTCGTCGCCCGCTTCCGAAGCGGTAAAAAAGGAATACGTAAGCGCACTTTCGGCAGATTTGAAATCGAAAACCCGAGATACGCGGCAAATAACCACGGTATACGTGGGCGGAGGTACTCCGTCCTGCCTTGCCGACGGCGAAATTATCCGCATTTTGGAAACGGTTAAAGGCAAAATCGCGGACGGCGCCGAAATTACCGTGGAAGTAAATCCCGAAAGCTTTACGCCGTCTAAGGCGGAAGAGTATAAAAATGCCGGAGTCAACAGGATAAGCATAGGCGTACAGAGCCTTGACGACGGTATACTTGCCCGACTCGGCAGACTTCACGATTCGGCGCAGGCTGTGGACGCCGTAAAACTTGCTTCACGTTATTTCGATCGGGTAAGTTGCGATTTGATTATCGGCCTTGACGGACAGACCGGGCAGGGACTTAAAAATGAAATATCGGTGTTGACGTCGGCGGGAGCGGGGCATATTTCTTGCTACGCGCTTAAAGTGGAGGAGGGTACGAAACTTGCCGCCATGGTGGCCGAAGGGTATAAATTGCCCGACGATGACCGAATTTCCGACTTGTACGACGTAATTTATGACACACTAAAAGGTTACGGATACCAAAGATACGAGGTAAGCAATTTTGCCCTTCCCGGGCAATACTCAAGACACAATTATTCCTATTGGACGGGTGTGCCGTACATAGGCGTCGGGGTTTCGGCGCACGGTTTTACGGGGAGGGAAAGATACGGCAATTTATGCGACGTCGGACAATATATCGAGGCGGTTAAAGCGGGCAAAAGCACGGTGTCCGAAACCGTGAAGCTATGCGACGAGGATCTGGAGGCCGAAAGGATAATGCTTGCGCTCAGAACGGAACGCGGACTTAACGTACCCGAATTCAACCGGCGTTTCAAAACGGATTTTTACGGCAAATACAGCCGCGCGATTATGACTTCGGTCGAGGCGGTCTGTTCGGACGGAGATTATTTCCGCATCAGACCCGAATATTTTTATGTAATGAACTCGATTATTATCGAGTTTTTGCCCTGATTCCTTCTTTTTGCAAGCCGTTTTTTTTCAACAATTAATTGTTTATATTTATTTTTTTATTTTTTCAATTTTTTTTTAAAAACAGTTACATAAACGCTTGACATCGGCATAAAATATGGTATAATTTTAGCAGTCGAAGGTTAAGAGTGCTAACAAACTGTGAAAAGGACTGCCAACTATGGAAAAGGAAATATCCAAAAGAAAACAAAAAATTCTTCAGGCACTGGTTGACGAATACGTTTCCAGCGCTCAACCCGTTTCCAGCGGCGATATAAGGGAAAAGTACATGCCCGAAATAAGCTCGGCAACCATACGGAGCGAACTTGCCTCGCTAGAAGAGCTGGGCTATCTTTCCAAGCCGCACACTTCGGCGGGCAGGGTGCCTTCTCCTATGGCATACAAGCTGTACGTCGATAAACTTATGCCCGACGTGGGACTTACCGCAGAGGAAGCCGAGTTTATAAGAAGCAATTTTTCAAAGCGCATCGACAGTGTGGAAAGCATAATTTCCCGCACGGCAAAGGTAATAAGCGATATTACCAACTATACATCGGTAATAGTGGTGGACAATTTCGCCGACATTACGGTAAAGGAAATCAAGCTGGTACCGATAGGCGACGATTCGGCTCTCGTTATTATAATAACCGACCAGGGGGTTTTAAAGGACAAGACCATAGACATACCTTCGGATATTAAAGGGGATCTGGTCGTCATAGCCAACAATCTCGTCAATAAAGTTTTTGCGGGAAAGAGGGTGGCCGAAATTCTCGAGCCTTTCGAGATTATCGAGGAAGAAATCGAAAAGTACCGCGAACTGTTCGAGGAAATAATAGAGGTAATCGTAAGTTACCGCGACGAGGGCAGCAAGAAGGTTTATATGGAAGGCGCGCTCAAAATGCTTGACTATCCCGAGTACAACAACATCGACGACGCTAAGAATTTCCTGTCCGTCATCAACGACAAAGAAAACGTCGCGTCCCTGCTCGAAACGGGCGATAACATCGAGTTCAGCGTAAAAATAGGCAAGGACGAGAGCGGCGGAATCGACAAATGCGCGGTGGTAACCGCCAAATACACGCTTAACGGCCGCGAAATCGGCAAGGCGGGGGTAATCGGTCCCGAACGCATGGACTACAACAAGGTCAAATCGGTTTTGAATTATATAGGAAAGGCAATAAACGGAATAATAGACGAGGATGAATGAAATGAGCAAAAAGAAACAGGAAAATATCGAAAAAGAGGTAATCGGACAGCCGCCGGAGGATATCGCCGAGGCCGCCGAACCCGAGCTTACCCCGCTTGAAAAAGCGGAGAAAGAGGCGGCGGAGTACAAGGACATGGCGTTGAGGGCCCGCGCGGAGTTCGAAAACTACCGTAAAAACAATCTCAATCTTGCAAAAGAGGTGCGCGAACGCACCACGGCAGACGTGCTTGAAAGCATACTTCCCGTTTACGACAGTTTCGACAGAGCGATGGAAGCGGTAACGGACAGTAAGGTACTAGAAGGTCTCGCCATTATCAGAGAGCAGCTTCAGGCCGCGCTCGACAGGCACGGAGTAAAGGCAATCGAAGCGGCGGGAGAAATATTCGACCCCAAACTTCATAATTGTATCATGCAGGTGGACAAACCCGAAATGGCGGGCAAGGTCGTATACGAGATACAAAAAGGTTACAGGATAGGCGACAGGATTTTACGGCACTCCGTAGTAGCGGTAGGCAAGGCGGAGGAAGAATCCCCGAAGGCCGCCGACAGTGTAGGAAAGGGCGAAGCCGACAATGCCGTATCCGATAAAGAATAGCTAAGCTGCGCGACATGCGCAAAATATATATAGAAAACAGAAAAGGAGATTATAGATTATGGCAAAAATTATAGGTATAGATTTAGGTACTACAAACAGCTGCGTAGCCGTTATGGAAGGCGGCGAGGCCACGGTCATAGCCAATGCCGAAGGCGCGAGGACCACTCCTTCCGTAGTGGGCTTTGCAAAAGACGGTGAAAGGCTCGTGGGAGAAATAGCCAAAAGACAGGCCGTTGCCAATCCCGAAAGGACGGTAAGTTCCATTAAAAGGGAAATGGGTACGGACTATAAGGTAAAAATCGACGACAAGCAGTATACCCCGCAGGAAATTTCGGCAATGATACTGACCAAACTCAAAAACGACGCCGAAAAATATCTCGGGCAGAAGGTTACTCAGGCCGTAATCACCGTACCCGCTTATTTCAGCGACAGTCAGAGACAGGCAACAAAGGACGCGGGTAAGATAGCAGGCCTCGAAGTGCTCAGGATTATCAACGAGCCCACGGCGGCGGCGCTTGCATACGGCCTTGACAAGGACGAAAACAAGAATCAGAAAGTATTGATATTCGACCTGGGCGGCGGTACTTTCGACGTATCCGTGCTCGAACTGGGCGACGGCGTGTTCGAAGTGCTTGCAACCAGCGGTAACAACAGGCTCGGCGGCGACGATTTCGACAAGAAAATCATGGACTATATCGTTTCCGAGTTCAAAGCAAAAGAAGGCATCGATCTGTCGGGCGACAAAATGGCAATGCAGCGAATCAAGGAAGCGGCCGAGAAAGCCAAAATCGAACTTTCGGGCGTTACCAAAACCAAAATCAGTCTGCCCTTTATCACTATCGGCGCGGCAGGCCCCTGCCACCTCGATATGGATCTGACCAAAGCTAAGTTCGACAGCCTTACAGCCGACCTCGTCGAAAAGACCATGGGCCCCACAAAACAGGCTTTGAAGGACGCGGGCCTCACCGTAAAAGATATAGCAAAAGTCATACTCGTAGGCGGTTCCACCAGAATTCCCGCCGTTGTCGAAGCTGTCAAGAATTTCACGGGTAAAGAGCCTTACAAGGGTATCAATCCCGACGAGTGCGTGGCTATCGGCGCGGCTATTCAGGCCGGCGTTCTCGCTGGCGACGTAAAAGACGTACTGCTTCTCGACGTAACGCCTTTGTCGCTGGGTATCGAAACGCTGGGCGGAATATTCACCAGACTTATCGACAGAAACACCACCATTCCTACCAGCAAGTCGCAGATATTCTCGACGGCGGCGGATAATCAGTCGTCGGTGGACGTACACGTTTTGCAGGGCGAGAGAGAGTTTGCCAAAGACAATAAGACTCTGGGCCGTTTCGAACTTACGGGCATTGCTCCCGCGCCTCGCGGAATTCCGCAGATCGAGGTTACCTTCGATATCGACGCTAACGGCATCGTAAGCGTAAAAGCCGTCGACAAGGGTACCAACAAGAGCCAGTCCATCACCATTTCGGCAAGCAGCAACCTTTCCGAAAAGGAAATAGACGACGCCGTAAAAGAGGCCGAGAAGTACGCTGAGGAAGATAAGGCCAGAAAAGAAAAGGTCGAAGCCAAAAACAACGCCGAACAGCTTATATTCGCCATCGAAAAGACGGCTAAAGACAGCGGCGACAAGATAAGCGAGGAGGACAAAGCCGCCCTCGAAAAGGCCACCAAGGAAGCCCACGAAGCTCTCGAAAAGGCCGACGACATGGAAGCTATCAAAAAGGTAGTGGAAGAGTTGTCCAAGGTTTCCGACCCCATAATGACCAAACTCTATCAGCAGAACGCGGCAGAAAACGGACAGGGCGGGGAAGCGCCTCAGGCCGACGGCGGAGAACCCGACGACATTAAATAACGAGTACAGATTTTAAACACCGTTTGATTCTCACCCCTAAGAGGGGGTGAGAATAACCATATTAAGGAGATTTATGGCAGATTTATACGGGATTTTAGGGGTAAGCAAGCAGGCTACGAAGGACGAGCTCAAATCGGCTTACCGCAAACTGGCGAAACAGTATCACCCCGATATGTTTTCCACGGCTTCGGAAGAGGAAAAGAAAAAAGCCGAAGCCAAATTCAAGGAGATTAACCACGCGTACGAAGTTCTTTCCGACGACCAGAAGCGCGCGGCTTACGACACTTACGGCAACGAGAACGGACCCGTAGGCGGAGGCGGCGGTTTCAATTGGAGCAGTTCGGCGGAAGGTTTCGACATGGACGATATATTCTCGACGATTTTCAATTCGTTCACGGGAGGCGGGCGCCGTCGCGGCTCGTCGGCAAACAGAGCCGTAAGGGGCGACGACATAATGGCCACCGTGACCATAACTTTCGAGGAAGCCGCGTTCGGTTGCGAAAAGGAAATCAAGTTCAAGCGTACCGAAAACTGCAAGTATTGCGGCGGCACGGGCGCAAAAGGCGGCACCGCGTTTAAGACCTGTCCGAAGTGTAACGGCACGGGTACGGTCAACGTAACTCAGAGCACGGTTTTCGGCAGGGTAAGCACCACCACCACTTGTCCCGACTGTAAAGGCAAGGGCAAGATAATAACCGAAAAGTGTCCCAACTGCAACGGCAAGGGCAGAAACGTGGAAACGCGCACCATAAACGCCAAGATACCCGCGGGCATAGCCGACGGGCAGCAGATGAGCTATTATAACGAGGGCGAAGCCGGTATTAACGGCGGCCCCAACGGGACGCTGGTTGTGCTTATCAGGGTGAAACCGCACGCGCTTTTCCGTCGTCAGGATTACGACCTCTATCTGGAAATGCCCGTTACCATGACGCAGGCGGCACTGGGCTGTACGGTACAGGTTCCCACGCTGACCAAACCCGTGGAGTACACCATACCCGAAGGTACGCAGTCCGGAACGGTTTTCAGGATAAAGGGCAAGGGTATAAAACAGCTTAAACGCGAACAGTACGGCGATTTGTACGTAACCGTTATCGTGGAAACGCCCAAGAGTCTTACTAAAGAACAGCGCGATTTACTGTTCAGGCTCGAATCCACTTTCGAGAACAAGCAGTATCCCAAACGGAAAGCGTATAAGGAAAAACTGTAATGAGCAAATGGTACGAAATAAGCGTGGCGACTACCTCGGAGGCGGCGGATCTCATCGCCGACGTCTTCTTTTCGGAAGGCTGCCAGGGCGTTAGCATAAAGGATAAAAGAGACGTTGCCGAGCTTTACGGCAGCGGTATAATCTGGGATTATATAGACGAGCGCATAACCGACGGATACGACGACGCGGTTTACGTCAAAGCGGTTATAGGCGAGGACGGGTATGCCGATACGTTGGCCGATATCCGCAACTCCCTCGATTCGCTTAAAAGGCTGTCGCCTTTCAACGTGGGAGGGCTGGAACTCGTTGTAAGCCCTCTTGACGATACCGACTGGCGCAGCGAGTGGAAAAAATATTTCAAACCCATAGTTACCGAATCGGTAACGGTTGTTCCCAAATGGATAGACTATAAAGGCGCGCCGGCCGAAAAACTGTTGTACATAAATCCCGGCATGGCTTTCGGCACGGGCGAACACGAAACCACCAAAATGTGCCTTGATCTTCTCGGAGAAGAGGACGTGGATGGAAAGACCGTAATAGACGTGGGCACGGGCAGCGGAATTCTGGCCATAGCGGCGGTACTGTGCGGCGCGAAAAGCGCTTACGCTTGCGACATCGATACGGCGGCCGTAACCACGGCAAAGGAAAACGCCGGGCTTAACGGGACGGGCCATAAGGTTACAATCGAATGTGCGGACCTTCTGGAAAAAACGGATAAAAAAGGCGAACTTGTTTTTGCCAACATAACGGCCGACATACTGATTATGCTCAGCGGGAGGATAGGCGAGCATCTTGAAAGCGGCGGCAGAATCATACTGTCGGGTATAATTCACGAGCGTTTGCCCGAAGTGGAAAAAGCCTATATCAGCCGCGGATTCACAATATTGAAAAGAAAGTCGCAGGGCGAATGGAACGCCCTTTTACTTAGCGGGAAATAATGGAAATACGCAGATTTTTCGTGCCTGAGTGCGCGGTGGAAAAGGACAGAATTATTCTTGACGGCGAGGAATTCAATCATGCGGTCAGGGTTTTGCGTTACAAAAAAGGGTATAAGGCCGTGGTTTCTGCGGGCGACGGCGTCGACCGGTACTGTACCGTCGAAAGCATAGGAAAAGACAGTCTTGTTTTCAAGGTGGACACGACGGAAAAAAACCTTGCGGAAACGCGCAATAAAATTACTCTTTATCAGGCTGTAATCAAAGGCTCTAAAACTGACTTTGTAGTGCAAAAGGCAGTTGAAACGGGTATTTTCGCCGTTAAACTGTTTGTTTCGCAAAACGTATCCGAAAAGGAAGTAAACGTCAAAAGGCTGGAGAGGATAGCTCTGGAAGCCGCCAAGCAGTGCGGAAGGGCCATTGTTCCGAAAGTGGAATTCCTGCCCGATTTCAAATCGGTTCTCAAAGAAGCCGAGGCTTTTTCGGGCAATAAAATAATGGCATACGAGAACGAAAGTAAAGTCAGCGTCAACGATATCGGAACAAAGATTTCGCAAAACGCCGACACTTTGCTTCTTGTGGGCAGCGAAGGCGGTTTTACCCAAAACGAATACCTCGACGCCAAAGCGGCGGGATTCACTTCGGTATCGCTCGGGCGCAGAATACTGAGGGCGGAAACCGCGGCCCTCTTTCTTACCGCGATTACTTTGTATCAGACGGGGGAGACTGCGCTGTGAAAACAGTAATTTTTAATCTCGGATGCAAGGTCAATCAATACGACGGCGACGCGCTTGCCGAGCTTTTAACCAAAAAGGGACACGAGGTCAGCTTAAAACTCGAATACGCCGACGTATACGTCATCAATACCTGCGCGGTTACCGCCGAGGCCGAGAGAAAGTCCCGGCAGGCCGTTTCCAGGGTAAGGAAACTTAACCCGAACGCGGATATTTACGTGATAGGCTGTGCGGCTCAGCACGGCGCGCGCGCTTTTTCAGACAAGGGCGTGAAATACGTCGGGGGAACGGCGGCGAAAGCCAGAGTGGCCGACTTGCCCGAGGGCGTGCACGTCTGCGATATTCCCGCGGTTTACGAAGATTACGGCTTCGGAAAACCCATGCGTACCCGAAGTTACGTTAAAATTCAGGACGGTTGCGACAATTACTGCAGTTACTGCCTTGTGCCTTATCTCAGAGGCCCGAGCCGTTCGAGGTCGCCCGAAAGCGTAAAAAGGGAAATATCCGCGCTCAGCGATACCTGCAAGGAAATAGTGCTTACGGGCATTAATCTTTCGGCATACGGAAAGGATACGGGCAGCAGTCTTACCGAGCTGCTTACGGAACTTTCCGATTGCAACGCGCGCATAAGGCTGGGCTCTCTGGAAGTAAGCGTTATCGACAAGGATTTTCTGAAAGCAACGCTGAAGCTGAAAAAATTCTGTCCGCATTTTCACCTTTCGCTGCAAAGCGGCGACAACCGCGTACTGGCCGCAATGAACAGACATTATACGGCGGAAGAGTACAGGGAGCGTACAGAACTGATAAGAAAATTTTATCCCGACGCGGCCATTACCACGGATATAATAGCGGGGTTCCCCACGGAGACGAGGGAGGAGCATTTCAACACTTTGAAATTTGCCCGCGAAATCGGCTTTGCCGACATACACGCCTTCGCGTATTCGCTGCGGGAAGGGACGGCGGCGGCAAAGCTGGAACAGGTTGACGACGCCGAAAAGGAATGCCGCGCGGTCGAGCTTTCAGAGCTTAAAAAAGAACTCAGAAAAAGCTATGCCGGAAAATTTACGGGTAAGACGGCAGAGGTGCTTCTCGAAGACGTCGAAAAGGGGTATATGACGGGCTATACCCGAAACTACGTTAAGGCTTATTGCAGAACGGGCAAAAGCGGCGAGATTAAAACGGGCGTATGCGTCGGATTGTTCGGCGACGGCCTTTTAATAGAATAAATAAAGGAGATACAATTATGGCAGACTGCATATTCTGTAAAATAGCGGCGGGCGAGATACCCTCCGAAAAGGTTTACGAAGACGAAGAAATGATAATAATCAAGGATATCAATCCTCAGACAAAAATTCATCTTCTGGCTATTCCCAAAAAGCACTTCGAAAGCGTGAGCGATATGACCGAATCCGACGCGCAAATCGTGGGCAGATGTCTTTATAAAATAGGCAAGATGGCTGATAAGCTCGGCCTTGAAAACGGATATCGCATAGTTTCCAACAAGGGCGACGACGGGTGCCAGTCGGTCAAACATCTGCATATTCACGTGCTCGGCGGGCAGAAACTTGCCGAAAAAATGTGCTGATTTTTCAAATGCTTCAAAAACGCTTGACAAATATCGGGGTATTGGTATAATAAATAAGAAATCTATTGAAAAGGCGGTGAGAAATATGTCTACAATCAAAGTCGGAGAGAACGAGTCTCTTGATAGCGCTATCCGTCGTTTCAAGAGAAAGTGCGCCCGTGACGGCATCATCGGCGACCTGCGCAAAAGGGAGGCTTACGAGAAACCCAGCGTAAAGCGCAAGAAGAAGGCCGAGGCTGCAAGAAAGCGCATGTACAAATCGTAAAAAGATACCACCCTTTAAAGGGTGGTTTTTTTTAAGGCCCGACAGGTAAAAATTTAACAATCCAGTTAATAAAAAGACATATTCAAAAAGGGTTTTTTGCTTGAAAAAACGCGCGCTTTATGTAATAATAAAAAAGAACTTGCGAGGAAAAAGCGTGAATTACGAAAAAATTATACTCAATCTGCAAACAATGCACCCCGACGCCGAGTGCGAACTCAATCACAAAACTCCGTTCGAGCTGTTGGTTGCGGTTATACTTTCGGCGCAATGCACGGATAAGCGCGTAAACGAAATAACCGGTAAACTTTTTCTTAAATACAACACGCCCGAGCAGTTTGCGGCGCTGGAACAGGGCGAACTCGAAAAACTGATTTTTTCGGCGGGCTTTTACAGGAACAAGGCAAAAAACATTATTTCGGCCGCAAAGGCGATAACGCTGCGCTTCGGAGGAAAGGTGCCGGACAATCTTCCCGACCTTATGTCTCTTGACGGCGTGGGACGCAAGACGGCAAACGTGGTTTATTCGGTGGCTTTCGGCGGAAACGCGATTGCAGTAGACACGCACGTGTTCAGAGTGGCCAACAGGCTGGGCATAGCGGACGCGCCCACTCCCGAAAAAACCGAAATGCAGCTCATGAAGTTTTTCCCCGAAAACGAGTGGGGAAGGGTGCATCACCTTCTGATATTTCACGGGCGTTACACCTGCCACAGCCGCAAGCCCGATTGCGAAAGGTGTCTTTTGAAACAAAATTGCAAATACTATACCGAGAGAGGTTGATATGTATAAAATAGTCAAAAAAAGGTCGCTTGCCGAAAACGTCAACGAATACGTTATCGAAGCGCCCAAAGTAGCCAAACACGCAAAAGCGGGACAGTTCGTTATATTGCGCGTCGACGCAGAAGGCGAACGTATACCCTTCACTATCTGCGATTACGACAGACAGGCGGGTACGATTACCGTTCTGGTGCAGGCGGTGGGGTACTCCACGATGAAACTTGCCGAACTTAACGAAGGCGATTGCGTAGCCGATTTCGTCGGACCTTTGGGCAACGCCACGGACCTGGACGAGTACAATAAGATTCTGCTTGTAGGCGGCGGTATCGGCAATGCCGTAACCTTCCCTCAGGCCAAGGCGCTGTTCGAAGCGGGCAAGGCTGCGGACGCCATTATAGGCGCAAGGACTAAAAGCCTTATAATGTATGAGGACGAATTCCGTAAAAATACGGCTAATACCTACGTCGTAACCGACGACGGCACTTACGGCGAAAAGGGATTCGTTACCGACAAAATCGCTTCTCTGCTTGATGAAGGCAAGAAATACGACGTAATTTTCGCCGTAGGCCCCATGCCCATGATGCGCGCGGTATGCAACCTCACCAAAAATTACGGCATCAAAACCATAGTAAGCATGAACTCCATTATGGTTGACGGCACGGGCATGTGCGGCGGTTGCAGACTTACCGTCGGCGGCGAAACCAAATACGCATGCGTAGACGGTCCCGAATTCGACGGCCACCTCATCGATTTCGACGAGGCCATAAGCCGTTCCAAATTCTATCGTGAAAAAGAACAGGAATGCAGATTACTCGCTATGGGAGGACAGAAAGATGGCAATAAATAACACCCCCCGCAACAAAATGACGGAACAGGCTCCTGACGTACGGAATAAAAATTTCAAGGAAGTGTGTCTCGGATTCGACGCGGAGACGGCTAAGGCCGAGGCGGACAGATGCCTGAACTGTAAAAACGCGCCTTGCAGAAAGGGATGTCCCGTAGGCGTAAACATACCCGCTTTTATTAACGGAATAAAGGAAGGCGACCTCGATAAAGCGGCCGCGTTGCTCAAAGGCGACAACAATCTTCCGTCCATATGCGGCAGAGTGTGCCCCCAGGAAAAGCAGTGCGAAAGTTTTTGCATAAGACAGGCTAAACTGGGCGGCTCTGTAGCTATCGGCGGCCTTGAAAGATTTGTGGGCGATTACGCGTTGAAGCAGACCGCAAAAGCACAGAAACCCGAGCCTAACGGTAAAAGGGTAGCCGTTGTGGGCAGCGGCCCCGCCGGACTGTCCTGCGCGGGCGAACTCGCAAGGGCGGGCTTTGACGTTACGGTATACGAAGCCTTCCATAAAGCGGGCGGCGTTCTCGTTTACGGCATACCCGAATTCAGGCTTCCCAAAGACCTCGTGCAAGCCGAAATCGACAAGGTAAAAGAACTCGGCGTTAAAATAGAACTCAATACCGTAGTCGGCAAAACCATTATGCTTTGCGAGCTTACCGAGGAATTCGACGCAGTGTTCATCGGCACGGGAGCGGGCCTTCCCGCGTTTTTGAAAATCAAGGGCGAAAACCTCAACGGCGTATATTCCGCAAACGAATATCTTACCAGGGTAAACCTTATGAAAGCCTACGATAAAAACTCGATAACTCCCGTTCAGGTAGGCAAAAAAGTGGTTGTGGTAGGTGCGGGCAACGTAGCCATGGACGCTTCGAGGACGGCGCTAAGAATGGGAGCCGAGGAAGTTTACCTCGTTTACAGGCGCGACAGGTCTGAGATGCCCGCAAGAGCGGAAGAAATCCACCACGCAGAGGAAGAGGGCGTAATTTTCAAATTGCTGACCAACCCCGTGGAGATAGAAGGAGAGGACTCAAAAGTCGTTTCCGTAAAGTGTCAGAACATGCAGCTTGGAGAACCCGACGCTTCGGGAAGAAGGCGTCCCGTACCTATCGAAGGCAGTTACATAGACATACCGTGCGATCAGGTTATCATCGCAGTAGGCACCAGCCCCAATCCTTTGCTCAGAAAGAGCTGCGATCAGCTTGAAACCACGCCTAAGGGTACAATAATAGTCAATTCCGAAACGGGCGAAACTTCGATAGAAAACGTATACGCGGGCGGCGACGCCGTAACGGGCGCGGCAACCGTAATACTTGCCATGGGCGCGGGCAAACTCGCGGCGAAATCAATAAAGGAAAGGCTTTTAAAATAGGAACCGGGAGAAATCCGATGTTTTTAGACAAAGTAAAAATTTATATTAAAGCAGGCAACGGCGGCGACGGCGTTGTCTCTTTTCATAGAGAAAAGTACGTAATGACGGGCGGTCCCGACGGCGGCGACGGCGGCAGAGGCGGAAATATTGTTTTCGTGGCCGACAAAAACCTGAATACTCTTATAGACTTCAAATATAAAAAGCATTTCAGGGCCGAAAACGGCGAAAACGGCGGCGCAGCCAACTGCTTCGGGAAAAGCGGCGCGGACATGTACATCAAAGTACCCGTAGGCACGGTTATAAGAGAAACCGAAAACAACCGTATTATTGCGGACCTGTCGGAGGACGGCAAAACCAAAATCGTTTTATACGGAGGCAGGGGCGGCAAGGGAAACGCCAGATTCGCCACCCCGCAAAGACGCGCGCCTTCTTTTTCGCAGAGGGGTACCAAAACCACCGAGTATCAGGTCGAACTCGAACTTAAAACCATAGCCGACGTGGGCCTCGTGGGATTTCCCAACGTGGGTAAATCCACCTTGCTTTCCGTGCTGACTGCGGCGAAACCTAAAATCGCAAACTACCATTTTACAACACTTAGTCCCAATCTGGGGGTAGTTAAGTATTACGAAAACAGCTTCGTGCTTGCGGATATTCCCGGGCTTATCGAGGGAGCAAGCGAGGGCGCGGGGCTGGGACACGACTTCCTGAGGCATATCGAAAGGGTACGTCTTATCGTGCATATCGTGGATATATCGGGCGTCGAAGGCAGAAATCCCGTTGACGACTACGCTAAAATCAACGACGAACTTAAAAATTACAGCGCAAAACTCCGGGCGCTTCCGCAAATTGTATGTCTTAACAAAGCCGACCTTCTGCCGGACGGCAAACCCATAACGGAATTTGAAAAGGCCACGGGTAAAAAAGCATGTCCGGTTTCGGCGGCTACGGGCAAGGGAATAAAAGAGCTTCTCGATACCGTATGGCGCACGCTTTCCGAGCTTCCGCCTGCCGAACCTTTCGACGAGGAAGAATACTCTTTCGAGGAAAAACGCGACAACGGTTTCGAAATCGAAAGGGCGGACGACGGTACCTTCCTGGTTTACGGAGGCCTCATTGACATGCTGGCCAAAAACGTGGTGGTTTCGGATATCGACAGCAACAGGTATTTCCAGAAAAAATTGATTGACTGCGGCGTAATTGCCGCGCTAAGGGAAAAAGGCGCAAAGGACGGGGATATCGTGGAAATAGGCGATATCGAGTTTGAATTTATCGAATAGGTGATATATGCTTACTACAAAACAAAGGACGGTTTTAAAGTCCAAAGCCTCGGTAATCGCGCCCGTGTTTCAGATAGGCAAACAGGGCATTACCGACAACGTAATCAAAGAGATAAACGACGCATTGAAAGCGCGCGAACTTATTAAAATCAGCGTTCTTAAAAACGCCGATTTTACCGCGAAGGAAATTATCGCCGAGCTGGCCGAAATGACTGATTCCGAGCCCGTACAGGCTATCGGCAATAAAATCGTGCTTTACAGATTAAGCGATAAAAAAGGTATAAAACACGTACTGGAAGACTGAGTTATTTTCTGATAGCCGTTATCAGCGCCAGCACTAAAGATATTGTGCCTATGGTAAGGTAATATCCTTTCAGCGGCACGAAGAAAAACATTACCGACAGCATGAATCCCGTAATGAGGTAATATCTGAGGTTTGCTTTGTTGAATATGATGTCGGCGAAATTCTTTACCGATACGGCGTTTCCGGGACGGCTGAATACGAGCGGCGGCAGGCATCTCATGTCTTTCAGTTTTTTGTACAGCTTGCGCGATTTGATAAACGTATAGTTAAGGCCCGTGCTCTGCGCCAGCATTACGGCTTGCCTGTCGGCGTCCTTTACCAGCATGGTTATCCTGGTGACTGCGTTTTCTTTTGCCGTTCGATATGCGGCCGACACGTCTTCGAGCCCGCAAGAAGAAAACTTGTATGCGGAATAAACCATTTCGTTGCCCTCGATAAAATACCTGTCGCCCTTGATCTCGGCGGCGGGAGAGGTAACGTCGCGGTAGAGTTGTATAACGTATTTATTTCCGAGCAGGGCGCATTGCCGATCCAGTTTGTCCATACTGTACGCCTTACTGTTTTTTCGGTTTTTCAGCTTTTCCAGCACGAAGCACACCGCCGTGAACAGTATGGCCGAAAGTATAACGGCGTAAAGAACGTCTTTTAAAAAGTAGACGGTCCATATTACCAGGAGAAGAAAGAGCGCCGTTCTTACGGCAACGAAATCGATAATCTTGTTCATAAGACTGATTATTGCCTTTAATGCGGCCGTTAAAACGCCGTTGAAAAATTTTTCCGGATAATGTATAATAAAATTATGGAAAGCAAAATCAAAACCGCCGTTTTCGGCGGAGCGTTCGACCCTATACACAGTCAGCACGTCGAAGTGGCCGGAAAAGCCGTCGACGCGTTAAACGTTTCCAGGCTGGTTATAGTGCCTACAAAAAATCCGCCGCACAAGTCCGACGCAGTGGTTTCGTTTAAAGACAGGGTTAATATGTTGAAAGCGGCATTTAAAATTCCCGGTTGCGAGGTTATAGTCGACGAAATCGAAAACAACGACCGCAGCAACAACTGTACCGCCGACATCGTACCCGAGCTTAAAGCCAGGTACGGACCTTTTTATTACGTGATAGGCGGAGACAGCCTTGAACACTTTCACACTTGGGTGCGCCCGTGGGAAATACTTCGCGAGGCGCCTCTTGCCGTTTTCGACAGGGAGGGATACCTTCCCGTAAAGGAGACCGCGGCCGGAATTTTGAAAAAGTGGCAGGGGGATATAGTTTTTTTGCCCTTTACGGGCAAGGCCATGTCGTCGTCCGATCTGAAAGCCTGTCTGCTGATGGGCGAAAGACCGTCCGACATGCCCGAGGCCGTTACGGAATATATCGTTAACCACGGGCTTTATTCCAAATATCTCAGCGTTACGGATAAACTGTCAGGCCTGCTTACCGAGGCCCGTTTTATCCATAGCAAAAATACCGTTCGCGCAGCCGTGGCCCTCAACAGCAGGCATAATCTGCAACAGGATTTTGATAAGGTATTTCTGTCCGCTCTGCTGCACGACGCGGGCAAATACCGATACGTAAAAGAAGAGGTGCCTGCGGACGCCATCGGTACGCCGGTAGAACATCAGTTTGCCGGCGCGGTTATCGCGCGCGACCTGTTCGGAATTAACGATACCGAAATTCTGAACGCCGTAAAATACCATACCACGGGCAGAGAGAATATGTCGGTCATCGAAAAAATCGTGTACGCAGCGGATATGGTTTCGGAAGAACGGGTTTACCCCGGGGTTGACAAACTGCGTGCCGCCGTTTATAATGATTTCGACAGGGGGTTCAGGCTTCTGCTTAAAGAAAGTTATCTGCACGTCAGAAGCAAATCCGACGTGTATCCGCTGACTTTGCAGGCCTGCCTGTATTACAATGTTTTTGAAGATTAAAGGAGCTTTTTATGGAAATCAACTCTCTTGCGGCAAAAATCTGCGAATTTCTTGATACAAAACTTGCCGAGGATATCACCGTGCTGGACGTAGGAGGTCTTACAATCGTGGCGGACCGGTTCGTTATTGCAACCGCGCGCAATTCCAATCACGTCAAAACGCTCGCCGAGGGGCTGGAAGAAAAATTGTCGGAAGAGGGTATCGAGCCCTTGCGCACCGAAGGTATCCGCGAGGGCAGATGGGCCGTGCTCGATTACGGCGCTATAATCTGCCATATTTTCAACGACGAAACGCGCATGATGTATTGCCTCGAAAAGCTCTGGGGCAAGGACGACAACGTTTACAGGTATTCCAAAAGCGAAAAGTAACCCAATTAACCCGTAAAGGAAAAGGAACGGCGCGCGCCGTTCCTTTTTATATGTTTAAGAGGATTGATAGGTTGTTTTAAATATAAACGCGTAATATTAAAATACAATGAAAAAATCAGGATTTTATAAAAATTTTCCGTAAAAATTTTTTGATTTTCTATTAT
>DVNW01000026.1 GCA_018714105.1 Candidatus Faecicola pullistercoris | reverse complement strand
TCGTTGATAGCGATAAAAACGGTATTATCGATTGCATAAAACTACATTTCTTCTACGATAACGCAATAATTTCGACGCTTTACAGAATATCTTGCGTTGAACCTAAAACGGAAATAACTTTACAGGATTTGTTAACCGAAAACCCTGACGCCGCAAAACTTGACGAAGCATTCGACAGAGGGACTCCTTATGTCAACGGCGCCAAATATTCTACTGAATATGCTTTTGGTTATAACCCTACAATACAGGAGATGCGGAAAGGATTGTTAAATGCGGTCAATGAGAAACTTGCGAATGACGGCATTATCTCTGCGGTTGGCGGGAATACCCGCTCATTTATTATAAGAGATGATGAAGCTACGGAAGATACAACATTAGGGAAGGCAAGACGAATAGTGGTTATGAATTTAACAGAGAACGGCTATGAAGAAATTGCCATAATAATTCAAGAAGCGCAAACCGACAATGATGATACAAAACTGATAGAAAACTTAAACGCGGGCAAATACAAAGTTACAAGTGCCGCAAAACGCGACAAATTTACGGGCGTACTTCTGAAAGCCGATATGTCCGAAAATGGCGGCACGGTAACAACGGATTAAGCCGCCGCAAGCAGGCAAAATACAAAGAGAAAAACGAAGAAAATTAAATAACAAAATCAAGGCGTTCACGCACAAAAGCGTGAGCGCTTTTTTTATACCCTGCGAAAAAAGTCGCATTATAAAAGCCCGCAGTCCTCCCGCGCAAATTTTGGAAATTTTATCGTTTTCAAAATTCAATCGGGAGGACAATTTTTTTGCAGACAATCAAGTACATATTTGTGGACGGTACGACAAGCGAAATCGAGGTAACGGACGAATTTTACACGCTACACGCCGAACTGGTGCAACAGGAAAAACGCAACCATTGGAAAGAAAAGCGGCGGCATATCTCATTGGAATATCTGAACGAAAACGAGTATTCAATAATTTTTTCTGCCGACAACGTAGTCGATATCCACGTCGAAGTAGTCGGCAAGCTTCCATAAACTCATAATAGACGGTTCTTTTTTACCTAAAAGCCAGGCGCTTACGGTATTTTGTTTGACGCCGATTCTGGCTGCCAGCTGAACCTGGTTAAGGGCTTCGGTTTTCATAAGTTCGCGGATTCTGTCGGCAACTATGATTTTCATAAACGTACTCCTTAATTTATATTGTTACTGTAAATATTATTGACATATTAGCACTAAGGGAGTACAATATAGTAAAGATAGCCCCATGGGGCTAGTTTATGCGTATAAGCTA
Source organism: Candidatus Faecicola pullistercoris (assembly GCA_018714105.1). Taxonomy (GTDB): domain Bacteria; phylum Bacillota; class Clostridia; order Christensenellales; family CAG-917; genus Faecicola; species Faecicola pullistercoris. The sequence continues at coordinate 18,491 of DVNW01000026.1, read as the reverse complement.
ACGGCTTTAAATTGTCAAAAGGAGAAAATTATGCGAAAAAGAAGTTTGTTATTGTTTACGGTTTGCCTTATGCTGGCGCTTGCGCTTGTTTTTACGGCTTGCGGCGGCGGCAAAGATAATGACGGCGATACCGGTACGGACAAACCCGGTATTGAAAACCCCGACGGAACTCCGGGTACGGAAGAACCCGGTATTGAAAACCCCGACGGAACTCCGGGTACGGACAAACCCGGTATTGAAAACCCCGACGGAACTCCGGGTACGGAAAAACCCGTTTATACCGAAGGTCTGAAATATAAGCTGAACGGTGCAGGGGACGGATATACCGTAATCGGTTATGAGGGAACGGATACCGAAATAGTAATTTCTCCTGAATACGAATCACTGCCGGTTACGGAAATTGCGCAAAGCGCTTTTGAAAAACTCGATAATATTACCTCTGTAACCATCCCCGACAGCGTGACAAGCATAGGGGAGAGGGCTTTCTTGGGTTGCAGCGGGCTTACGTCGGTGAGCATAGGCCGCGGCGTTATAAGCATAGGCGATTATGCTTTCTTTGGTTGCAGCGGGCTCACTTCTATAATCATCCCTGACAGTGTGACAAGCATAGGTGATAGGGCTTTCTATGGTTGCAGCGGGCTTACGTCGGTAGCTATCCCCGACAGCGTGATAAGCATAGGTGATAGGGCTTTCTATAATTGCAGCGGGCTTATGTCGTTGGTAATCCCCGACAGTGTGACAAGCATAGGTGATGATGCTTTCTTGGGTTGCAGCGGGCTTACGTCGGTGGACCTTGGTAGCGGTGTGACAAGCATAGGATGGAATGCTTTCAAGGATTGTAATAACATACAGACGGCAACTATACCTGCCACGGCAATATCCAAAATACCTAAAAACAACTTAAAAACTGTGGTGATAAACGGCGGTACCGAAATAGCGAACAATGCTTTCTCGGGTTGCAACAATCTTACGTCGGTGAGCCTGGGCGATAGCGTGACAAGCATAGGCTATAGTGCTTTCAGGGAGTGTAGTAGTCTTGCGTCTGTTAGCATAGGCAGCGGCGTGACGAGTATAGGGGAGATGGCTTTTGAGTATTGTAGTGGGCTTACATCCGCAATCATAGGCAGCGGCGTTATAAGCATAGGCGATCGGGCTTTCGGGCATTGCAGCGGGCTTACGTCGGTATATTATACAGGAGATATTGCCGGCTGGTGCGGGATAGAATTCGGAGGCCTTAATGCTAATCCTCTTTACTACGCACATAAACTGTACATAAACGATACTCTTTTAACAGATTTGGTTATCCCCGACGGTGTCACAAGCATAGGTAATTATGCTTTCTATAATTGCAGCGGGCTAACGTCGGTGAGCATAGGCAGCGGCGTGACAAGCATAGGCAACAGTGCTTTCTATAATTGCAGCGGGCTTACTTCGGTGAGCATAGGCGATAGCGTGACAAGCATAGGCAACAGTGCTTTCTATAATTGTAGCGGGCTAACGTCGGTGAGCATAGGCAGCGGCGTTACAAGCATAGGCGATCGGGCTTTCTGGTATTGCTATAAGCTTATAGAAGTTTACAATAAAAGTTTGCTAAATATAACGGCGGGCAGCGCGGATAACGGTGAGGTAGCTTATTATGCCAAAAACGTTTATACCGCAGAAGGAGGCTCGCGTATTACCGATACCGCCGACGGATACAGATTTTTCTATTACGGAAACACCGGCTATTTAATCGACTATTACGGCAGTGAAACCGATATAACTCTGCCCGAAAGCTTTACCGCTAATGACGGCACCGAGGTAACCTCTTATTCCGTATACAATTATGCTTTTTATAACAATACCAATATAACGTCTGTAATCATCCCTGACAGTGTGACAAGCATAGGTAATTATGCTTTCTATAGTTGCAAGGGGCTTACGTCGGTAACTATCCCCGACGGCGTGACAAGCATAGGTAATTATGCTTTCTATAGTTGCAAGGGGCTTACGTCGGTGAGCATAGGCAGCGGGGTGACAAGCATAGGTAGTTATGCTTTCTCGGGTTGCAGCGGGCTTACTTCTATAACCATTCCCGACAGCGTGACAAGCATAGGGGAGAGGGCTTTCTCGGGTTGCAGCGGGATTACGTCGGTGAGCATAGGCCGCGGCGTTATAAGCATAGGTGATGAGGCTTTCATGTATTGCGATAAGCTTATAGAGGTTTACAATAAAAGTTCGCTCAGAATAACGGCGGGCAATCCATATAACGGTGCGGTAGCGTATTATGCCAAAAACGTTTATACCAGAAAAGGCGGCTCTCATATTACCGATACCGCCGACGGATACAGATTTTTCTATTACGGAAACACCGGCTATTTAATCGGCTATTACGGCAGTGAAACCGATATAACCCTGCCCGAAAGCTTTACCGCTTATAACGGCACCGAGGTAACCTCTTATTCCGTATACAAATATGCTTTTAATAGTAATATCAATTTAGCGTCTGTAACCATCCCGGGCAGCGTGACAAGCATAGGAAATTATGCTTTCTCGGGTTGCAGCGGGCTTACTTCGGTGAACATAGGCAGCGGCGTGACAAGCATAGGTGAGGGTGCTTTCTCGTATTGCTTCGGGCTAACGTCGGTGAGCATAGGTAGCGGCATGACAAGCATAGGCGATTATGCTTTCTCTGATTGCCGCAGTCTTACGTCGGTGGACCTTGGTAGCGGTGTGACAAGCATAGGAAATTATGCTTTCGAGCATTGCAGCAATCTTACGTCCATAACCATCCCCGACAGCGTAACAAGCATAGGTGATAATGCTTTCGAGGATTGCAGCGGGCTTACTTCGGTGAGCCTGGGCGACAGCGTGACAAGCATAGGTAGTTATGCTTTCTATGATTGCAGCGGGCTTACGTCGGCAACTATTCCCGACAGCGTTACAAGCATAGGTAGTTATGCTTTCGATGGATGCAGCGGGCTTACTTCGGTGAGCCTGGGCCGCGGCGTGACGAGCATAGGGGAGAGTGCTTTCTCGTATTGCAGCAATCTCACGTCCATAATCATTCCCGACAGCGTTACAAGCATAGGCGACAGTGCTTTTGAAGGTTGCAGCGGGCTTACTTCGGTGAGCATAGGCAGCGGCGTGACAAGTATAGGAGATTGGGCTTTCAATGATTGCAGCGGACTTACTTCTATAACCATCCCCGACAGCGTGACAAGTATAGGCGATTGGGCTTTCGATGGATGCAGCGGGCTTACTTCGGTGAGCATAGGCAACGGCGTGACAAGTATAGGCTCTTGGGCTTTCAGGCATTGCAGCGGGCTTACGTCCATAACCATTCCCGACAGCGTGACAAGCATAGGTGATAAGGCTTTCGAATGGTGCTATAAGCTTATAGAGGTTTACAATAAAAGTTCGCTCAGTATAACGGCGGGCAGTATGTCTAACGGTTACGTTGCGTATTATGCCAAAAACGTTTATACCGCAGAAGGAGGCTCGCGTATAACCGATACCGCCGACGGCTTCCGTTTCTTCTATGACGGCGCCGAGGCTTATCTTTTAGGCTACTACGGCAGTGAAACCGATATAACCCTGCCTTCAAGCTTTACCGCTTATGACGGCACCGAGGTAACTTCTTATTCCGTATACAATTATGCTTTTTATAACAATACCAATATAACGTCTGTAACCATCCCCGACGGCGTGACAAGCATAGGTGATAATGCTTTCAGAAATTGCTATAAACTTATCGAGGTTTACAATAAAAGTTCGCTCAGAATAACGGCGGGCAGTTGGTGGGATAACGGTGAGGTAGCTTATTATGCCAAAAACGTTTATACCGCAGAAGGAGGCTCGCGTATTACCGATACCGCCGACGGTTTCCGTTTCTTCTATGACGGCGCCGAGGCTTATCTTTTAGGCTACTACGGCAGTGAAACCGATATAACGTTGCCCGAAAGCTTTACCGCTTATGACGGCACCGAGGTAACCTCTTATTCCGTATACAAATATGCTTTTTATTACAATACCAGTTTAACGTCTGTAACCATTCCCGACAGCGTGACGAGCATAGGTAATTATGCTTTCGCGGATTGCAGCGGGCTTACTTCTATAACCATCCCCGACAGCGTGACGAGCATAGGTAATTATGCTTTCTCGGGTTGCAGCGGGCTTACGTCGGTAGCTATCCCCGACAGCGTAACGAGTATAGGCTTTAGGGCTTTCAGGAATTGCAGCGGGCTTACATCGGTAACTATCCCGAGCAGCGTGACAAGTATAGACTGCAACGCTTTCTGGGGTTGCAACAAACTTACCTCGGTAGTATTTGAAAACACAGAAGGGTGGAGAGTTTCAACCTCATCGTCTTTCAGCAATTACACAGAGCTTTCGGCCGCCGACCTTGCGGCAGCGCAAACCGCGGCAAACTATCTTACTTCGGAATACAGTGGGTGTTACTGGAAAAGGCTTTTGTAAGCCGCGGCGTAAAAGCGTTTTGTAAAAAAGAAAAGCGCAGAAAACATTTTCTGCGCTTTTTACCTGTGTGGGAAAATCAATAAGCAGAGCTACTTAAAACCGTTCGGAAAGCAGAGGATATAACAATAAAATTTATAAATGCGTTGACATGCGGGGGACGGAGTGGTATCATAAACCCGAAACGATACGAGTTATATCGCGACGGGCTACGGTTTACTGTTCGGCAAATCCGAATCCGACGGCGGGATAAACGCGGTTTTATAAGAAAAACAAGATAAGGGGCAAAAATGAAAATCGATTTAAAAAGCATTCCGGGTAAGGTCAGATTATTCTGGAAAGAGCCGCCTAAGGGCAGGTTCCTCAATTTAAAAGAGATAGTCTGTCTTGGCGGGGCAAGCCTGGGCGTAAGCTTTATTTGCAATATCGTAAACATGTACGTTACCATAGGTCAGCTTCCGCTTCTTTACAATATGGGCAATTACGGCACGCTGCACGCCACTGTAATATACCTTGCGGCATGCGTCGGAGGAATGATACTTACGCCCGTATACGGCAGGGCGGTACAGCGTACCAACAGCAAATGGGGCAGGTATAAACCGTACATAATGTTTCTGGCACCCGTAGTGGCGCTTCTGGCTACGCTCAGCGCGTGGTCGCCGCAAAATCTTTCGACGACTCAGGCGACGATATACGTTTACTGTATGTGCATTCCGACGTTACTTGTATGGAATATATGGTATAACACCTGGAATCTGTTTCCCGGAGTCTTCACACCTAATCAGCAGGAAAGAGTGGACGTATGGTCGCCTATAGGACTTGTAATGGGCTTTGCACCCTCGCTTATGAACGTGCTTAAGGACGTATTTGCGGGTATATGGGGCGACATAGTGGCCGCAAGGATATTCGGGCTTACAAGTGCGGTAGTCGGCATGATATGCGTAATAGCGCTGTTGAAGGTGAAAGAGAGGGTGTTCGTCACCGAGAAGGAGAACGCCGAAAACAAGATAGGCGCTATCCAAGGCCTTAAAATGGTATTTAAAAACAGGCCGCTCATGATACTTACCGTGGCGCTCGTGCTTGGGTGCATGAAAGGAACGATAGACATGGTATGGCACATAATGGCGCGTGTGAAATACGCTACCAACATGGCCGACGCCGCAAAGATATTCGGAAGCGTAAGTTTAATCGTCGGTTTTGCCGCAACCCCCAACATGATTTTGCTTCCTCTGCTTACACGAAAATTCAACAACCGAACTATAATGGTGGCTTGGCAGGCGTTCAATACCGGAGCATATCTCATACTTGCTCTCGTAGGGTTTCAGAATCTGCAGGCAGGTACGACGTCTGCCGTAATAATAACGGCTTTGAGGTTTGTGGCGGCATTTAACGCCATGGGCAGTCTGCAACCCCTGATGCTTTCCGAAATAAGCGATTATCAGCAGCATCTCACTGGATACCGGCTGGAAGGTTTTATACAGACGATGGCGTACTCGGTTCCTTTGCTGGCGACTCAGGCGTGCGCGCTTATACCCGCGCTCATACAGGCCAGGGTAGGGTTTAATCCCAACAACTATATCATTAAAGAGGGAACGGGCGGGCTTGCGCCCAACCTTATGCCCGAAAACGTACTGTCGGCTGAACTTGTAAACATAGCCGATACGTACGGCAACATAGCGCTGTGGATATCGGTAGCGTCGGGCGCGCTTATGCTGATAGCGCTCTGCTTCTATACGCTCGACAAAAAGAAACACGCCGGGATAGTAGCCGCTCTCGAAGCGGAATCGGTAAACGCCGAGTCAATCGAAAACGAAAAGGGGAAAAAGAAACTTATGGAAGCGGATTCCGTAGCGGACATTTTGCGCGAAAGCCGCGCCGAAAACGAAGCCTCGTCCGACCTGCATCAACCGTCCGATGCCGATGACGGAAACGACTTGAAATTCTGACTACAGAAGCAAAACGCTTGTTTATCATTTAGATTTTTATCATACAACTCGCTTTTTTGGAATTATCGACGGCGTGCCGCTCAATGGCGCCTTTTCTTTCAAGCACAATAAGCCGCAGTATTACACTGTCGTCAAACGGCTTTACAAACGGGAACAAATGGTTTAAAATATAAAAAAGGAGATGTGTATGAGAACTCGGGAATCGGAAGAAATGTATCTTGAAACCATATTTTTGCTTAAAGGCAAAAAACCCTGCGTGCGTTCTATCGACGTAGTCGAGGAGCTCGGCTACGCTAAGTCAAGCGTGTCGCGCGGGGTGAATCTGCTTGTCAAAAAAGGCTATATTACCATGGACAGGGTAAGCGGAGATATCGAGTTTACCGAAACCGGCAGAGTTAAGGCCCGTAATATATACGACAGACACAAAGTGCTTACCAAAGCGCTTGAAAAAATCGGCGCGGACAGCAATACCGCCGAAGAAAACGCCTGCCGTATCGAGCACGTTATTTCGGACGGCCTTTTCGACATCATAAAAAAATACGTCGGCGAGGATTAGAAACCGGCCTGTTCTTTTAAAAATTTTTAAAGACGGAGAAATATATCCTATGATGGATTCAGGGCCGATAAACCGACTTAAGGAAATAGTCGGCCGAAGTGAAAACATAGTGGCGTTTACGGGCGCAGGCATATCCGTACCCAGCGGAATTCCCGATTTCAGAAGCGCGGGAGGGCTTTATTCGGCGGACTACGGGGAGCGAAGCGCGGAATATATGCTTTCGGACGAATGTCTTAATTACGAAACGGAAAAATTCTTTAAATTCTACAAGGAAAAGATGCTGTATCCCGACGCCCGCCCCAACGAAGGCCATTTGTGGCTTGCCGACATGGAATCGCAGGGGCGACTGAAAGCCGTGATAACTCAGAATATCGACGGATTGCACACTATTGCGGGCAGCGGGAACGTAATAGAGTTTCACGGCAGCGTACACAGGAATTACTGCGTTCGTTGCGGTAGGCTGTACGACGCGGATTTTATTGCAAACAGCAAGGGAATACCCGTATGCGAGTCGTGCGGCGGAACGGTACGCCCGGACGTTGTGCTTTACGGCGAGAGAATCGACGAACAGGTAATAACCGACAGCGTTAATGCGGTGCGAAGCGCCGATTGCATGATAGTGATAGGCACTTCGCTCGTGGTATATCCCGCGGCGGGGCTTATCGAATATTTCAGGGGCCAAAACCTCGTGCTTATCAACAAGAGCCCTACGGGGTACGACTCCCGCGCCTCTCTCGTCATAAACGGGGATATACGCGAGATTGCCCTGCTTATGATGAAATAGTATAAAAAAAGAACCGCAGATGCGGTTCTTTTTAAATTTTGCAAAGGTCTGAATTTTCAGTATGATATAAGTTCTTATTTCCGGTTTAAAAATTCAAGATTGAATCTGACCGCCATTATGTAAGGCTGGTCGGCGGCCGCTCCGTCGAAAATACCGTAGCTTATCATAACGAATTGTCCGTCCTTGCATACGGTGCCCGCATAGCCGCAGTCGGCCGTTTGCGATGCTCCCAGAACAACAAGCGCGTCGCCCTTGCCGTCGGAAAGAAGCTGATCGAAAGTGCCTACCCAACCGACCCAACCGAGGGATAATATAGTGTTTTTTACGCTTAAAGCGGATTTTTTATATGAAGTAATCTGCCTGAACGAAATTACCAGTTTGCCTGTTACGGGGTCGTATTCCGCTTTATGTCTGTCGCCGTTAAGTTCGGGAGGAAGCTCTCTCGGTTCGGACCAGGTTTTGCCTTCGTCGTCCGAAATCAGTATAAGAGATAATGTTTTTCTGCTGTTGGCGCGCGTTATCATCACAAGCCTGTCGCCGTCGAGCGAGGCGCCGTCTTCGGAAGGAGTGCGTATTATCTCGACTTCGCATATATTTGACAGCTTTTCGTACTTTCTCCATTCGGGTATGAGATATTCGGGTTCAGACCAGTTGGCGATATACCTTCCTTCGGAGTCCGTTTTCAAAGAGCCGTCTTTGTCCGTTTCGAAGGTGAGATAGGTTTTATAATTGTAAAACTTGTGGTCGTGGAAAGTGCCCATCCATTTGTTTACGTATTTTCCGTTTTCCTTAACCTGCGTAAGCGAGGACATCGCCACTATGCAGTCGTACGGTTCGGCGCCGTTTTGTGCGGCCCATTGTTTTCCGTACATATTCCTGAATTCCGACCAGGTGTCGCCGTCGTCGGTAGAAACAGAAAAGTTAAACCCGTTCTCGTCGATACGGTTGCCTATAAAATGCCAGTACGGACAGCCCGAAACAAGTATAAGGGCGGTTTCGCCCGTCTTTGCGCCCTCGGTGTCAACGAAAGAAATATTGTACAGAGTGGGGGTTTCCTGCGACTCTTCCCAGCTTGCGGGGGTATTTTGAACCCTGTCCGACCAGGTAAGCCCGAAATCCTCGGAAATTTTCATGGCGATAGGGCCTTTGCCGTGGTCCTGCGGATACATTGTTATTAAAGTTCCGTCGTCCGCCATTACAAGATCGGGGTGCGCGAGATAGGTGCCCGGATTGTCCACTGCCACGCTTGTTCCGCCTGTTTCGTCAAAGCCGAGTACGGGCATGGTAAATCCATGAGTTACGGGTACGGCGGCAACCAGGGTCCCGAAGTAAACGGCAAGCAAGGTGCTGCCTATAAGCCATAAAACTGTTGCAACTGCAACCGAAACGTTAATAATCTTTTTCTTTTTTGTCATAAAAACACCTGTTTATTTTATTAATTTGATGATACGATATTGCGGGGTATTTTGTCAAGATAATATGCAAAACAGTAACGCATCTTCACTATTAATTAAAATATTGCGTTAAATCTCTCATTTGATATTGACTTGAAGAGTAAAAATATATTACAATAAAGGTATATTGCCAAATTAATCACAAACACGAAGGAAAAATGCGTAAGATAACGGGAAAAAACATTGTACTCACGGGCTGTAACAGCGGAATAGGTTACGAGTTTCTCAAACTTATAGCCGCGGACAATAAGGTTTTATGCGTCGACGTAAATACCGATAATCTTGACAAGGAGGCCTCGTCCAACGCCAATTTAACGGTAATGAAGTGCGACGTTTCCGAAAAAAGCGGGGTTGACGCGGTTTTCGCCAAAGCCGAAGAGCTTTTTGATTTTATAGACGTTTTTTATGCCAACGCGGGGTACGCTTATTACGAAAGGTACGATTACGCCGACTGGGACAGGCTGGATAAAATCATGAGATGCAACGCATATTCGCCGATGTATTCTTACGGCAAATATTATAATTATCTCAATGGCCGCGAAGGGCATTTCTGTATCACGATATCCGCGATAGGCAAGATGTCCATGCCGGGATATACGGTATACAGCGCCTCCAAATTCACGGTACACGGATTTCAGCAGGGTATAAGGCTTGAACGGCATAAAAATCTCAGACTTACCTGCCTGTATCCCATTGCCACGGCTACCAACTTTTTCGCTTTCGGAAGCGAGGGGCGCAGCAAGGACGAGGACAGGCCTTTTCCCGTTCAGAAGGCGGATTACGTCGCCCGCAAGATGTATAAGGCCGTAGCTTGCGGTAAAAAGAACTGCAATCCTTCCGCGCTTTTCGGGTTCGCCGAACAGCTTATGAAATTCCTGCCTTTCACGAGGACTCTGTACTGGAAGCTCGAAACGGCGAAATTCGAAAGATACTGTAAAAGAGAAAACATAGAGTAATCAGGGGGAAATATGTACGAAAAATTGTTCACGCCGATGAAAATCGGTAATGTAGAAATCAAAAACAGAATAGTTATGTCGCCCATGCTTATGGGGTTCGGCCAGATTGACGGCCGTCCTACCGAAAAGCTGATGGACTATTACGAAGAGCGCGCGAAAGGCGGTACCGGACTTATAATAACCGAAATTACGCGCGTGAACGACAAGCACGGCGCCGCGGCTTTCGCTCAGCTTGCCATGTCGCACGACTACCATATCGCGCCCATGAAAGAGTTTGCAGACAGAATACACAGGCACGGAGCTAAACTTTTCGTACAGCTTCATCATCCGGGCAGACAGAATATAGGGCTTATGGTTGGGACGGTGCCCATGTCCGTCGCCACGCTCAAAGTATGGAAAGGGTATACCGACTTCTTGTACAAACTCGTGCCCACGATGAAAAAGCTTCTGCTGGAAAAGGACAGGGTGCCCTGTTCGGTAGCGCCCAGCAAATGCGAACCCAGCTATTTTGCCGGCGGCAGAGTAAGAGGATTGGGCAAAGGCGAAATCAAAAAACTCATCAAACAGTTCGTGGCGGCGGCGGCAAGATGTAAAGCCGCAGGCGTAGACGGCGTGGAATTGCACGGTACGCACGGCTATCTGATTCAGCAGTTCCTGTCGCCCAATACAAATAAAAGAACGGACGAGTACGGCGGGAGCTTTGAAAACAGACTGAGATTTTTAAAAGAAATAGTCGAGGGCATACGCGCCGAATGCGGCGATTATCCCGTAATCGTCCGACTCACCGTGGACGAGTGCTACGACAGAATAGGTAAAGAAGGCAAGGGCTACGGGCTGGAAACGGGCGTGGAATACGCAAAAGCAATCGAGGCCATGGGCGTGGACGCCATAGACGTAAGCTCGGCGGCATACGATACCTTCAACTACTGGCTTGAACCAACTTCGTTCGAAAGCGGTTGGAGAAAGTATATGGCGGCGGCCGTCAAGCAAGCCGTTAAAATACCCGTCCTGGCCGCGGATATCATAAGAACTCCGGATTTTGCCGAGCAGCTTCTCAATGAAGGCGTTCAGGATTTCGTTTCCCTCGGCAGACCTCATATTGCCGACCCGCACTGGGCCGAGAAGGCGCAAAGCGGAAACGCCAAAGATATCAAGAGATGTATATGCTGCCTGTACTGTATAGAAAGCATGCAGGAAAACGCTTATGTAGGCGGCCACGGTTATTGCTCGGTCAATCCCACCGTAGGCCGCGAGAAAGAATACTTTACCGATGGGCTTAAAAAAGACGGCGACGGACGCACCGTAGTAATAGTGGGCGCGGGCTGTTCGGGCCTCACGGCGGCCGAAATCCTTGCGGAAAGAGGTTTTAAACCCGTCGTACTCGAAAAGGAAAGCAAAGCGGGCGGACAGCTTAATCTCGCCGCCATGCCTCCGCATAAGGAGCGCATAGCCTGGTGCTGCGAAGATCTCGTAAACGCCGCTACAAAGAAAGGCGCCGAAATAGTGTACGATACCGCGGCCACCCCCGAAATAATAGAAAAATACAATCCTTACGCCGTGATAATAGCCACGGGCGCAACGGCTGTAAAACCCAGGGCCATTAAGGGAGTCGAGGGCGCAAACGTATTTACGACTACCGATTTGCTTACGGGCAGCGTAAGCTTTAAAGGTAAAAAACTCGTGCTTGTAGGTTCGGGCATGACGGGCCTCGAAACGGCCGAACTCGTAGCCCCGGACAATAAACTCACGATAGTGGAAATGGCGGGTTCGGTTGCGCCTACCACATGGTTCCAGCACAAGGACGACTGTATCCCCAAGCTTAAAGAATGCGGTGTGGAATTCGTGGTAAATCACAAACTCGATTCGATAGACGAAAAGGGTATCACGGTAATCCCCGTCAGAACGGATAAAAACAATAAATTCGTCGACGACGGAGAGCCCGAACGCATCGATTGCGACGCCGTAATACTTTCGCTGGGCTCGCGTCCGGTAAACGGCCTCGCCAAAGAGCTGGAAGGCAAGTACGAACGGCTTTACGTCATAGGCGACGCCGGCAAAATCGGCCGCATAGCGGACGCCACCGCCGCAGGCTACCGCGTAGCCGCAAATCTCGAATAACCGCAACTTTGCAAAAGGTAAATTCCCTTCGGAAACGGAGGGAATTTTATTTATGAAATTTCAAAATTTTACGAATTGCCTTGACAAATAAAATATAACTACTGTATATTTATTTTAGATATAGGGGAGAACGGGATTTTAATTTGTTTTTCCGTATTGTTTTACATTAATTCATCGGCGGTGTCTTTTTATGCTGGAACTGAAAGACGTAACTAAAATTTACTATACCAAAAACAAAGCGGTGCAGACAATTGCGCTGAAAAACGTGAATCTCACAATCGGCAAAGGCGAATTCGTTGCCGTAACGGGCGATTCGGGAAGCGGAAAAACCACTCTTTTGAACATGTTGGGGGCTGTGGATACTCCTACTTCGGGCCGGGTATTGTTTCAAGGCAAAGATTTATCCCTGCTGAGTTCGGACAAACGGGCGGAACACCGCAACAAATATACGGGATTCGTGTTTCAGAGGTTTTATCTTGACCCGAACTTAACGGTATCCGAAAACGTAGCGCTGCCCCTTACGATACAGGGTGTAGCCGCCGCGGAGCGTAAGAAACGAGTAATTGAATTATTGGACGAGTACCGTCTTTCCGACAAGGCCGACGTATTCCCGGACGAACTCTCAGGCGGACAGATGCAGAGAGTGGCGCTTTGTCGCGCGCTTGTCAATAACCCTCTTTACATATTGGCCGACGAGCCGACAGGTAACCTGGACAGCAAACTCGGATCTTATATAATCGAAAAGTTCAGGGCAATCGCCGATAAAGGCATTACGGTCGTAATGGTAACTCACAACGCCGTTCATACCGCGCTGTGCGACAGAACCGTAGTTATTAAAGACGGCGAGGTATAAAATGAAATTCCGGGATTTATTTAAAATAATCGCCAACAATATGAGCCGAACAAAACTCAGGCTCATAAATACAACTGTGTCGGTTACAATAGTGCTTACGGTTTCCGTATTGCTGATAAGCTGTGTTACCAATCATCGGAATTATCTTGAGGAACGTATTGTCAACAAGGCTTCGTCAGGCGTAAGCTATACTTTATCTTACGACAATCCGGTTATAAACTATCGTTTAGTGCAAAATCTGAAAACCGTTTTATCAAATCAAGGGTTCAGACCGGAAGTTGCCGAAATAAAGACAACAACTAAATTTGCCGACGAAGCCGTTAACGAAATCATAACGGCTAACGGTTACGGACAGTATTTCGAAACCGTTCTGTACGACGTTTTCGACCGTGAAATAATAAGAGGCGCGCGGCCGTCGGGAGCGGGTTCGGTTGCGGTTACCGCCGAAATATTCGAATTGTTAAGCGGCGTGTACGGTCTGAACCTCGGAGACTCGTTTGAGCTTCTGCTCACGGCAGGGTACAGGACCGTTTCCATAAAAGGGGTGCTTGACGCTGTCATCGAAGGCGAAAAAGAGATATATATTCCGATGTCCTATATTGACGAGTTCAGTATTTCTTCTATCGCTCTGCCGTCCGCGAGCGTGAAGTACGACGCGGACCGCCTGAAAGAAGTCCGAAAAACGTATAACGCCGTTGCCGACGCATTGATGCGGGAAAATATAGCGTTCGGCACGTCAATGGAAGACGATTTTGCCGACGCCGGGCGTTTCGATTATATTGTGATACCCGTATTTACATTTCTGATTTTACTTCAACTTTTGTTGGGCGTCGGCAATCTTCTGGGAAGCGCACTGATAACCACAATGCAATACTCCGCTGCTTTCGGCCTTTACAGATTGTTGGGGCTAGGTAAAAAGCATATTTTCGCGGTATGCTTTTTCGAGGGAGCGCTTGCCTGGGCGGTTTCGTCGGTTCTGTCGCTTGCCGTATCGCTTATCTCATATAAACCCTTCGTGGAACTTGCAGGCAGGACGGTTTTCTTTACCGAAGTTTATCCTCCGGTTTTCCCGTCGGGAGAGGTTGTGTTGCTTTATGTGTCGGTTTTATCTCTGCTTGCCGTTTACCTTTTACTGAGAATGCGTAAATTCAGCGACGTCAAGTTGCTTGCTTTACTGAGGAGCGAAGAACTATGAATTCCGCCGAAATCCGCAAAATGGCAAAACTGCATAACAAGCGCTCGGATAAGGCAAAAAAGGTGGCGGTACTCTTATCTGCGGCTCTTGTCATGGTATGCGTGTTTTTATATACAGTCGTAATGTTCTTCGGGTACCTTTATCTGTCGGTTGCCGCCGATCCCGTAAACAAGATAGTGAAAACCGAATTCGACGGAAGCTATGCCGAAGTTATCCGTCAGTCGGAATTTGCCGAAAAGGCGGGAGAGGCCTTGCGGTTTTCTTCGACCGTGTTCAGTTTTACTGCGCCTCTGGTAGAAGCGGCGGCCTGTGAAGAAAAAGTATATCTCGACGGCGCCGAGCTCTCTTCATCAAAAGAGATTAAACCCGATTCCGTGCGGCAATCCGTACGCGGAAGCGGACAGATACGATATGTACGCCCGCAAAACGTCAGAGATCACGACCTCGCCGTGGCGGACAGTTACGCCACCGCCGTACAGATTGTGGATACTTCCGCGCACTCGAACGCTTACGCTCTTCCTTCGCTCGTAAAAAAGTACGGACTTAAAGAAGGCGACGGGTTTTACGGCGACGCCAAAGGGCAGATTCTGGTTTCCGAAAGATTTTGCGAGTTTTTCAAAACTTCGGGTGTCGCGGGTAAAAAACTGACTTACCGTCTTGATTACGGCGACTATGTCTTCAACAGCCTTTACGCGCTTGACGATAATACCGACAGCTCAGACGCATTTAACGAAGAATATAAGGCGGAACCTGCTGAAATTACCGTGTTTGAAAATTTCGAAATAGTCGGAGTTTTCGACAACGGACTTCTCGGAATGAATTATGACTGCGATTTTATCGTTTCGTCGAACTCACTCAGGACTTCGGATTTTCCGGTAATCACAAGTACGGATATCATCGGCGGAACTCGTCGCGTTTTAACGTATTCCGATACCGACCTTAAAGGTCTTTCCGAAAAAGTCGCGGGCGAAGGATATATGTTTCCCGTCATGCTGTACAACGGATTTTTCTCGCCGTGGGAATGCTTCAATGCCGACGATTATCGTCAGGGTGCCATGCTCGATTCGCCCGTAAAACTGGTTCAGTACGAATTCGGTTCGGTTGGCGCAGTAATAAATTATATAGACGCCACGCAGGACTTATTCGGCGAAAACGCTTTTCTGTATATGGCTTGCGACAACGTCTATCCCGGCGACACGCTTACCGTGCGTAATACTCTCGACGACTGCACGGCCATATTCGTTATACTGGGTATATACGGATTTATGCTGCTTATAGTTACCCTGCTGGGGTATGTAAATTCGCTGGCGTATCTCGTTCTTCTTCGCAAACCCGTTCTCGGTATGTACCGCACAATCGGTTTCGGGGCCCAAGCTCTCGAAAAACTGTTCAGGGCCGAAGTTACGGATATTTGCAGGAAGGCCATGACTGTGACGGCGGCGGTTCTTACAGTAGCGGCAGGACTGTTTGTTTTTTTGTCGAGCGGATACCAAAGCGTTTCGGTCGGGCTGACTTTCGCCGCCGCGGCGATAGCTTATGCTTTGGTGATGTGTTTCCCCGCGATACTTACTCTATTGCTTGGCAAATCGCTGGGCAAACTCATGCTTAAATATGCGGAATGACCTAAGTTTATACAAACCGAAAGTCGGCTTCAAACCGACTTCTTGTTTTGTGTCACGGCAAACCTAATTCATAGAAAATCCGCATAATAAAAAAACCCGAACCGGACAATCCGATTCAGGTTAAGTTTGGTGGAGACAACAAGACTTGAACTTGTGACCCCTTGCATGTCAAGCAAGTACTCTAACCAGCTGAGCTATGCCTCCGAGCTTTTTTATAATACAATAAACGGAGAAAATATACAAGCGATTTTAATCAAAAACAAAAAAATACTTCAAGGCCTTGTGCGTTAAGGTTGACGGCGTAAAAAGCGGTATGGTATAATCAGAAAAAACAGGAGGCATAATCATGAAATACATTTGCGACGTATGCGGATACATCTACGACGAAGAACTCGGCGACGCCGATGCCGGAATAGCGGCGGGCACGAAGTGGGAGGATCTTCCCGACGATTTCGAATGTCCTTTATGCGGCGTTGGAAAGGATTCGTTTTCCGAACTCGAATAAAAACGTGGGAGCGCAAGCTCCCATTTTTAAACAATCAGTTATGAAAGCAGAAGAAATTCTTAAAACGTACGACGCTTTTCTTAACCGCAACGACGGCGAATCTGCGGGCAGATATCTCATAAACGAGGTAAACGCCGCAGTGGCGGCGGGGGACAAAAGCCTTGAACTCAGCCTCGTGAACGAGCTTATCGGGCATTACCGTAAGGCCGGCGACGACGGGAACTGTAAAAAGAGCATAGCCCGCGCGCTTTCGCTCATCGGGGAAACCGGGCTTAAAGACGGCGTAAGCAAGGGAACGATATATCTTAACGTTGCCACCGGATACAAGAGCGTCGGAGATACCGTGTCCGCTCTGAAATACTACGATCTGGCCGAAAAGCTGTACGCCGAATATCTGCCCGACGGCGACGTGCGCCTGGCAGGACTGTTAAATAACGCGGCGGTATCGCTGGCCGCGGACGGACAGACGGCAAAAGCAAAGGAATATTATTTAAAAGCGGCTTCGATAAGCAAGGAAGCCGGAAGGAAGGAGGACGCCGCCGTAAGCTACGTCAATCTGGCGCATTTGCAGGACGGTACGGGCGACGCAGAAGGCGCGGAAAAGAGTCTGGATATCGCTTACGACCTTCTGGACGAAGTTTGCGAGCGTAGCGGATATTACGCGTTCGTATGCGAAAAATGTGCGCCGTCTTACGCGTATTTCGGGTTTTTCCTGAGGGAGAAGGAACTGAGGCGACGGGCGAAAGGGATTTATGAAAGGGCTTGAACTTTGCAGACGGTATTTTGAGGAATACGGCAGGCCGCTTATAGAAAAATACGGCGGTTACGGCATTAGCGCGGGCGTTGCGGGATACGGCTCGGAGTGTTTCGGCTACGACGACGAATACTCCAAGGATCACGATTTCGAGCCCTTTTTTTATATATGGCTCGACGACGAAACGGACAGGGAAACGGGCTTTGAGCTTAATAAAGCATACAGGCGTTTGCCGACGGAATATCTGGGGATAAAAGCTGCGGAGCGCAGCCTGTACGGCGCAAGAAAGGGCGGCGTAAGCACGGTAAAGGACTTTTTCCGCGCTTTTACGGGGCTGGACGGGCTTCCCCGTACCGGACCGGAATGGATAAGAATACCCGAATACGCCTTGGCCGCGGCGGTTAACGGAGAGATTTTCGCTAACGGTTGCAAGGAATTTTCCGCTGCCCGCACGGAGCTTATGAAAGGGTATCCCGAAGACGTGCTTAAAAAGAAGCTGTCGGCCGCTCTCGCGAATATGGCGCAAAGCGGTCAGTACAATTATTTCAGATGTTTAAAACGCGGCGAACGTGGCGCGGCCGAACTTGCGGCGGCCGAATTCGTAAAAAGCGGTCTTAAAGCGCTGTATCTTTTAAACAATGCTTACGCTCCCTTTTACAAATGGATATTCAAAGGGGCGGCCTCACTTGAAAAATGCGGCTCGCTCACGGCCGAATTTGAAAAAATACTTACCGAAAAGGACCTCTATGAAAAAGGCAGGCTGATAGAAGAAGTCTGCGCCGCTACGGTGAGCGAGCTCAGACGGCAAGGTTATACCGAACTCGGTTCGGACTACCTCGAACCGCATGCCGTTTATATCGCCGAAACGGTGAAGGACCTGGATTTAAAGTTCATGCACCTTCTAGAAGGCTGAATCATTTTAAAGAAAAACCGACGCGGGAAACTGCAATAGACATAGGGATTTTTAGAAACAATTAAAATTTAAGCATATTGCAGTTTTCAAGCGGTTAAAAAGAAAACAAGAACTTAGACGTAAAAATCTAAGTTCTTTTTCTATGTTCTAAAATAGATATGGGTTTCCCATATGCTTAAAGTCAAAAGTGTGAGTTGTGGCACTTTTCTTTACCTGCTTCGATTTTACCCCATTTTGTGGCACATTTTCTTTGGATTTTGCAAATACATTAGAGAATTTGCGGAACAGATATATATTTAACCGTTATGAAATAACGCAAAATGAAAACATATCCACAGAACTCAAACAGTATAACACCACTATTGATGTTACTGTTCAAA
>DVNW01000025.1 GCA_018714105.1 Candidatus Faecicola pullistercoris | reverse complement strand
ACGACGATTACGATGATGACGACGACGGCGACGACGGTTATGACGACAAGGACGACGATCCCTACGACGATGATTAAGCTTTGCTGACCGGCAGGACGCCCGTTTGGTTTAAGCGCGTGACCTCGGCTTGACGTAAAAGCAAAAGGGATATCCGTGTTAAGGGTATCCCTTTGTTGTTTACTGCATAAAGCTTACGGACTTTGATTGTGCCGCTAATTTCCGCTTAAAAAGTTTGTTATTTTTGTTGACTTTATCTTTAAGATATAATATTATATATATAATTTAATACCTTATTTATTAAATGCGATGATAGGGACAACGGTTTATTTCCCGTTTTTCAGAGAGTTGTTGGTTGGTGCGAAACAATATTCGGTTTAAACATAATCACCCTTGATGCAGCTTGCCGAACGGCTTTGCGCCTATTAAGTTAAGACGGATCCTCCGTTACAGGGAACATATTGCAGGATATGTAAGCGGCTTATTTTTAAGCAATAAGAGTGGTACCGCGGAACTATGGAGTTTCGTCTCTTGAAGAGGCAGACTCCTTTTTTATTTGTAAATTAATATTTTGTCAGGAGCACAAATATGGATAAACAGTTTTATAAAAAATACGTAAACGAAACCGTCGACCCCGACGGTCGCCTTACGGCTATCGAATACAATATCCCCGATAACTTTAACTTCGGATTTGATATAGTTGACGAATGGGGCCGAATCGCGCCCGATAAAAAGGCGATGATATGGATTTCTTCCGATGACAAGGAAAGGATTTTTACTTTCGGAGATATGATGAAACTGTCTTCGCAAGCTGCAAATTACTTTGTTTCCCTCGGTATTAAAAAAGGCGACAGAGTAATGCTGATTTTAAGACGGCACTATCAGTTCTGGATTTCCATAGTAGCTTTGCACAAAATAGGCGCGATAGTTATACCCGCAACGGACCAGCTTATGAAAAAGGATTTGGTTTACCGTTTTAAGGCGGCGGGCGTGTCGGCCGTGTGTTGCAGTGCCGCCAGCCACATCATAGGCGAAGTAGAGCTTGCAGAAAAAGAATACGACGGCCTTAAAGTAAAATGCATTGTGGAAGGCGTAAAGGACGGTTGGAGCGATTTCGACGGAGAATTGAAGAAGTTTTCCGACGTGTTCGCACGCCCCGAAGGCGAAGCCGCCACTAATAAAAACGACCTCATGCTCATGTATTTCACGTCGGGAACGACGGGCTATCCCAAAATAGCCGCCCACGACTTCACTTATGCCATGGCTCATTACACTACTGCCAAATGGTGGCATAACGTGGACGTCAACGGTATTCATTTCACCGTAGCGGAAACGGGTTGGGGCAAAGCCGTGTGGGGCAAACTTTACGGGCAATGGATACTCGGCGCGTGCGTGTTTACCTACGATTTCGAAAAGTTCGACGCCAACAAGGTTCTGGAAATGATCGAAAAATACAGTATAACCACTTTCTGCGCACCGCCCACGATTTACCGCTTTTTCATTAAAGAGGATTTATCCAAATTTAATCTTTCCAGCCTTAAATACGCTACCATAGCGGGCGAAGCGCTTAACCCCGAGGTGTTCAAACAGTTTTACGCGGCGACGGGCATTAAGCTTATGGAAGGATTCGGTCAGACGGAAACGACGCTGACGCTTGCAAACCTGTTGGGTATGGAGCCCAAGCCCGGCTCTATGGGTAAACCTAATCCGCAATACAAAGTAAGGCTTATAAACGGCGAGGGTAAGGACGCAGTCGTAGGCGAAGAGGGCGAAATCTGCCTTGAAATTTCTCCGCGCCCGGTAGGCCTGTTCGCGGGGTATTATCTCGACAAGGAAAATACCGATTTGGCCATGGAAGGCGGAATGTATCATACCGGAGATATGGCGTGGAAGGACGAGGACGGTTACTTCTGGTATGTGGGAAGGACGGACGACCTTATCAAATCGTCGGGTTATCGCATAGGGCCGTTTGAAATAGAAAGCGTAATAATGGAGCACCCCAAAGTTCTGGAATGCGCCGTTACGGGCGTGCCCGACCCGGTGAGAGGGCAGCTTGTAAAAGCCACCATAGTATTGGTCAAGGGCACAGACCCTTCGGATGAACTTAAAAAGGAAATACAGCAATACGTTAAAGTTCATACCGCGCCGTATAAATATCCCAGAGTGGTTGAATTTGTTTCCGAATTGCCCAAAACCATCAGCGGAAAAATCAGAAGAGTACAGATAAGAAAAGAGGACGAAAAACAATAAAATAATAAAAGGCGGAGTTTATCCGCCTTTTATTATGCTTTAAAGTGTTTGTTCAGTTTAAAATCAGATTTATCATTTCGTCGATATAAGCGTCTTTCAATTGGTTGTCGGTCAGCAGATCGGGGGCCGATTTAAACAGGGGACGTTTATTTATCTGAGTAAGCAGAGGAAGCAGAAAGCCCGTCAGCAGAAGCCCGTATTTTACTTTCAGCTTAACGGGATCGGACTCTTTTCTCATCAGCGCGAGACGTTTAATGACTTTATCGGAAAGGTCGCTGTCCATGGAAAAAATGGCTTCGAAGTTTTCGGTTGCGGATTCCAGCGCGTTTTTGTTCTGAGGAAAGAGCATATAGTTTAAAATGCCTACGTTTTCGATTGCGAAATCGTAAAAACGGTGAATAAACGAGTTAAGATATTTTTTTGCCGTTTCCGTCTGCGTATTGTCGTAACCCAGATATTGCTCGACCATGTTTTTAAGTTCTTCCAACAAGGAATTTATTACCAAATTGATCAAGTTTTCCTTATCGGTGAAATGATAGTTTATGGCGGCGACGTTTACGTGCGCCAACTCGGCAATTTCCTTTACGGTAACCGAGCCTTTTTGCTGCAAAAGAGTTTTTGCGGCCTCCATTATGGCTTGCTTTGTCTTAACGGCTTTTTTCATAAGCGTACTCCTTTTGATAAAAATATAAACCCGATTTTGGGATCTTGTCAACTCTTTTTCAAAAAAATCAAATATAAATTTAAAAATTGACTTTAAAATTTTTAATTAAAACAATTTGTTTATTTTTTTCGGCGTTTTACTCGGCTTTTTTTATTGACTTTTAACTGCTTTTATTTTATCATTTATACAAGATAATTTTTATTGCTTTTTACCGTTAGGGTTGTCATTGAGGGGGGAATTAAAAATCTCTGATTCGGGTGAGCATATGGTTAAATTTTCAGAATTTATAGTGAAAAAACGCCGTTGGATACTGGTGGTTTTTTTAATAGCTTCGGTTTTGTCGGCAGTTGCCATTCCTTTTGTTTACAACAGGGTCAATTCCGACCTTACTTCCTATCTTCCCGAGGATACCCAAACTACCGAAGGCCAGATATTTTTAAGCGAAGTCTTTAACATTTACGGCGACTGTATGGTTTCCGTAGAAGGAGTGGAAAGAAACCTTGCTCTTAAAATAGTCAAAGACCTCCAACAGATAGAGGGCGTAACAAGCGTAATGTGGAAGGAAACCACGGCACTCATAAGTCTGCTGACTATAATGTTTCCCGATTACGCCGACGAAATTAACGCAAACGTGGACGTGGTAAACGAGCTTTTCTATGACGACGGCGGCACTCCCGACGACAGCTCGGACGACGTTTACGTTATTTTAATGACGCATGCTTACGGCGTAAGCAGCAACGAAGCTTTCAACGTTCTGAATAAGACAGAAGAGGTTATAAAGAAATACGGCGACATCAACTACGAAATAGGCGGCATGACCAACATGACCAAAGAGGTGTTCGATAGCACTATCTTCGAGGTATGGAAATATACGCTTGTGGCGATTATCGTAGTTATAATCCTGCTTATCATATTTACCGATTCGTGGATGGATCCCGTTATTCTGCTTGTGACGCTGGGCGTTTCGGTATTGATAAACATGGGTACCAATATCATTTACCCCACGACGTCCATAATCACTTTCTCGGCGTCCGCGGTTTTGCAGATAGGGCTTTCGATGGACTATGCCATATTCCTTCTGCATGCCGTCAAGCAGCAACGGCACACGGGTAAGTCCTTCGAGGATTCGCTTGTGGCGGCTATTCCGCTTACGCTTAAAACCGTGCTTGCAAGCGCGCTTACCACGGCGGGCGGCTTTATAGCTTTGTTCTTTATGCGGTTTACAATAGGCGAGGATCTGGGCATGGTGCTTGCAAAAGGTATAGTGATGTCCCTTATTACCGTAATTTTCTTCCAGCCCGCGCTGATTTTGCTTCTCAAGAAGCCCATGGAGAAGCTTACGCACAAGAGCATCAATCTCAGATTCCGCGCTCCCGTCAAACGTATAGTAAAATACCGTACCGCGGTGGTTATAGCTCTGCTCGTGTTCCTGCTGCCTATTATGATTTTGCAGAGCGGCCTGGATTACAGTTATCTTAACTTTATAAAAGAGGACGATTCCGCGCCTACGCTCATGGAGGAAAAACTCGATACGGCGGCAAATCAGCTTGTCATAGCAGTACCTTTTGACTGGACGGATACATCGATACAGTACGAGTTTATTGACGAACTCAAACAGATTAAGAAATCGGACGGGAAGGACGCTATCAGCTTTGTGCTGGGCGTAACCGCGCTGTTGCCTCAGGCCGTTATCGAAGACCCGATGATTCAAAGTATGAAAGATAACGAAATGATGAAAAACTACGTCGCGGTAGACCCGAAAACAGGTATCACATATTCGCTTTATACCGTAGGCGTCACCACCGACGTCGAGGGAGAAGATACCTTTGCCACGCTCGGTAAAATAGAGGACCTGCTCGGCCAAAAATTCGACAAGTATTACATGACAGGCATGTCGCAGGGCGCCAGAGACTTCGCCGCCATTACCCCCGATGACTTTACCAGGGTGTCGGTTGCGTCTATCGCTATAATATTCATCATTCTGCTATTTACTTTCAGGTCGTTCAAATACAGCGTGCTGTTGGTACTCATCATTCAGTTCGGTATCTGGATTAACCTTGCGCTTCAACGTCTTATAGGCCAGCAGATTAACTTTATGTCGTATATTATTATATCTTCGGTACAGATGGGCGCGACGGTTGACTATGCTATTCTGGTTACTTCGAAATACCTGCTCAACAGAAGGAAACTCATGCCTTCACACGCGGCTTATCAGGCGACCACGAGTTCTGTCATGTCAGTAATAACAAGCGCGTCTATTTTGGCGGGCGCATGTTTCAGCGTTTACTTCGTAACCAGCAACCTTATCGTTGCCGAAATTACCATGCTTGTGGCCAACGGCGCCATAATCAGTCTGTTGCTTGTTATATTCGCGTTGCCGGCAGTTCTTTCGTATATGGACAGACCCATTCCCGAAATAGATACCTGGCGCGTTCAGCAGCGCAATAAACTGCGCAGGATTTTCCGTGAGAAAGACCGCCATCTGTTCGACAAACTGTTTACGGACAGAGATTTCGTAAAAGGCACCGAAGAGGACGACGCTTTACCTGCGGACCATATTCTTGACAGGCACGTGGACGACGATTCGCACGGGGCACCCGAGGCGGCCGAAGAGAGGCAAAACCCGGAAGAGGAAAGCAGAGAGGCGGATGAAATATCGCCTGCCGAAGAAGTGAGCGTGACTCCTCCCGAAACGCATGCCGAGGAAGAAGAGAAGGAAGAAACACCCGATGACGAAGACGTAACTTCGGATAAAGTTTAAACCAAATTAAAAGCGGCGAATTGTTCGCCGCTTTTAATTTTGGATAATTCCGAAAAAGACCTAAGCGGCCTTTTTCTTTTTTATTACGAAGAAATATACCGCTGCGCCGATACCCGCCGCCGCTACTACGGCGATAAGCGTCCACAGCCACCAGAGGTTGCGTCCTTCGGGCGCTTGAGGTTTTGCCTCGATATAGGCTTTGTATTCCGAAAGCGGCATTACGCGCGTGCCCTTGCCGTCGTCCAGATCGGCATAGGCGTAAGACGATATTTGTATTTCGTCGGCCGTAACCGTTATACCCGCAAAAGTGGGGCAGGTCAGCTGAGTGTAAACAGTCTGATTTTGGGTGAGTTTGCCTTCGAGAGCGGGATTGTTGCGGTATTCGTAATACTTATCGGCAATAGTGCCGACGGTTATGTAAAGAACGCCGTCCGTTTCCCGCGTTATTTTGAGTTTGCCGTCTTCCTGAACGGCGTCCGCAATCACTTCGCCGTCCGCGCCGAGCAGTTTGGTGGTATTATAGACGTGGTCGTGCCCTTGCAGAACAAGGTCTACGCCTCCGTTATAAAACACGGGGGTAAGCTGCGCTCTCAGAAGCTGTACGTCGCTGTCTTCTACGTGCGAGCCTACCGAATAGAGCCCTTTGTGCATCACGACTATGGTCCATTTTATATTGGGGCTGTTTTTGGCGGTTTCGAGATCCGAAGTAAGCCAGTCGAGTTGCGCCTGGTTGAGTCCGGACTTTCCTACGTCGTTGGTATTGAGCACGACTATATGCGTACTGCCGTAATTGAGGCTGTAATACAGGCCGGTTTCGGTGCTTTGACTGTCGGGAGCTCCTCCGAAATTGAAATAGTTATTGTAAGAGTTTTCGCCGTCTTCGTGATTGCCCGCCGCTATCAGGGGAGAGGTATTGCCGAATACCGTGGTCAGAATATTAAGAGCATAACCCCATTGTTTTATGTTTTTGCCGTTGTCGACGACGTCGCCGCTGTTTATCATGAGGTCGTATCCGCCAAGTTCGGCCTGAGCCGCTTTAAGAGCGTCGTAAGCCTGATAATAACTGTCGGCAATCGTTCCTTGCAGGTCGGAATAGGCAAGTATTGTAAAGCTGCCCGTACTGCCCGTGGAAGGAGCGGTGGTAAAGGCGAAAGGAGCACCGCTTTGCCAATCGGGGAGATAATTCTGTAAACAGTACTGTTCGTCAAGGCTGTCGTCGATTACGCCGTTGCCGTTAAAGTCGAAAGTGCCGTAAACGAGATATTCGTATTCGGTGCCGGCTTTAAGCCCGCTTAAAGTTACCGTATGACGCGCGCGGCGTTTGACGCTGCCGAACACCAGTTCGCGTTTGGCTTCGACGTTATCCGCGGTAAATTTTACGTCCTCGCCGTTTTCCTCGAACTCGGTTTCCGTCATCGTGGCAAAGATGCCCAGGTCGATAAGGGGTTCGCTAACGATTACCGTCTGAGTGTTTACGGCGGCGATGTTCCATTCGGAAGCGCCTTTTTCACGGTAAAGAAGTTTGCCGCCCACGTCGTATCCCGTATACCAGCTGATATTGCGCCCGGTATCGGGGTTGTCGCCGAATACCGAAGTCAGCAGGGCGGGAAGTCGGCCGTCTTCCGCGGTGGGCGGGTTGTCGGCTACGGTTACGGTGCCAGAATAGGACGCAACGGCTCCTTTGTAAGGAATGAGGGTAACTCGTTTATCGGCCGCAGGTATACCTTGTCCCATGGGTTGCGTTATGCCGTCGTAAACGCTGTCCGTAGTGAAAGAAAGCATGCTGTCGGCGAGTATGCCGCCTATTGCGGTGTAAAAACTGTCGGTAAGATATTTGTCGAGAAAATCTTCCGCCCAGTCTATTACGCCCGTATTTATGGCCTCGTTAACCATTTCTATTACGCTGCCGCCCAAAGCGGACAGAACGCCCATGATAATGCTGTTTTCGGAAACGGCGGTGATAAGCGCGTCAACAGTAAGTTTTTTGGTGAAATAAGGGTGACTGGTTTCGTCGTAAGAACCGAAAAACATATCGAGAAAATTTTTCACGTTATCGAACATCGGGTCCTCGGGATAGCCGTGTTTTTCGATAAGCTGAGTTAAATCGAACTCGTAATAGAAGAGCTGTTTCAAAATACTGTTTTCTTCATATAAGAGGGGAGTGAGCAAATCGTTGAAAAGATTTTCGATAAAAGAGCCGTCCCTCATTTTTTCTTCTGCCGCCTTTGCCGCTCTGCCCATCAGAGTGCTGTCGTCCAGTTCGGGCCTTTCGCCTCCCATGAGATGCTGTTTGTATGCCCAGACCAGTACCTGCTCGGTGGTAACGGATACTCCGTCTTCGGTATACACGGTACCCAGTGCTTTTTTGATCAGTTTATGAACGTAATCGCCAAGATTTTCGCCTTGAATACCGGCGATATCGTAATCGAATTCGTAATAGGCGTCGTTAAGCACCAGGGCAACCAGATCGGTCAGAATAGGCTGATACGTCTGAAGCGTTGCGCCCATAACGGGAATTGAGGAGAAATCCGCATTCTGTACAAGGCCCGTTACCAGACCGATAAGATCTTCGTTTACGAAACTGTCGAGAAGCCTTTCCGCGAGTTTATCGTAAATTTCGTTGCCTATTTCGTATTCGAGATCGGTGTAGCTGCCGAAAAGAGCTACGGATTTATCGCTTTCGGGATTGTCTATATGTACGCTTTTGATTTGCGAAATATCAGTAACCTTGGTGGTAACGGTATCCGCGGTCTCCTCTATTATTTTACCGAGGGAATCCGAGGTAGTGGTGATTGTGGTATATCGGGTCGGGGAATACAGCGAAACAAGGCTTCCCGTTTCCATGTCGTAAATCACGTTGCCTTTTTTGGTTATGCGTGAAGCCAGGTCGTTGGCGTGCATGTGTCCCGAAAAATTGTATCTTACGCCGAGTTCGTCGGCAAGATATTCGGCCGTTTCTTCCCAGTTATATAAAGTAAAGTCTTTGGTGTACTGTTCTTCCATCGTATAATGGGGCAGAACGTTATGGTGCATCATGCTTATTACGGTGTTGCCGTCCGCAGCCGACAGCTTATCCTTTGCCCAGGCGAGGACTGCGTCGGAAAGACGTCCGCCTGTTTTGTGTTCCCAGGCAATCTGCGTGCCGTTTGTGCTGTTTTCGCCGATTATATCACGCTTTTCGCGCTCTAAACTGTCGAATACGGCAAAAGTGTAGCCGCTATCAAGATTGACTATATAGCTCAGACAGCTTTGCGCCTTATTGTCGGTTGTGGGAAATCCGGATACTTCGGAATAGTAGTAAACCTCCGTTATCGCGTCGGAAAGAGGGGAATAGATGTAATCTGTGGTATAAGCGTAGTCGCTTGTTCCGTTAGTGCGGTAATATTCGAGCATCGCGCTTCCTATCGGGCTTGCGGTAAGCTCGAATTCGGTAAGGGCAGGATAGCCCAGCCCGTTATAGATATAAGGAATGGCGTCGGCCGAAGTGATAAGGTCGTCGCCGTTGGTTTTTACGCCCGTTGCGCTGTCGAAAACGGCGGCGTCGCTGTTATACAGGTCGTGGTTTCCTACCGTAACTAAAACCTGAAAGTCGGGTTTGCCGTTTTCGCGAAGTTTGTTTTGCAGATAGCGCAGAGCGTTGGCCACGTCGTAATTCGCGCGGATTTCGGAGTCGCTTGTCAGGTCGCCCGAAACCAGCAGTACGTCGGGTTTTGCCTCGATCAGACCGAGAATGGTGGCGTTGAGTATCGTGCCGCCCTGAGCCATCAGTTTCGTGTCGCCGGAAATTTCCTTGTAATAATCCGTTTTCTTGTACTCTTCTTCGCTAAGCCCTCCGAGATAACATTGATCGTAAGCGAAGTAGTGAAGATCGGAAATATGGGCTATGGTTATTGTACGTTCCGTCGTTGCGGAAGCAGGTTCCTCGGCAAAACTTACGCTTATGCCCGTAAGCACGGTGGCAAAAACGGCAAGCAGCGCCGCGATTAATATTACGGAACCTCTTTTTTTAACAGCTTTTTCCATAATTTTCTCCTTATCGTTTAATATTTAAAGTTTATCACAGTTGCGCCTTTTTTTCAATACATTTGTAACTTTTTAAACGTGAGTCAAAAATTTTTCACGGGTACAAACTATTTTTTTCGGGCACCGTGCTCGTTTTGCTTGATTATTTCTATAATTTAATATAAAATTAAACATAATAGTATCGGGCATGCGTGCCACTAAATACATAAGGTAGGTTTTTTATGAAAAAATTAGGCGCAGTCAGAATTATTGTTTCAGTAGTGCTGCTTCTTGCCGTTCTGGGTATCTTTTTCGTGCCCGTCATGACCAAAGCAGCAGCCGTAGTAGGTCCCAATCCCTTTAACCTTCCCGGCATAAAACCCGTTGAAGCGGGCGCGGCCAAAAAGGTTGTTCAGACCGCGGACGGCAAGGACGCTACCTACGATAACGGTGAGAAGGTTTACGTCTATAACGTTACCGTAGACGGCGAGACGGTGGAAGCCGTCAAAATCTGGCAATCTAATCTCAACAACGGCAACCTGGTACAGTTCTTTAACAAGGCTCTTTACGAAGGCGAAAATTGCTGGCCCGGAACGACTACCGAAGACGACGTCGAATACGGCTACGTTAAATATACCGAAAATTCTACCGGTACTTTTTATATTTTCGAGCAGGGCGAGTACTCTAACGACGACATAGTGGCCCATGCCGATTTTGCGGGGTTCTTCCTTAACAAGGACGTTACCAACGCTCAGGCTACCAACGAGGACGGCGATGTCGTTATCG
The DNA here is from genome assembly GCA_018714105.1 of Candidatus Faecicola pullistercoris. Taxonomy (GTDB): domain Bacteria; phylum Bacillota; class Clostridia; order Christensenellales; family CAG-917; genus Faecicola; species Faecicola pullistercoris. Next base: position 17,845 of record DVNW01000025.1, on the reverse strand, counting down.
GTTATGCCACGGTAGGCGGATACGACAACCTCTACGTTTACGAAACCGAAGCTCCCTGGCTTACGGGAGTAAAAGATGTTAACGGTACCGCTATTACCGAGGCCTCGCTTCTCGGACAGACCGTTACCATAAAAGACCCCAACAACGATTATGCTACTCTCACGGTCAGCATTCCTGCCGCTGCGGGTTCGGGCGCGCTGAAAGATAAAAAGTGGGAAGACCTTACCGCCGACGAGAAGGCCGCTTATACCACCACGCAGGCAGATAAGGAACTTGCCGTTGCTTTGTATTATCTCGCAAACGCTAATTATATCGGCAGCGATTACAGCGGTTTCTACGCCAACTGCGCTACTTCCAACATAGCCGCCGGTATGGATAACCAGATTGACCTTAACATCGTCGAAACCAGGTCTCGGGGTATCATGTACCGTCAGGACTACCGCGTTGAAAAGGCCATTCCGCTTACCGCTCTGATGTCCCTTGAAACGCTTGCTTCTCTCGGCCTCGAACTTACCTGCGGCGAAAGAAGGTTCTATGCCGCTACCGAAAGCAACACCCTCGACCACTGCATGTATGAAAGGTCTACCACCGCAAAACTTACAGAGGAAGGTTACACCACCGACTGGACCAGCCAGACAAAACAGATTAACATCGATCCCTCCGTTTACCGTAAACTTGCCATGTCCGGCGAAAAAGTCGTCGGCACGTTCGATAACGAGTTTGCCAACAGCATGAAAAACGCCGACGGTACCGCCGTTTATCCCGAACCCGGTACCCTCGACAGCGAAGCGCTGAAAAAGCAATACGAAAAGGACGTCAACTACGAAATAGGCGCTTATCAGTTCCTGTCTCATACGGTAGCAATCGACACCATCAAAACCGCTTACGTTTCCTTTGCGGACGGCAAATTCAATATGTATATCCAGCTTGACGTCAAAACTTATATGGACGGCAAGGATTATGCAAAAGCCGTTCAGAATACCATTAACGGTATCAGAAAGGGCGCGGGCGATCTGAACGCCAATTACGAGAATATCGAACTTATCTTATCTCTGTGGGGCAACGGCTATTACGAGAATTGCCAGCAGATTGAAAAATGGACGGGTATCGCCGCAGGTTTCGACGTTGCCGGTAACTTCTACTATTACTATACCTTCATGTACGGCGAAAATAATATCAAAGAACCCATGGATCGCTTAATCGGGACCTGGGACGCAGCCAATACCGAATACGTAAAAGCTACGGGTGCTGCCGCTTAAAGCAAAACGATAAATATCAAAAGCCGACTTGTTTAAGTCGGCTTTTTTATTTGCATAGCAGTATAGACAAAATGCAGAGTATTAAGCGTCCGGCGCTTTAACCGCATTCCGACGAAGTAAAAAAAAGAGCCTTGCGGCTCTTTTGATTTGATACTTATTATTTTGTGCCGAATATGCGGTCGCCCGCGTCGCCGAATGCCGTTACTATATATCCCTTTTCGTTAAGAGGAGCGTCGGCATAGTGCGCTACGAATATCTTTACGTCGGGATGGGCCTGAGTTACGCGTCTGATTCCTTCGGGAGCGGCTATCAGGGATAACAGCTTGATGTTTTTACAACCTCTCTGCTTGATAAAATCTATGGCCGCGGCTGCGCTTCCGCCCGTAGCGAGGGCGGGATCCACAACTATTACCTGACCGTCGGGAGCTTCTTTGGGCAGTTTGCAGTAGTATTCGTGCGGCTCGAGAGTTTCTTCGTCGCGGTATAACCCTATATGGCCTATCCTTGCTTTGGGAAACAGCGCCACAAGCCCTTCAACCATGCCCAGACCCGCGCGGAGTATAGGTACTATCGTAATGTTTTCGTTTACTACGGGCGACATGAATTTGGAAAGAGGAGCCTGTATTTCTACCTGCGTGGTGGGCAGGTCCCTGAACGCCTCGTATCCCATAAGCATTGCAAGCTCGCTTACTATTTCCCTGAATTCCTTTGTACCTGTGCTGACGTCGCACAGATGGGTGATTTTGTGGGCTATAAGCGGATGATTGAACACGGTTACGTTTTTCATAAAGTTTTCCATAGTGTATTAATCCTTAATATAGTATTGTATAAATAATATTTTACAATATATAAGCATAAAACACAAGCTATTTATAATATTGACACCTTTTTGCGGGTATGTTAAAATATCATTATCAAACAAAGGAAGGTGCAACATGGTTTTTAAAGCCGAAATTATGGACGAGGCGGCCGTAAAAAGGGCGATGATGCGTCTTTCTTACGAAATTATCGAACGTCTTTCCGACCTTAACGATGCCGTGCTGGTGGGGATCAGAACACGCGGCGTGCCTCTTGCCGAGATGATAAGAAAAAACATTATCGCGCATACCGGCATAAATCTTCCTCTGTACGAACTGGACGTTACGCACTACCGTGACGATATCGGCCAAAGTCAGAAAACGGGAGGGCGTTTTACGGCCGATACAAAGGGTAAGACCGTGGTTCTGGTGGACGACGTACTGTTTACCGGCAGGACCACAAGAGCCGCCATAGAGGCCGTTATGGACGCGGGAAGGGCGTCTGCCGTTAAACTTGCCGTACTTGTGGACAGAGGACACCGCGAGCTGCCGATGCGTGCGGATTTCGTCGGTAAAAACCTGCCTACCTCGATGAAAGAGGAAGTAGTAGTGCATATCTCCGATACGGACGGCGATACGGGCGTTTTCATTTATCAGAAGGAGGCCTGACCGTAAATGAAACTTAAAGCGGTTTTATTATCGGCGGCGCTAACGGTTTTTGCCGCTTTGACCTTTACGGGCGCGGGTTACGTGCTTTATAACGGAGGGCGCGTAAGTGCGGGTTATGCGGTTATACCGTTTTTGTTTTTTGTCGTCGCTTTGCTTGTTTACAAAAAGCAACGGGTTAAAAAATAAGTTCGGTTTACAAAATAAAACAGACGGCATTGCCGTCTGTTTATTTTTACGGATAAAACCGCCGATTATTTGTTTTCTTCTGAATCCTTTACTTCTTCGCTCGTTTCGTCGGAGGATTCGGAAGCGGTTTCGCTTTCGGGAGCGTTGAGTTCGGGAGTTACGTCTTCGGGATAGTTTTCAACAACTACCATACCGGTAACTTCCTCGCTCTCTTCGTCGCGCTTGCCTACTATGAGGTTGGTGATAAGACCTACGATAAGTGCTGCGGCAATGGAAGTTATCGAGAATGCGGCGCCGCCCGTTATTTCGTTTTTACCGAAATTAAACGCAAGAGTACCTATACCGCATACGAGTATGGCGGATACGACAAACAGATTTTTGTTGTTGCCGAGGTCTACCTTTTTGAGCATTTGCAGACCGCTTACCGCTATGAAACCGTACATCGCTATGCACGCGCCGCCCATTACGCATTTGGGTATGGAGTTGATTACCGCTACGAAGGGGGAGAAGAAGGAAAGCACCATGCAGCCTATGCCCGCCCAGATTATGGATATGACGGAAGCGTTTCTTGTGATTGCGACGCAACCTATGGATTCGCCGTAAGTGGTGTTGGCGCAACCGCCGAAGAAAGCGCCTACGATAGAACCGAGGCCGTCGCCCAGAAGAGTTTTGGTAAGGCCGGGCTCTTTAATAAGATCGCGTTCTACTATAGTGCTGAGGTTTTTGTGGTCGGCTATGTGCTGAGCCAGTTCGACTACGCCGATAGGCGCGAACAGCAGTGCGAGATTGCCGACGGCCGCCGCGTCAATGGGATACTGACCGTTGGTTTTAATACCTTCGAGGAAGGTGAAATGAGGATAATCGAAAAAGCTCGTGAACCCTATGGGGCTGAAAGTATCCTTGAAGGGCTGGAAGCTGACTATTTTAAGAACTTCGCTGTGAGCCGCGTATCCGATACCCGTAAGTGCAAGCGCTACAAGATAGCCTGCGCCTATACCGATGATGAAGGGAATAAGTTTAAGGCTTTTGCCGCCTTTGATAGAAGTGAATACGATTGCAAAGAAGGTGAACAGACCGCACAGGATATATAAAAGATTGTATGCGCTTGTGCCGTCTGCAAGAGTAAGGCCGTTGGACATTATCCAGCCGGTAGCCGTGCTCGAAAGGCTCAGACCGATTATGGTAACGACGGGACCGATTACAACGGGGGGAAGAAGTTTGTTTACCCAACCCGAACCCAGGAACTTGATGAGAACGGCTATAAGCACGTACACGCCGCCCGCGAAGAGCACGCCGATGATAAGGCCCCAGTAGCCGTAATTCTGCTGAGCGGCAGCCGTCATCGCGCCGAGGAAGGTAAAGGAGCTTCCGAGGAAGACGGGGCTCTTTTTATTGGTAAGCAGAATGTAGACGAGAGTGCCTGCGCCTGCGCCGAACAGGGCCGCGGCGGGGTCCATCGTAAGGCCTACGCCCGTGATAATCATAGGCACCAACAGCGTTGCCGCCATGATGGATATCATCTGCTGAAAGGCGAATACGAGAGTCTTAGGATATCCGGGTTTGTCCGCAATGTCGTAAATCAGTTTCATATCTGTTCTCCTAAAAAGTATTTGCGTAAAAAAACAACCTTGCATACAAAGACAGCAAGGTTGTGAGAAAAAGCCGTATCACGTTGCAGAAAGTCTTGCCGATATCTCTGTATCGCATTAAAGATTTCTTGTAATTATTCTATCATAAGGGGAAGAAAGTGTCAAATTCTTTGCCCGCCAAAAACGACAATTTTCGCGCATAATTGATTTTTTTTTGCCGAGGGTATATAATAGTAAAAAACGCGGAGAATTTTTATGAAAATTTTAGTGAGCAGATGCCTTCTGGGCGTAAACTGCAGGTATAAAGGCGACAACTGCCTCAACCCTAAAGTGCTTGCGCTTAAAGATCAAGGATACGAGCTTATAGACGTGTGTCCCGAAAGCGACGGCGGTCTTCCTACGCCCCGTCCCGCGGGAGAGAGGGTAGGGAACAAGGTTCTTGCAAAAGACGGCACGGACCTTACCGCAGAATACGAAAAGGGCGCCCGAAACGCGCTGAGACTCGCTAAGGAAAACGGCGTGGATTTTGCCTTGCTGAAATCTAAAAGCCCGTCATGCGGATGCGGTCTCATTTACGACGGTACATTTTCGGGACAACTGAAAGAGGGTAACGGCGTTACCGCGCAGCTTCTTATCGACAACGGCATAAAGGTCGTGCCCGATACCGACCTGTAATCCGCGCGCCGTACATTAAAGGGCGCAGTTTTCAATTCCGTTTTCCGGCAATGGTAAATTTTTGTTGTTTTTAAGTAAAAAACAGGGCAAACGAACGGTCGTTTGCCCTGTTTGGAGCTTCTGAGGGGAATCGAACCCCTTACCTATTCATTACGAGTGAATCGCTCTACCGATTGAGCTACAGAAGCAAAAGCATATTAATTATACCATATTTTCAGCTTTTGACAAGTGTTTTGAGCCTATATAGTAAAATATTGTTAATTTTATAAGGGTATTGATTTTGCGCGATTAATGGTATATAATATAGTTACAAGTTAATAATAACTATTAATAAAATTCCTGCGGTGTTCGAGGTGCAACTACATTTTGAGCCACAACTATTATAAGGGATTGCGGGTCCGCCCGAAGGATGTCAGGCCTCATAATTTCAGTGGAAGACAGAGCTCGGGGGCAGCTTTTTACCCACCCTGCATATGCAGGTTTATAAATTGGTTGTATACGGCATTTGCGGGGTTTTATTTTTTGCCCGAATAAAAGGTAAAACCGTCGGTTATCAGTATTTCGCGGGCGAATTGTCCGTCCGGTGCGGTAAAGCCCGGGTCGGCCGAACGGTTAAATATTATCAGGCGTCCTCCTTCGTCCAGAAGAGAGTGCGCTTTTTCATTATACTCGGGCAAATACGAGTTAATAAAAACGACGTAGTCGTACAGTCCGTCGCAATCCGTAAACGGCGCGGCTTTTCCGACGCGCGGAAAGTCCATGGCCCTATCGGCAGCAAAAGACGACGTTACGTCCACGTAACAGCCTTTAACGGCAAAAATCCTTACCGCCCGTCCTAAGTCAGTACCCGTAAGCAGCACGCTGTCGCCGTTTTTTAAAGGCAGCAGGGAAAAAACCTTGTCCGTAATGCCGTCATTTTTTGATTTTTTAATACGAGTTCCCAACATAATCCTTACTCCTTATCCGTATTATATGATAAAAATTTTTTGGCCTTTTGTCAATTAAACCCTTAAATCGCTTGATAATTCGACCGAATTTTGCTATACTCATAACGCTGATAATATTTGCCCTCTTAGTCTAGTGGTCTAGGACGCTGGCCTCTCACGCCGGTATCAGGGGTTCGAACCCCCTAGGGGGTGCCACTGCCGCACGTAATATGCGTGCGGTTTTTATTTTGCTTTATGATATTTATTGACGGCTACTTTGCTTTTTTGTATAATTGTTTTAATAAATAAGAGAGGCGCGTATGTATACTTATTCTCAAATTTCAGACGACGTTTATTACATAGGTTCGAGCGACAGAAAGATATCGCTTTTTGAAAATCTGTATCCCGTTCCGAACGGAGTTTCTTACAATTCCTACTTTGTAGACGACGAAAAAACGGTAGTCGTCGACGCGGTTGACAGATCGGTTTCGGAGACCTTTTTTGAAAATCTGGACGTTTTACTGGGCGGCAGAAAACTCGATTACCTTATAATAAACCATATGGAATTCGATCATGCAGCCACCGTGGGGCGCGTCGTGGAAAAATATCCCGAAGTCAAGCTCGTATGCAACTCCAAAACCGTACCTATGCTTAAAAACTATTTCGATTTCGACGTGGATTCGCGGGCTGTAGTGGTAGGAGAAGGGCAGACGCTCTGTGCGGGAAAACACGAATTTGTTTTTATGATGGCGCCTATGGTGCACTGGCCCGAGGTGATGGTGAGCTATGTAAAAGACCTGAAAATGCTGTTTTCGGCGGACGCGTTCGGTACTTTCGGCGCCGTTTACGGCAGCGTATTCGCCGACCCCGATACTTTCGATTTCGACGAGGCGCGCAGATATTACGCCAACATAGTAGGTAAGTATGGCGTTCAGGTCAAGGCTCTTCTTAAAAAGGCCGCCGCGACGGAAATTGCCGCGGTCTGTCCTCTGCACGGTCCGGTATGGAACAGAGGGTTTGAAAAATACTTTTCGCTGTATGAAAAATGGAGCGCGTACGAGCCCGAGAAAAGCGGCGTGGTCATCGCTTATTCGTCGGTATACGGAAATACCGAAAAGGCCGTAAAAGCCTTTGCGGAACTGCTTGCCCGAAAAGGCGTTGCGGACATCAGGGTATTCGACGTATCGGCAGACGACTCTTCTTATATATTGTCCGAAGTCTTTGCCCGCGATACTCTGGTACTTGCTTCCACAACCTACAACAACGGCATCTTTCCCAAAATGGAATACCTTGTGAGCGAACTGGTTTCGCACAATATCGCAAACAGACGGGTAGCGGTAATAGAAAACGGCTCCTGGGCGCCCGTTGCCGCAAAACTTATCGTTGAAAAGCTGGAAAAACTTAAAAACATTACTTATTTAGGCGCGCCCTTTACCGTAAAAAGCAGCCTGAAGTCATGTCAGATGCAGGAGCTTGACAATCTGGCGGGAGAGGTTGCCGCGGGATTGTCGAAATAATATGCTGAAAAAGATTAAACCCGGATATTACGTGCTGGCGATATTTATTGCGCTGACGCTGCTGATATTGGCGGAGTCCCTTCTTCCGGGAGACGTGTCCGCGGCGCAGAGCGGCAGCGTTTCGGGAGCTATCGGAAACCTTCCCGGTATCGACAAGGACGGAATAGCAGGAGGCACGGAAGAAGAGCTCGGCGATAAATACGGCGAGGCTTTTGCCGTAAATTTCAATTATATTATAAGAAAAATATTCGGGCATTTTATTCTGTTTGCCGCGCTGGGCGTTTTTGCCGCGCTTACTTTTTACATATTCAGGGGCGCAAGCGCGCATAATTTATGGGCGGTTCCGCTTACCGGACTCGGTATTGCCGGCCTTTCGGAAATCTTTCAGCTGCCTTTTTTCACTTCGGGGAGAGTGGCGAATATAGACGACGTAATTCTGGATTTTATCGGATACGCGACAGGCGCGGGTATTGTAGCGTTAATTGTTTTTATCCGCAACAAAAAGCATAAAAAAACCGCCTCCGTCGACGACGCCGACCGAGGCGGCTGTTAAATATTATTCGTAAAGCCCGTCGTTCATTACCGTTGCCGGACGGGTGTTGCAACTCCTTGGCGTTACGTTGAAGTTTTCTGTTTTCAGATCGGGCGCGTATCTGGTATACAGACCGTAGCAGGGCATATCGAGATAGAAACTGCCTTCGTGCGTGCCGAGATACATGTGAATCACGCGCGATATTTCAGGATAACCGCCTGAGTTTTGCTCTTTGACGATACGATCTAAATTTTCGTCGTCGGTTGACAGATAAAGATCTTCCTTTGCTTCCCTGTAATATACGTGAAAGTTTTTAAGTTCCACGTCCGTTACGTTGTAAACGGTTTTGTTCTGACTGCGGTAGCAACCCGTAACCGCACTCGCCATATCCGCGTCGAACGCTACTATGTCGGATACTCTTATACCGCTTACGCTGCCGGGAGTGTCTTTATCGCCGAAACCGAGTCGGTCACCCAGCCATATAATCACCGTCGGCGGCCAGACCGTATTCCGACGCGTTTACGGCGTCGGAAGGCGCGGAAACCGCCGACAGGTATTTATCGAAAGGTATGTTTTGTACGTGCGAACTGCTTTCGTCAAGTACGTAATCGTACCTTTTCACTTTTGCGGGATCGAAAGCGTCGTCATTGTCGTTGTTGCCGCAACCTGCCGCGCAGATTGTAATAAATACGGCAACGCATATCAGATAAAAAATTTTTCGCATAATTACCCTTTATATAATTGCATAGTTATATTTTAATTTATAGCAATTATATTTTCCAAATAAAATACGGTTGTTTTTATGCAAAAAACGAATTTACCTTTATCTGTTCTGAGGAATATCGGGGAAGCTGGCAAAGCCTTTTTGCAGTTCGGCGTCGGTAGGAACATAGTCCGTCATGTTACCGGCGTTGTATTCCATATATGCTTTAAGGTCGAAATATCCCGTGCCCGTAAGCCCGAACAGTATGTTTTTGGCTTGGCCCGTGCGCTTGCATTCCAGGGCCTCGTCGAGCGCGGCCTTAATAGCGTGCGCCGATTCGGGAGCGGGCAGTATACCTTCGGTTTTTGCAAAGTATTCGGCCGCTTCGAAAACCTTGGTCTGTTCGACGGATACGGCTCTCATGTATTTGTCGTGATACAGCTTGGACAGTATGGGACTCATGCCGTGATAACGCAGTCCGCCGGCGTGATTTGCCGAGGGAATGAAACCGCTTCCCAGACTGTACATTCTGGCAAGAGGAGTCATTCTTCCCGTGTCGCAGAAGTCGTATTTATAAAGACCTCTTGTAAGCGAAGGACAGGAAGCAGGTTCGACCGCCACGATATCGGTATCGGTTTTGCCTTGCAGTTTGTCGGCCATAAACGGAGCTATAAGTCCGCCCAGATTGGAGCCGCCGCCGGCGCAGCCTATTATTACGTCGGGGGTAACGCCGTATTTATCCAGAGCTTTTTTGGCTTCGAGGCCTATTACGGTCTGGTGCAGCAGAACGTGATCGAGCACGCTGCCGAGCACGTATCTGCAATTAGGCGTATTAGTTGCCGTTTCCACGGCTTCGGAAATGGCGCACCCCAGCGAACCGCCCGTTTCGGGCATTTTTGCAAGAATTGCGCGTCCGGCCGCCGTCGTGTCGGAGGGAGAAGGAACTACTTTTGCCCCGTAGGTTTCTATAACGGCTTTGCGATAGGGCTTCTGAAGGCTGGATACCTTTACCATATATACCGTAAGGTCAATTCCGAAATAGGCGGTTGCCATGGCAAGAGCCGTGCCCCATTGTCCCGCACCCGTTTCGGTGGTAAGCGAGGTAAGCCCCTGTTTTTTGGCGTAGTAAACCTGAGCCGCCGCGGAATTGAGTTTGTGAGAGCCCGAAGTATTGTTGCCTTCAAACTTATAATATATATGCGCGGGCGTTCCGAGCGCTTTTTCAAGACAATATGCTCTTACGAGAGGACTGGGCCTGTACATTTTGTAGAAGGACACTATTTCTTCGGGAATATCGATATATGGCGTGGTGCAGTCAAGCTCCTGCTTGATGACGTCGTCGCAGAAGACGGGTTTCAGATCCTCGGCCGTGCAAGGTTCAAGCGTTGCCGGATTAAGAAAGGGGTCATGCTGGCTTTTCATAAAAGCCTTGACGTTGATCCATTTATCGGGAAGTTCGCTCTCCGAAAGATAAGTTTTATAGGGTATATCGTAATTTTTCATATTAATTTTCTCCTTGTATATATAGTCATAAAATATTCGTGCCGACGGGGTTGCGGATTATTCTGACCGCGCCATCGGAAATCGAGAAAATACTTTTTCATAATAAACTCCTTAAAAACAAAAGACACGGATAAATTCCTTGGGACGAAATTTATCCGTGTTGCCACCCAATTTCATAGCCGCGAGGCTACCTCGTTACGGTACTGACATACCTTTTCTGCTGACGCGAGAAGTGCGTCGAAGACTACTGGCCGTTTGCGTTCGCCTTCGCCCTCGGTAACCCATTCGCTTGCGGCCGTTTGCTCCGTTCGCACCGTCCGGAACTCTCTGAAAAACAACTTATGCAAGTTACTACTTTACCTCATCGGTTTGTTAAGTTTATTAAATGGTATCATTCTATTAAAAAAAAGTCAAACGTTTTATCGGTATAATCTCAAAAAACCGCTTAAAACGCAAAATCGGGCGGGCAAGTGGCATTTTTTACGATTTGACTGCCAAATTGCCGTCCGGTAAATGCCGCGAATATATTTTTAATTATAAATAATTAAAAAATTTTTACGTCCTGCGCGCTGAAAAATTCAGGACGGATAATTTGACACATATTACATTAATTCGGTTGACTTATCACCCCCGTCGCTGTTATAATCAAACTATAACAGAGGCCTGAAAGGCCGCAGATAAAATTCAGGCGGTATTCGTATGACAAGACTTCCCCGTAACAAAATAATGGAAGGAATAAGCTATTTTCACATTCTGACCAGCGGTCTTCCGCGCGAAAACATTTTTAAGGAAGACAATATCAAAAGGTTTTATCTCAATACGCTTGCCGAAAAGGCGGCGGATATGGGCGTTTCCGTTCTGGCATACTGTGTTATGGATAATCACAGCCATCTTGTGGTTACGGCAAAAAACACGGCGGACATACCCGAATTCATGCGAAGGCTGAATACGACTTACGCCAAATTTTATAACCGCATTAAAAACCGCAACGGATACGTGTTTAAGGGCAGATACGAAAGCGAACCTCTTGCCGATAAGGACATGACGGAAAACTGCATTAATTTCGTGCATTATAATCCGTGCGTAGCAAAAATGGAAAATTTTGCGGCCGATTATCCTTATTCCAGCGCGAGAAATTACCGTTTCGGTAACGGTTTGGCCGACATGGCCGCAGTTGAAAAACTTTTCGGAAAAGTGCCCGAAATATCCGAGTTCGTCTCAAAGGAATACGATTTTCTCGAGGAAAAACCCAATGAGGATTGCGACACCGTACTTCTTGATCTGATACACAGATATAAAATTACGGATAAACGCATTTTGCAGGATCCCGAGGTGCTTATGGCGGCTATTTACGAGCTTCAGTCCCGCTGCGGCGTTTCGCTCAGGGACGTGGCTTATCTTCTGGGCATCGACAGGGAAAAGGTAAGAAGGACTGCTCTTAAAATGAAAAACCTTTAACGAGTACTTTAATAAGCATGATTTAAGAAGGTTGCCGCAAGCAACCTTCTTTTATTGATATTATGACAGTATAGCCGTAAAGTTTGACATATAAAGCCTGCTTTTGAATTTTTTTAAGATTTATGTAAAAATTTTCCACCGTATAAAAGCGGTTTACGTTCTTGCAATTGTGAATTTTTCCATTGACTTAATCTGTAAAGATGTATTATAATTTTTATATGAATGTTTTTAAGATTTAGCGCGGTACGCACGTATGCGCGTTGCTGCGCCAAAGCAAAGCGTTCGGAATTTGGTTGTGTTACGCGATACCTTTGAGGGGGTTACTTCACAACTGGCTGCAATCGGAATTACCGAAATAAGTAAAAGGATGTATCGCTATGAAAAAATCGGGTAAAATTATGACCATCGCTTTGGTAGTCGCCTGTATGCTTATCGTATTCGCCGCCTGCGGCGAGGAGCCCGGCGGGACTACGGGAGGCGGTTCTTCGTCGGATAAAAAGTTTACCGTTGCCTTTGTTTCCGACGGCGTTAATTACTATTCTACCGAGGTAGCGCCCGGCGTCGCGGTTAACGAGCCGTCCGCTCCGTCCAAAAAGGGGTATACCTTTTCGGGCTGGTTTACTTCGGCGGACGATACGGGTACAAAAATCAGTTTCCCGCTTGTTGTTAACGCGAACGTTACGTATTATGCTCACTGGCAGGCCCGGTCCTTTGTGACCACCAACGTAGACGACTACGTAGTAGACAAATACGGCGAGGCCGTGGGAGGCTATTATCAGGAAACGCTGAGCGGCGACGTGGAAACGTACGATTTCATCGAGTTTATCGAAGTGGCTGAGAACGAGGGCAATATGGTAGGTATTTACCTCAGCTCGGATTTTGCCCAGAACAATCTGAAATACGTAAGTTCCAATTCCACCTGGCTCGAACATTTCGGCGCCGGTTCCACTTCGGGGTTGCAGTCCAGCCCCAGGTTTGCGCTTAACAAGGGGAACAACACGTTCTATCTCAGAATGCTGGATAAGAACAATCTTAACGAAAAAACTTATCAGATTAATATCAGAAGGGGTACGTATTATACGGTTACCTTCGTAAACAGCACCAACAACCATTATCCCGTTTACGTGCCTTTCGCGGGGACGGAATACAATATAAACGACGACCTCAATTCGCAGTACGCCGGTAAAGTCGATTATATAACCGACGATACGGGCAGCACCAAGAGCGTATGGGACGGCGTCCTTTACGAAGAGGATATCCCCGCCGAGTGCGAAGCCAGAGCGGGTTATACCCTTAATTATTGGTATTATTACAACGGCAACAATAAGTACATTTTCAATACGGGTACCGTAATTACGGCGGATATTACCTTGCAGGCGGAGTGGACCGCTAAGGAATACAACGTGGTATTAAGCAAGGAAGGTTGCGACCGTCTTGACGCCGACAGTACTTACAGAGTAATTTACGGCAGCGGCGCGATTTACGACGCCGTAGGCAATCCGAAATCCTTTGCCATTCCCGAAAAGAGCAACGAAAGGATAGCTACCTTCGCGGGCTGGTATTACATAGAGGGCGGCAGGGAAATCAAACTGACCGACGCCGACGGCGAACTTAACGGTTCCTGGGCGATAGACAGCGCGTCTCCGACCGTTACTCTGGTTGCCAGATGGGATTATTATAAATACGATCTGGCTGTTACCAACGTAAATCCCGACGCCGGCCGCGTAACCGTTGAGATTTCGGGCAATGAGAGCGACCTTGCCGATTCTTCCGACGGCGTATATAAACTTATTTACGACGAAAGTTACAAACTTACTGCGGCGGCAAACGAGGGATACAGGTTCCTCGGTTTCACAACTACCGAACACGGCAGCGATTACAAGCAGACCGTTACCGGCAGAATGCTGGCCGTGACCACTACTTATTATGCTCAGTGGGAGCCTATTACCTACACTTTCAACTATAATCTGTACGAGGGAGCAGCCGACGGACTGTCCGTGCTTATAGTGGACGGTATCGAGACCGGCGACGTTGCTCAGCAGAACAGAATTACAATAAGCGATACGGGCAGACTTTACACCGTTTTCCGCAAGGGCTTTGCCTTTAAGGGCTGGAAGGCCGTAAGCGGCGACAAAGAACTCGAAGTACCCGCCGAATATCTGCCTCTTACGGTGGAATCGTGGAAGAATCTTTATACCGGCGCGTTCGGCTCGGGTTCCGTACCCACTGCGGTAACGATGTATCCCATCCTCGAAACGGACAAATACACCGTCAGTATCGACAGCAATATGTCCGATCCCGCGGGTAAAATTTACATAACGGTGGGCGCGCACCTTTATACTCTGGAAGAATTCAAGCAGCTGTGCGCCGATACCCTGGAGCAGACCGGCCTGGAATACACCGTGGAATACGATACCGAAATCACCGTTAAGGTGGAAGGTTTCGATCCCGAAACCACTACGTTTTCCAAGTGGACGGTAGCCATGACGGCGGAACACGGCAATGAAAATCTTACCGATTTAAATACCGAATTCACCTTTAATCTCGTAGGTAACGCCGCAATAAACGCGGTATTCGAGGCTACGCCTTATAAGGTCGTTATTGCCGAAAAGCCCAACCTCATAGGCGATTATACGGTTACCTTCCCCGTAGACGACTACTCGGTCGAGGTGGCTTACGGCACGGGCGCGGGCGAATATTCGTTTGCCAAAGGCACGCTGTTTGACGCCGACGGCGTTATGATGACCGAGGAATACTTTAACTTTATCGGTTACTATTACGTTCCCGAAAGCGGCGAAGCGGTGCAGGTTACCGATAACGAAGGCAAGGCCATCGAACAGTTTATATTCAAGGGCGAAAACGATACGGTTACTCTGGTAGCGTATTACAAAGCATGTCCGCATACCGTAAGCGTGACCTCCAGCAACGCCGCGGGCGGCGAGGTCGGCATGACCAGCGACGGCGAAACCGTATACGGCGCCGAAGTAACGCTTACCGCAACCCGCAATCCCGGCTATCTTTTCGACGGCTGGTTCAGAAGATACGTTCAGAACAACGAACTCAAAGAGGAACTTTTAAGTACGGATCTCGAATTCGTATATACGGTTGCCAACTACAACGCCGATATAGTGGCAAAATTCACGGCTAAAACCTATAACCTCAATTTCGTTTACGAAAACGGAACGGAGACCGTAAATCTTACCGCTACTTTCAATAAGCTCGAAATGGCCGACTCCGCTTCGGGCGCGGTTACCTCGGTTGCTCCCGACGGCAAACAGTATTACGAGTTCCTCGGCTGGTCGCTGTCCACAAGCGGCGAACCCGTTATTATAACGGACAACAAAGGCAACTTTACGGGCGAATGGGTTTACGACCTGGCGGGCGATACCGTTACTTTAAGGGCGGCATGGCGCTCGATATTCGTGATGACCGATTACGCTCTTTCGGGCATAACCGATTACGGCAAACTCAATTACACCGAAATAGTTATTCCCGAATCGGTTGACGGCGTTACCGTTACCGCAATAGGCGACGACGCATTCAAGGGCTATGCGGGGCTTATGAGCGTAAGCATTCCCGTTACCGTAACTTCGGTAGGCGCGAGGGCGTTTGCCGACTGCGGCTCGCTTGAAACGGTTACTTTCGCAAACAATATCAATCTTTCCTCGATAGGCGAACTCGCCTTTATGGCTACCGGAATAACCGACATGGTATTACCCGCGTCGGTAACCTCTTACGGCAACGGAATGCTCACGGGCTGCAACAATCTCGTTTCGCTTACCTATACGGGTACGGTTGCGCTGGGCACGCTGTTCGGCACGAACGCTTCTTACGGAGGCTATCCCGCCGTTCAGAACAACGTTACCTACTACCTGCCCGAAAGCCTGACTTCGCTTACCGTTACCGCGGGTATAAGCACCATTGCCGATTACTCGCTGGCCAACGCCAAAAACATTACTTCGGTTACCTTGCCCGCCACGGTTAAGAATATAGGCAGATACGCCTTCCGCAACACGGGTATCACCTCGTTCGACTTCACAAACGTCAAGTCGATAGGCGAGGGCGCATTCCGCAATACGGGGCTTGTAAGCGCCGATCTTTCGGGCGTTACCTCGATAGGCAGCGGCGCGTTTGCTTACGCGAAGGCTCTTACCTCGGTAACCTGGGCCTCGGCGATAAGCGTTATTCCGTCCAGCTGCTTCGAGCAGAGCGGCGCGTTTGCCCTCACGGGAACGAGCGCGGTTATCAGGGTGGAGAAATCTGCCTTTGCAAACTCGGGCGTTACTTCGCTTGACAGGGCCGCAAACATTGCCTACATCGGCGAATATGCCTTTGTCAACACCTCTTACGACAAGGCCGCTGTTACCGAATTCCCGGCGGCTACCTTCGTAGGCAGAGGGGCGTTTAACAACGCCGTTAACAACGTAGGTCAGGTATTTTACAGATATAACGGCACGGACGTTTCCGCCCTTGCCGCCGCGGCGTATATCGCGGACGGAGCGTTTGCCGGTTCGGGCATAGCTTCGGTCAGCGTGCCCGCAGGCATACTGCGTATCGGTTCGGACGCGTTTGCAGGCTGCACTTCGCTTGCGTCGGTTATCTTTGAGGCGGGCTTGCAGGATATCGGCCCGCGCGCTTTCGAGGGTTGTACCTCGCTGGGCGCGGTTGCGTTGCCCGACAGCCTTATAAGCATAGGTACGAGAGCCTTTGCCGATACCACGGGCGCTTCCTTTGCCGTTACCTTCGGCGCGGGCGTTACCACTATCGACACCGAGGCCTTTGCCGGCAGTAACGTATCGTCGGTAGAACTTCCCGCAAGCCTTGCATTTATGGGTACGGGCGTATTCAGCGGTTCCAAACTCGCTACCGTTACCTTTACCGAGGGTTACGCTTATTCGCTTATCCCGGCGGCCACCTTCGAGGATACGCTTGTAAGCACGATAGAGCTTCCGCTCGAAATTACCACGGTAGGCAGCGGCGCGTTCAGAAATTCCGCCCTTGCAGCGCTTACTTTCGAACCCGGCGCGGACGAGAACGACAAACCTACGCTTGCCACGGTAGAAAGCTATGCTTTTGCAGGTACAAAACTTATAGACGTTAACATGCCCGAAGCCTTAAAGACGGTGGGCGCGGGCGCGTTCAGCGGCATAAATACTTTAAAATCGTTTACCGCTACCGCCGTTACAACCGTTTCGGACGAAATGCTGGCCGATAACCCCGCTCTTAACTCGGTTACTCTGGGCAGAGTTACCTCGATAGGCAACAGGGCTTTTGCCGGCGATACCGCGTTTGCCGTATTCAAAACGGATACCCTTACCAACGTATTGCCGTCAAGCGTTACCTCGATAGGCACCGAGGCCTTTGAAAACAACTTCTCGATGCAGCTTGTAATAGGCGCGGATAACTCGCTTGCCACTATAGGCGACAGAGCATTCCTCAACGCTACGCGTATGGTTTCGGTAACAATCTCGGCAGCTACCACTTACCTCGGCAGTCAGGCATTCTCGGGTTGCAGCTCGCTTTCGGGCCTTACCTTTGCAGACGGCGCCAAACTTACCGCCATAGGCGACGAGGCCTTTGCTTACTGCTCGTCCCTGACTACGGTAAAACTGCCCGCCTCGGTTAAAAATATCGGCATGGGCGCGTTCAGAAACGCCGTTAACCTCACAAAGGTTTATATCGGCGCGGGCGTAACTTCCATAGACGATTACGCGTTCGGCGGCATCAATTCCGCCGCGGTAATAGGCGTGGACGCCGTTACGGCACCTGCCGTAGGCGAAAGCGTATTTGACTCCGCCGCCACCGTCTATGTGGATTACAGGATTTACGACGCGGCCGTCGCTGCAGGCTGGCCCGGCAACGTAACGCTGTCGTACGACGTAAACGAAAGCGTCTTCGGCTGATACAGGTTATAATAAAAACGCGGGAAGGCTTCTTCCCGCTTTTTTTATGCCTTAAATATTTTTAACTGCCGCGGGCATCAGGGATACACTTGATAAAAATTCAAATATTTAATATTATTAAATTAATA
>DVNW01000024.1 GCA_018714105.1 Candidatus Faecicola pullistercoris | reverse complement strand
TAGTCGGCGTGGCCGGGGCAGTCAACGTGCGCGTAGTGACGGGTAGCGGTTTCGTACTCGACGTGAGCGGTGTTGATTGTTATACCTCTGGCTTTCTCTTCGGGAGCCTTGTCGATTTCGTCGTACTTCATAACTTTGGCATTACCTACCGAAGCGCTGTACATGGTGATAGCGGCGGTAAGAGTGGTTTTGCCGTGGTCAACGTGGCCGATAGTACCAATGTTGACGTGGGGTTTGGTTCTTTCGAATTTAGATTTTGCCATTTTAAAGTTCCTCCTACAAATTCTAGTAACTTTTGGTTTTATTTAATTTAGACACCTTAAAAAGGTGAATGAATTCGGGTTATTTTTTGCCGATGATTTTTTCGGACACCGACTTCGGCACTTCGGCGTAGTGGCTGAACTGCATAGTGAAGTTCGCACGTCCCTGAGTAAGGCTTCTGAGAGCGGTGGCGTAACCGAACATTTCGGAAAGCGGAACCTCTGCGTCGATGACCTGAGAGCCGTTTCTGATTTCGGTACCTTTAAGCTGACCTCTTCTGCCGGTAATACTTCCCATGCCCGCGCCGAGATATTCTTCGGGCAGGATAACTTCTACGGACATAATAGGTTCGAGCAATACGGGAGCCGCCTCTTTCGCAGCCTCTTTGAAGGCTATCGAACCCGCGATTTTGTAAGCCATTTCGGAAGAGTCCACCTCGTGGTAGCTGCCTTCGATAAGCCTTACCTTGAAGTCCACGACCTCGTATCCCGCCAGAACGCCCGACAGAGCGGCCTCCTTGATACCCGCGCTGATTGCGGGGATATACTCTTTGGGGATGCAGCCGCCGACAGTCTCGTCGACGAATTCGTAACCCTTGCCGGGTTCCTGAGGTTCGAGAATAATCGTACAGTCGCCGTATTGACCTTTACCGCCGGACTGACGCACGAATTTACCCTGCTTCTTAACCGATTTTCTGATGGTTTCGCGGTAAGCGACCTGCGGCTGACCGACGTTGGCCTCGACCTTGAACTCTCTGAGCAGCCTGTCGACTATGATTTCGAGGTGAAGCTCGCCCATACCCGCGATGATGGTCTGCCCCGTTTCCTTGTCGGTATAAGCCTTGAAGGTGGGATCTTCCTCGGAGAGTTTCTGAAGAGCTATACCCATTTTTTCCTGACCGGCTTTGGTCTTGGGCTCGATTGCAACCCTGATAACGGGCTCGGGAAATTCCATGCTTTCGAGCGAAACGGGATGAGCCTGATCGCACAGCGTATCGCCCGTGCCGCTTTCTTTAAGGCCGACTATGGCGATTATGTCTCCTGCGTAAGCCTCTTCGAGGTCCTCCCTGTTGTTGGCGTGCATTCTGAGAATGCGACCTACTCTTTCCTTTTTGTCCTTATTTGCGTTGTAAATGTACGAACCGCTCTTCAATACGCCGCTGTAAATGCGCGTAAAGGCCAGTTTTCCCACAAAGGGGTCGGCCATGACCTTGAACAGCAAAGCCGCAAAAGGTTCTTTGTCGTCGCTGTGACGGGCTTCGACCTTGCCCGTCCTCGGGTTGGTACCCGTAATACTGGGTATATCGAGGGGGGAAGGCAGATACTCGATAATTGCGTCAAGCAGACTCTGAACGCCCTTGTTACGGTAAGCGCTGCCGCAAAGAACGGGAGTCATTTTCAGGCTGATGGTAGCCTTTCTTATTGCGGGACGAAGTTCTTCGGCGGTAACTTCCTGACCTTCGAGGCACTTTTCGAGAATGGTATCGTCGAAATCGGCAACGGCTTCGATAAGTTCGTATCTGGCCTGCTCGGCTTCGGCCTTCATGTTCTCGGGAATGTCGACGACGTCGAACTGAATGCCCTGTTCGTCCTTGTATATGACGGCCTTGTTTGTAACAAGGTCGATAACGCCGATAAAATCGCTTTCTTTACCGATAGGCAATTCTATGGGCACGGCGTTGGTTTTGAGTCTTTCGCGCATCATGTTCACCGCGTTATGGAAATTCGCGCCCAGAATATCCATTTTGTTTACGAACGCGAGTCTCGGAACGTGGTATTTGTCAGCCTGCCGCCAAACGGTTTCGGACTGAGGCTCGACTCCGCCCTTTGCGCAGAAAAGCGCTACGGCGCCGTCGAGAATGCGCAGACTTCTTTCTACTTCGACGGTAAAATCCACGTGTCCGGGGGTGTCTATCAGATTGATTCTGTGTCCCTTCCACTGAGTGGTGGTAGCGGCAGAAGTAATGGTAATACCTCTTTCCTGCTCCTGAACCATCCAGTCCATAACGGCGGCACCCTCGTGGGTTTCGCCCGTACGGTGAATCCTGCCCGTATAGAACAGAATCCTTTCCGACGTAGTGGTTTTGCCGGCGTCGATGTGGGCCATAATGCCGATATTTCTGATTTTGTCAAGCGTAAATGTTCTGGCCATTTATACCTCCTGCTTCATGACCCCCTATCACGATGCTACCAGCGGAAATGCGCAAACGCCTTGTTGGCTTCGGCCATGCGGTGCGTGTCTTCTTTCTTCTTCACCGATGCGCCTGCGTTGTTGTAAGCGTCCATAATTTCGCCCGCGAGTTTCTCCGCCATGGTTTTTTCGCCTCTCTTGCGGGAGAACAGAACGAGCCAGCGGATACCCAGCGTCTGTCTTCTGTCGGGCCTGATTTCGAGGGGAACCTGATAAGTGGAACCGCCTACCCTTCTGGCCTTGACTTCGAGAGCGGGCATAATATTTTCCAGCGCTTTGGTGAAAACTTCCATAGCGCCGAGGGACAATTTCTTTTCAACGATATCGAACGCGCTGTAAACGATATTCTGCGCGGTACCCCTTTTGCCGTCGTACATAATCTGATTAACGAGTTTGGTAACGACTTTGCTGTTATATATAGGGTCGGGCAGAACGTCACGTTTAGGAACGCCGCTTCTTCTTGGCATAAAAGTTTACCTCCTTTAAAATAGTTGGGTTATCATCCGAAAATTATTTAGGCCTCTTGGCGCCGTACTTGGAACGAGCCTGCATGCGCTTTGCCACGCCTGCGGTATCGAGCGCGCCGCGAACGATGTGATATCTCACACCGGGCAGGTCTTTAACCCTGCCGCCACGAATCAAAACTACGCTGTGCTCTTGCAGGTTATGACCGATACCGGGAATATAAACCGTACCTTCCATACCGTTTACAAGGCGAACCCTTGCAATCTTACGCAAAGCAGAGTTAGGCTTTTTAGGGGTGGTGGTGGTAACAGACAAACAAACGCCTCTTTTCTGGGGACATTGTTCCATGATAGGAGTAGCGGATTTTTTGGTCTGTCTTTCACGACCCTGCCTGATTAATTGATTGATAGTTGGCATTTCAAACCTCCTTGAAGATTTATCGGATGAGCTTGTCCGGCAACCCGAGGGATAAACTCACTAATATATCGTTTACGCTTTAATCGCACAAGCGGCGGCGGCCACTTCGATACCGCAGGCTTTGCCCAGTTCGTCCATGGACGGACAGTGCAGCACCCGGATATTCTGTCGCACGGCGGCGTCGCAGATGCGGTCAAGAATAAACCTGTCGGCGTCGTCGGCTACGATAACACACCCAACCGTATGCTCGGCGATGCCCTTGATAACTTGTTTCGTTCCCACGATTTTATCGTTGGAAGCAATCATTTGCGCAATTTCAGTATTCATGGCAATTACCGTTTTGCCGTAAAGGACAAAACACTCGTACGTATAATACAAGCCATAATATCTTATCAATAAATGGTCAATATGTCAACGAAAAAACGGCAGAAAATGCAAAAAACTTTTCGCTGCGGGCAATAAAACTCAAATTAAAGGTTTCGGGGCCGAACCGCCCCGAATAAATAATAAAGGTATAATCCTTACTAGATAATACTAAGTAATATCCGCCTGTCCGAGCGGAACGGTAGCCTTTGCGTCGAGGTCGAGCCCTGCAAAGGATTCGCCTGACCTTAACAGAAAATAGGCCGCCGAAGCAATCATCGCCGCATTGTCCGTGCAAAGTCCGAGAGGAGGATATACCGCCCTGAACCCGTATTTTGCGGCGGCTCTGTCGGCCTGCTCTCTGAGATAGGTATTCGCGCTTACTCCGCCCGCGATAACCAGCGTATCCGTCTTCGTCCGTCTGACGGCGGCCGCCGCGTTGTCCACAAGCACGTCCACCGCCGTTTTCTGAAAACTGGCGGCTACGTCTGCCGCGTTTATCTCCTCGCCCTTCGCCGCGCGGTTATGCACGTAATTTATAACGGCCGTTTTCAGCCCGCTGTACGAAAAATCCAGAGTATCCTCTTTTGCCAGGGGCCTTGTAAATTTTATTACGGGACGGCCCTGTAATGCCAGCTTTTCTATCTCGGGCCCGCCGGGATATTTCAGCCCCAAAGTCCTCGCTACCTTGTCGAAGGCCTCGCCTGCGGCGTCGTCCTGCGTGCTTCCCAGCAAGGTAAAACTGTCGTAATCCTCGACTTTGAGCAGAGCAGTATGCCCTCCGCTGGCCAGCAGACAGACGTAAGGCGGTTCGAGTTGCGGGCAGGCTATGTAATTAGCCGCTATATGCCCCTTTATATGACTGACGGGAATAAGCGGAATTTCCGCGGCGTAAGAAAGGCCTTTGGCGTAACTCACGCCCACCAGAAGCGCGCCCAGAAGCCCCGCGCCGTACGTGACGGCTATAAGGTCAATGTCGGAAAGCCGGAGTCCCGCCTGCTTAAGGGCGTCGTCGGTAACCTTTCCGACGGCGGCGGTATGGTTACGGCTTGCCACTTCGGGCACTACCCCTCCGAAGCGACGGTGAATTTCAATCTGCGAAGCGATTACGTTAGACAGAATCTGTCTGCCGTTTTTCACCACTGCCGCGGCAGTCTCGTCGCAGCTGCTCTCTATGGCGAGCACGGTAATATCCTTTTTTTCTTTAAGCGCGTCGAATTTCGCTTTTACGCTTTCGTAATAACCCATAATTACAACGACATTTTCAGATAGGTGGTTATGAACTCGTCGATATATCCGTCCATAACGGCCTGTACGTTACCCGTTTCGTAGCCTGTACGGTGATCCTTGAC
The DNA here is from genome assembly GCA_018714105.1 of Candidatus Faecicola pullistercoris. Taxonomy (GTDB): domain Bacteria; phylum Bacillota; class Clostridia; order Christensenellales; family CAG-917; genus Faecicola; species Faecicola pullistercoris. The sequence goes on along the minus strand of DVNW01000024.1, from coordinate 151,779 downwards.
CATGGTATACGGGCAGAAAACGTAACTTCTTATCTGACTGCCCCATTCTATTTTTTTGAGGTCGCCTTTAATCTGGCTTACCTCTTCCATCTGTTCGCGCTCGCGTTTTTCTATCAGCTTACCCATCAGCATGCGCATGGCGACCTCGCGGTTCTGAATCTGGCTGCGTTCGTTCTGACAGCTTACCACGATACCCGTGGGAATATGGGTAATTCGGATTGCGCTTTCGGTCTTATTGACGTGCTGACCGCCCGCGCCGCTGCTGCGGTAAGTATCCACTTTAAGTTCGTCCGGGGAGATTTTGATTTCCGCGTCGTCCTCTATTTCGGGCATGACTTCGAGAGAAGCGAAGGAAGTATGCCGTCTGCTGTTGCTGTCGAAAGGCGAAATTCTCACCAGTCTGTGCACGCCCTTTTCGGCTTTGAGATAGCCGTAAGCGTTGTCGCCCTCGGCGAGGAAGGTAACGCTTTTGATGCCCGCCTCGTCGCCGTCTAGCATATCCAGCACTTTTACCTTGAAACCGTTGCGCTCCAAATATCTCGTATACATGCGGTAAAGCATGCTTACCCAGTCCTGAGCCTCCGTACCGCCCGCGCCTGCGTGCAAAGTCAGTATGGCGTTACTGCCGTCATACTTGCCTTTGAACAGGGTTTCAAGCCACAATTTATCGATATCTTCGGTTAAAGATGCGATTTCGTCGTTTAAACCCTGCGCTTCGCTATCGTCGCCCATATCTTCGCACAATTCGATAAGAACGGCTGCGTCATCGATACGCGCCTGCAATTTTTTAAACACGCCCGTTTTGGTTTGAAGACTTTTGAGCTCCTTATTTACTTTCTGCGCTCTGTCCAGGTCTTCCCAGAACCCTTCTTCGTGCTGAGTTTTTTCAAGTTCTTCTATGCGATCGTTCACCTTGACGAGGTCAAAGTGAATCGCCTGCCAATGCCAGGGTATCGCTGAGTTTTTTGAGTTTTGCTTTATGCTCGGTAAAATCCGTCAACCCTATCACCTCTTTCTGAAAATTCAGTAAAATTTATAAATTCGGCCGTAAGGCCGCCTTTAACCGTTAATTTTTCCGCCGCACGTTCCCAGCGTAAGAAACTTGTAAATTTCGCCCCAGTTATTCACGGTAACGAGTTTTGGCTTCCCGTCTATCCTGTGTGCCGCGTTGTTTTTGAAAAACAGTGCCGTAATTCCGTTTTCGGCTGCGTCCAGGCAGGTCTGCTCGTCGTCGTCGATAATAAAATCGGCTTTCAGGTCGAGAAGCATTGCCGTCTTATCCTTTTGATCGCAGAAAAAGGCAATATCCCCTAATCCGGCTTTTTCCATGCGCGCTTTGGCTATTTCCGCCTCGGAACCGCTGCGCGAAGTCAGCACGACTGTCTCGAACCTTTCTTTGAGTTTGCCCAGCACGAGTACCGCGCCCGGCATAAAGGTCGATTCCGTAAGAATTTCGCGCGAATTAAGGCGGTAAAAATCTTCAAACTCTTCGCTCGACCAGTCATACCTCTGCTGAAAAATCCTTCGGGAATTGTCCACAACGTTGTCGGCCTTTTTAATGTCGGCGTCGAAGATTTCTGTATATACCCTGTAAAGATTTTCCGAGTCGAAAACGACTCCGTCGAGATCCACCGCGATTTTTTTCATACGTTCACCTTAAAACCGGCCGCGCAAAGCGCTATCTGCCGCAACAGTTTTTATATTTTTTGCCGCTTCCGCAAGGGCACGGGTCGTTGCGGCCCACGCCTTTTCCCGAAACCGCGGGCGCTTTTTTGGCGGCGGCCTGCTGGCCTATCTTCATTTTGGAAGCGCCTTCGTCCTGCTTAACGACTTCCACTTTCATAAGCTGAACGACGGTATCCCTCTGAATCCGCTTGACCATTTCGTCGAACATCTCGAAGCCTTCCTGCTGATAGGCTATAACGGGATCGCGCTGGCCGTAGGCTCTGAGGCCTATACCCTTACGAAGCTGATCCATGGCGTCGATATGGTCCATCCACTGTTTGTCCACGTTTTTCAACAGGAAAACCCTTTCGCATTCCGAGAAATCGAAGCCGTCCTCTTTAGCCTTGGCGATTTTCTGTTCATAGCTCTCCGTTGCCAGCTTGACTACGGCTTCCTTGAGCTTGTAAACGTCGAAACAGCCTGCAAGTTCGGGCGTCATAAGATTACTTCCCGCGGGCAGAAGCCGCTGTTCGAGGGACTTGTTGAAGTCCTCGTAATCCCATGCGTTGTAATCTTCCTTGTAATCGGCGTAATAACCTATAATTTCCTCGGCGAGCGGATCGATCATTTTAAGGATCTGATCGTGCACGTCCACGCCTGTAAGCACCTTGTTTCTCTCGCCGTAAATAATTTCGCGCTGTTTGTTCATTACGTTATCGTAACTGAGCACGTGTTTTCTGACGGAGTAGTTACGGCTTTCCACCATTTTCTGCGCTTTTTCGATCTGATTGCTGATAATCTTGTTGGAAATGGGCATATCCTCTTCGACTTTGAGCCATTCGGTAACCGATTTGAGCTTATCGCCGCCGAAGATACGCGCGATATCGTCTTCGAGCGAAATATAAAATACCGACGAACCGGGATCTCCCTGACGGCCGGAACGGCCGCGCAGCTGATTGTCGATACGTCTGCTTTCGTGTCTTTCGGTGCCAATGATTCTGAGTCCGCCCAGAGCGACAACCTCTTCTTTTTCCTTGTCGGTGATTTCCTTAAAAGCTTTGTAATGCCTGTCGTATTCGGCCTTTGCGCGCAAAACTTCCTCGTCCTCGGTTTTGGCAAAAGAAGTGGCGGCCTCGATTATATCCGAAGGATACCCGTCCTTTTCCATTTTGCTTTTGGCCATGTATTCGGGATTGCCGCCCAGCATGATATCCGTACCTCTGCCCGCCATGTTGGTAGCAATGGTAACCGCGCCTTTTCTGCCTGCCTGAGCGATAATTTCGGCTTCTTTTTTATGGTTTTTGGCGTTAAGCACGTTATGAGGAATGCCCTTTCTGCCCAGAAGTTTGCTCAGTTCCTCGGATTTTTCCACGGTAACCGTACCCACAAGCACGGGCTGACCCGTCTTATGGCACTCCTCTATATCCTGCAATATGGCCTTGTTCTTGCCCTGAACGGTAGTGTAAATCTGGTCGTTCTCGTCCCGTCTTATCATGGGAAGATTGGTAGGGATAACTACTACGTCGAGGTCGTAAATTCCTGTAAATTCCTGTTCTTCGGTCTTGGCGGTACCCGTCATGCCCGAAAGTTTTTTGTAAAGTCTGAAATAGTTCTGGAAGGTAATTGTAGCCAGGGTTTTGTTCTCGTCGCGGATTCTGACGTTTTCCTTTGCCTCTATGGCCTGATGCAGTCCCTCGTTGTATCTGCGGCCTATCATGATACGTCCGGTGAACTCGTCTACAATAAGCACTTCGCCGTCGCTGACGATGTAGTCGGCGTCCTTTTTCATAATATAGTTGGCTTTAAGGGCCTGCCTGATATAGTGGTTAAGCTCGGTATTGTCTACGTCGGAGAGGTTGTCCACCTTATAGTACTTCTCCGCTTTGGCGATGCCGTCCTCGGTCAGGCTTACGGATTTTTCCTTTTCCTCGATAACGAAATCCAGCCCCTCGTGCAAAGAACGCGCGAATCTGTTGGCGATAATGTAGTTTTCGGAGGATTTGCCGCCCTTGCCGGAAATAATAAGCGGGGTGCGTGCCTCGTCTATGAGAATGCTGTCCACCTCGTCCACAATCGCGAAATTATGGCCTCTCTGCACCATTTTGTCTTTCGACACCACCATATTGTCCCTGAGGTAATCGAAACCGAACTCGTTATTCGTTCCGTAAGTTATATCGGCGGCGTAAGCCTCTTTCTTTTTGGCAAAAGGCATCTCGGGCGCGATAACGCCGACAGACAGATTCATAAACCTGAAAATCTTGCCTATCCACTCCTGGTCGCGGCCTGCGAGGTAGTCGTTTACGGTAACGATATGAACGCCTTTCCCCGTAAGAGCGTTAAGGTAGGCGGGCAAAGCCTCGGTAAGCGTTTTGCCTTCGCCCGTTTTCATTTCGGCTATTCTGCCCTGATGGAGAGCGATGCCTCCCAGAAGCTGAACGTAATAAGGCCTCAGTCCCAAAACTCTTTCCGCGGCCTCTCTCACTGCCGCGAAGGCGTCCGGGAGAATATCGTCGAGAGTACTTCCCGAAGCAAGCAGGTTTTTAAATTCCTCGGTGCAGCCTTTAAGGCTTTCGTCGGACATATTCCTGTATTTATCTGAAAGCGCCTCTATTTTGTCGGCTGTTTTTTTAAGTTTTTTAATCTGACGTTCGTTATCCGAAGCGAATATCGAAAAAATACCCATCTGAAAGCTCCTTGATTTTATCGGCATGGCCGAATAACGTATAATAAATATATTTTACACTATAAAGGGAAGTATGTAAACCAAAAAAAGTGTCGGGTTCGCACAAAAAAAAGTTATATTCTGCCCTATAATATCGAAAACGCGGGCTTTACTGCGGTTTCTCTTCGGTCTCTCCGTAGCTTTGATAAGCGGTAACGGCAAAGGTGAGCGAGGAGATTTCGGCGGCTCTCGCCTTTTTCAGCGCGGAGGCGCAGGCGTCTGCGGTCGCGCCCGTAGTGAACACGTCGTCAACCAGCACGATCTTTTTGCCGCTTAACGAAACTCCGGGTTTTACGGCGAACGCCCCGTTAAGATTTTCCCTTCTTTCCTTCCCCGACAGTTCTTTCTGAAAAGCCGTTTCCCTGATTTTCACCAGGCAGTCGCAAAGCGGAATATTTAGCCTCTCGGCAAGATTTTTCGCAATAAGTTCTGCCTGATTGAACCCTCTCGCTTTCTTCTCTTTGGCCGTCATGGGTACGAAACACAGCGCGTCGGCAGCCGTACCCGCATCCAGAAACCTGTCGGCGAGCATTGCTCCCATGAGTCGGGCGATATATCTTTTACCGCCGAATTTGAGCGCACCTATAAGTTTCACCGCCGTCCCCTTATAAACCACTGCCGAGCGGTTGAAAACCAGACCTCTTCCCTTACCTGAGCAGTTTAAGCAGTAATCGGCCTCGTTATCGAGGGGTACGCCGCAGCTTTTGCACACTTTCCCTTCTGCAAAAACGGTGTCCGCCATACACTTCGAGCAAAGGTTGTAACGCGTGGGGAAGACAAGCTCCGCCCCGCAGCAGTCGCAGGTCAGGTTTTCGGGGAAAAACAGTTTTCCGAGATAACGGTAAAATTTTTTAAAGGCTTCTTTCTTCATCCAGAAATTCTTTAAGCAGAGTAAATCTTTTAGCCGTGTAATTGTTTTTTACCATCTTTGCCACGGCTTCCCTGCTTCCTACAAGCACCACTCTCTTTTTGGCCCTGGTAACCGCGGTGTACAGAAGGTTGCGCGTCATAAGCATGAAGTTGTTTCCCGTAACCGAAATAACCACGGTATCGAACTCGGACCCCTGACTTTTGTGTATCGAAACGGCATATGCAAGTACCAGGTGCTCGAGGTCACTGAAAGAATAAATCGCCACTTTATCATCGGTAAAACGCACTTTAAACTTTTGATTAAGCATATTGATTTCTTCTATATAGCCCAGTTCGCCGTTAAAAATACCGCTGCCGCTTTCCACTCCTTCTTCGGTTTTCAGCGTCCATTCCTGCTGATAGTCGTTGACTATCTGCATAACTTTATCGCCCACCCTGTACGACGTTTCGCCCGATTTCATTTCGGGTGATTTGTATTTGGGCGGGTTGAGTTTCTGCCTTATTTCGGCATTCAGGCTTTCCACGCCCGCGATACCTTTCTTCATCGGGCAAAGCACCTGAATGTCGTCCGCGTTCACCTTAAAATAATCGGGAATGCGTTTTGTAACCAGTTCCACAACGGCGTTTCTCGCTTCCGCCGGGCTGTCCTTTTCCTCGAAGAAAAAGTCGTTGTCCTTTACGTCCAGAACGGGCATTCGGCCGTTATTGATTCTGTGCGCGTTGGTAACTATAAGGCTCTGTTCGGCCTGCCGGTAAATATGAGTCAGACAGGTTACCGCAAATTTTCCCGAAGCTATCAGGTCGGCAAGCACGTTGCCCGCCCCCACCGAAGGAAGCTGATCCTTGTCGCCCACCAGAATAAGTCCCGCGCCGCGGTCCACGGCCTTGACCAGCGCACCGAATACGTATTCGTCCACCATGCTGACCTCGTCCACAATAACCACGTCGGCGGGCAGACGGGTGTTTTCGTTATACGTAAAATATCCTTTGCCGTCCTTGAAATCAAGATCAAGCAAACGGTGTATGGTTTTTGCTTCGCGTCCCGTGGCTTCCGAAAGGCGTTTTGCCGCCCTGCCCGTAGGCGCGCACAGGACCGCCTTGCGTCCCTGCTGCTCGAAAATTTCGGCAATACATTTTATAATGGTAGTCTTACCCGTACCGGGACCGCCCGTGATAATTTCCACGCCCCTTTCGAATGCCGCGGTTACGGCCTCTTTCTGAGATTGATGCAAGGTTATGCCGTTCTTAGCTTCGTATTTTTCGATATATCCGTCGCGCGCGGTTATTACGGCTGCGTGCTCCTCCTCGATGGCGGCAAGACGCCTGGCCAGGGAGCGCTCCAAAAGGTAGGCGGGATAGGTCATAACGGCCTTATCGTCGTCCAGATCGTACAGATACAGTTGTTTCAGAAAAACCATATCCTCGATATTGTAAGCTATTCTGTCCGTCATACTTTCGTCAAAGCCCAGCAGTTTAAGCACTTCGTCGGTAAGCAGAGTGCGCGGAAGGAATGTATGCCCGTTTTTTGCGGCAAAATCTTTAAGCGTATAGGTAATGCCCGCCTTGATGCGGAAATCGCTGTCCTTCTCTATACCCATTTCGGCCGCCATTCTGTCCGCCGTCGCAAAGCCCAGTCTGTCAACGTCGTCGATAAGCCTGTAAGGATTAGCCTCCACCGTTTTTTTGGTATCGTCGCCGTAAATGCGGTAGATTTTAATGGCCATATTTATGGAAATGGAAAACTTCTGCAAAAACAAAATAGCGTCCTGCATGCGGCGCATGGAGTTGAACGCCAGCCCTATTTCCATGGCTTTTTTAAGGCTCACGCCCTTGACTTTGAAAAGCTGAGTGGGAGATTTTTCTATAATTTCGAGAGTCTGGTTTCCGAATTTGGTAACTATTGCGCGCGCGGTAGCCTCGCCCACGCCCTTAAAAAGTCCGCTCGAAAGATATTTAACTATGCTTTCGGCCTGTTTCGGGGGATAAATCTCTATTTCGTCGGCCGCAAACTGCCTGCCGTGGCGGGAATGAAACTTGAACGAACCGCGCATAACGACCTGTTCGCTTTCGGTAACGGGCGGAAATATACCGACAGCGGTGATAAACTCACCGCTGTCCAGCTTAACATCGATAACCGTATAACCTGTTTCGGCGTTATTGAATATTATGTTTTGAATTTCGCCGCTTACCTGCAATTCAGTTCAGCTCCTTGACCGCCTTTAAGATTTGGTTGATTTTATCCGTTTTTTCCCACGGGAATTCCTTTCTGCCGAAATGCCCGTAATTTGAGGTATTCTTATAAATGGGTTTTCTGAGGCCGAGGTTCTCGATAATGGAATAAGGCCTCATATCGAAAACCTTGTTAATGACTTCTACTATTTTATCGTCGGCTATAATGCCCGTCCCGTAGGTGTTCACCGACAGCGAAACGGGTTTCGCGCGGCCTATCGCGTAAGCGACTTCGATTTCGCACTTATCGGCGATTTTAGCCGCAACAAGGTTTTTAGCGACGTATCTGGCCATATAAAGTGCGCTTCTGTCCACTTTGGTAGGATCTTTACCCGACAGCGCGCCGCCGCCGTGGGCGCAGTAACCGCCGTAGGTATCCACGATAATCTTTCTGCCCGTGAGTCCGCTGTCGCCCTGAGGGCCGCCCTTGACGAACCTGCCCGTGGGGTTTATGTAGATTTTGGTATCGGGAGAAAGCAGTTCCCCGGGCAAAGCCTTGAAAACGACTTCCCTTTTTATATCGTCGAAAATGGTAGCCGCGTCTATGCCGTCGTCGTGCTGAGCCGAAACCACTACGGTATCGATTGCGGTAGGCTTGCCGTCGGTATACTCGACGGTAACCTGAGCCTTTCCGTCCGGACGCAGGTATTTCAGAACGCCCTGTTTTCTGACCTCGGTAAGCCTTCTTGTAAGTGCGTGGGCAAGCACGATAGGCAAAGGCATAAGCTGTTCGGTTTCGTTAGTGGCGTATCCGAACATCATGCCCTGATCGCCCGCCCCTATGCGGTCGGCAATATCGCCGCTGTCGGCTTCCGCTGCGGAATCCACGCCCATAGCTATATCGTCCGACTGCTTGTCAATTGCTACGATAACGGCGCAGGTATTGCCGTCGAAGCCGAGGGCGCTGTCGTTATAGCCTATGTCCCTGACCGTTTCTCTGACGACGGAGGTAAAATCGCACGAACACGACGAGCTTATTTCGCCCATGACCATAACGAGGCCGGTAGTGGCGCACACTTCGCACGCCACACGGGCATATTTGTCTTTTGAGAGTATGTCGTCCAGGATAGCGTCGGCGATTTTATCGCACACCTTATCGGGATGCCCTTCGGTAACGCTCTCGGACGTAAAGAGTTTTTTAATCATTTTTTTCTTCGGAATCCTCGTCGAACATATTACTGTAATCGACGGCAAAAGCGGGATCAACCGTTTCTATTTTATTTTCCTGCGCGGGCACGGTGGTAATGTTCTTGTAAATCTTCATACCCGTACCTGCGGGGATAAGTTTACCGATTATGACGTTTTCTTTAAGGCCGAGCAAGGGATCGATTTTGTTCTTGATAGCGGCCTCGGTAAGAACTCTCGCCGTTTCCTGGAAGGAAGCCGCGGAGAGGAAGGATTCTGTAGCGAGCGCAGCCTTGGTTATACCCAGCAGAGTACGTTTAGCGGTAGCGGGAACGCCGCCTGCTTCGAGCACTCTTTCGTTCTCGTCCTCGTAGTTGAATATATCCACCATGGTACCGGGCAGCATATTTGTGTCGCCCTGGCTTTCTATTTTAACCTTACGCAGCATCTGACGCACGATAACTTCTATGTGTTTATCGTTAATTTCTACGCCCGAGAGGCGGTAAGCGGACTGAACCTCTTTGGTAAGGTAATCCTGAACGCCCTTGATGCCTTTGACTCTCAGCATATCCTGCGGATTGATGGAGCCCTGAGTAAGCGGAGTACCGGGTTCGACAAAGTCGCCGTTCTGAACCTTGATTTTCGCGCCGAAAGCGATAGGATATTCCTTTTCCTCGTTGTCGTCGCCCACGATACGAATTTTCCTGTCGTTCTCCTCGCGGATGACTTTACCCGCCTGCTCTGCGATAACGGCCTGGCCCTTGGGCTTTCTGGATTCGAACAGCTCCTCTACGCGGGGCAGACCTTGTGTGATGTCGTCGCCGGTAGCTACGCCGCCGGTGTGGAAGGTTCTCATCGTAAGCTGCGTACCGGGTTCGCCTATGGACTGCGCGGCGATAATACCTACGGCTTCGCCCAGTTTTACGGGGTTGCCGCTGGCCATGTTCTTGCCGTAGCATTTGGCGCATACGCCGTGTCTGGTCTTACAGGTCAGCACGCTTCTGATAAGCACTTTGGTAATGCCGGCCTTTTCTATTTCAACGGCCTTATCGGGGGAAATCATGGTATCGGCCTCGACAATGACTTCGCCGGTCTGCGGATTTACGACGGGTTCGATAGTAAAGCGTCCGTCGATACGGTCGGAAAGTTTTTCTATGGTGCTGACGCCGTCGGTGATGGCGGTAACGTAAACGCCGTGAGTATCGCCGCAATCCTGTTCTCTTACGATAACGTCCTGCGAAACGTCCACGAGACGACGGGTAAGATAACCTGAGTCGGCCGTTTTAAGAGCGGTATCGGCAAGACCTTTTCTGCCGCCGTGAGAAGAAATGAAGTATTCCAGAACGGACAATCCCTCACGGAAGTTGGATTTTACGGGCAATTCTATGGTACGTCCGGAAGGATCGCTCATCAGACCGCGCATACCTGCAAGCTGACGAATCTGTTTCATGCTGCCGCGCGCGCCCGAGTTAGCCATCATCCAGATGGGGTTGAAGTCGTCGAGGGCCTTTTTAAGGGATTCTTCCACCTGATCGGCCGCCGCGCTCCACGTTTTGATGGTAGCGTTGTAGCGGTCTTCCTCGGTAAGCAGACCTCTTCTGTATTTCTTTTCGATATTAACGACTTTTTCTTCGGCTTCCCTGATGATTTCCTGCTTGTCGGCGGGGATATGCATATCGAAAACGCTGGTGGTTATCGCGCCGATAGTGGAATATTTGAAGCCCAGAGCCTTGATATTGTCGAGAACTTCGGCGGTAGCCGTAGCGCCCTTGTGCTTGAAGCAGGCGTCAACGATTTTGGAGAGCTGTTTTTTGCCTACGACTTCTTCTATTTCGAGGGCGAGTTCCTTACCTTTTACGGTACGGTCTACAAAGCCGAGGTCCTGAGGAACGGCGGTATTGAAAATCCAGCGGCCGACGGTAGTGTAAAGCCTGTTGGTAACGAGTTTGCCGTCTATTTCGCGCTGAACCCTGATATAAACTCTCGCCTGCAAAGCGACGTCGCCGCAGCGGTAAGCCATAATGGCTTCGTTTTCGGAGCGGAATGCCTTACCTTCGCCCTTGGCGCCGGGCTTGATTATGGTCAGATAGTAGCTGCCTATAACCATATCCTGAGTAGGCGAAACTATAGGTTTGCCGTCAGAGAGTTTAAGGATATTGTTGGTCGAAAGCATAAGGATACGCGCTTCCGCCTGCGCCTCTATGGACAGAGGAACGTGTACGGCCATCTGGTCGCCGTCGAAGTCGGCGTTGAAAGCGCCGCAGGACAAGGGGTGCAGTTTAATGGCCCTGCCTTCAACGAGCACGGGTTCGAAAGCCTGAATACCGAGCCTGTGAAGAGTAGGCGCGCGGTTAAGCATTACGGGATGGTCCTTGATTACGTTTTCGAGTATGTCCCAAACCTGAGGTTTTGCGCTTTCGACAAAGCGTTTCGCGCTCTTGATATTGTGGCAAAGTCCCTTTTCCACAAGCTGTTTCATGACAAAGGGCTTGAAGAGTTCGAGAGCCATTTCCTTCGGAAGGCCGCACTGATAGAGTTTGAGTTCGGGACCTACTACTATAACCGAACGGCCGGAGTAGTCTACGCGCTTACCGAGAAGGTTCTGACGGAACCTGCCCTGCTTACCGCGGAGGTAGCTCGACAGGGATTTGAGGTCCCTGTTGGCGGGTCCGGCCACGGCCTTACCCCTTCTGCCGTTATCGATAAGAGCGTCCACGGCTTCCTGAAGCATACGTTTTTCGTTACGTATTATAATGTCGGGAGCGCCCAGTTCCTTCATTTTTTTAAGACGGTTGTTTCTGTTGATAACGCGTCTGTAAAGGTCGTTGAGGTCCGAAGTGGCAAACCTGCCGCCGTCCAGCTGAACCATAGGCCTGAGTTCGGGCGGGATAACGGGCAGCACGTCCAGAATCATCCAGGAGGGCTTGTTGCCGCTTACGCGGAAAGCCTCGACGATTTCCAATCTTTTAACGGCTTTCAGACGACGCTGACCGGTAGACGTGGCGATGATGTTTTTAAGCTGTTTGCTTTCCTTTTCGAGGTCGACTTCGTTAAGAAGTTCCTTTACCGCCTCGGCACCCATGGCCGCGCGGAAGGACTTATATCCGAATTTTTCCACCGCGTCGCGGTATTCCCTGTCGTCGATAACCTGTTTTTTCTGGAAATAGGTTTCGCCGGCGTCGAGAACGACGAAAGAAGAGAAATAAATTACTCTTTCGAGGTCCTTGATAGGCATATCGAGCATAAGGCTTATTCTCGAAGGAACGCCCCTGAAATACCAGATATGAGAAACGGGAGCGGCAAGTTCGATGTGCCCCATTCTTTCGCGGCGAACCTTGCTTTTGGTAACCTCAACGCCGCACTTTTCGCAGATAACGCCCTTATAGCGGATACGTTTGTATCTGCCGCAGTGGCATTCCCAGTCGCGGGTAGGCCCGAAGATGCGCTCGCAGAAAAGGCCGTCGCGTTCGGGTTTCTGAGTTCTGTAATTTATAGTTTCGGGTTTAGTGACTTCACCGTAGGACCATTCTCTGATTTTTTCGGGTGAAGCGATCCCGATTTGCATAGAGTCGAAACTGCTTAATTCGTACATAAAGTAAACCTCCCACTAATCGGACAACTTATCGTCGTCGAACAGGTCGCCGGAATCGGCGTCAGAGTCTTTGTTTGATAACATATCGGGCATACCCGAGAAGATGTCGGCGTCGAAATCGGCGTCGCTGTCGTCGAACAGGTCGCTGTCCGAAGCGAAAGTATCCTCTTTGAACAGATCTTCGGACGAAGTATCCGTGCTGAAGAAGTCTTCGAGGTTGATTTCCTGCTGTTCCTCTTCGTGCTTGATAACGGGAACGTCGGCGTCGGGTTCGTCTTCGACGAAATCTCTGATGGACACTTCGTCGTGTTCTTCGGTAAGCACTTTAACGTCCAGCGCAAGGCTCTGCAATTCCTTAATGAGAACCTTGAAGGACTCGGGAATACCGGGTTCGCTTATGTTGTTGCCCTTGACGATGGATTCGTAATTCTTAACCCTGCCGACAACGTCGTCCGACTTGACGGTAAGGATTTCCTGCAATATGTTGGCCGCGCCGTAGGCTTCGAGAGCCCAGACTTCCATTTCGCCGAAACGCTGACCGCCGAACTGCGCCTTGCCGCCCAGAGGCTGCTGAGTGATGAGCGAGTACGGACCGGTAGAGCGCGCGTGTATCTTGTCGTCTACGAGGTGGGCGAGTTTAAGCATATACATATAGCCCACGGTTACTCTGTTTTCGAAGGGTTCGCCCGTTCTTCCGTCGTAAAGCTGAATCTTGCCGTCCTCGGGCAGGCCGTTTTCGCGGAAGAGCTGCTTGATATCCTTCTCGTTGGCTCCGTCGAAGACGGGTGTAGCCACTTTCCAGTCGAGCAGACTTGCCACAAGGCCGAGGTGCACTTCGAGAACCTGACCTATATTCATACGTGAAGGAACGCCTAGGGGGTTAAGCACAATCTGCAAAGGAGTGCCGTCCGCAAGGAAAGGCATGTCCTCTTTGGGCAGAACTCTGGAGATAACGCCCTTGTTGCCGTGGCGCCCCGCCATCTTGTCGCCCACGGAGATTTTTCTCTTCTGAGCGATATAAACTCTAACCTGTTTGTTTACGCCGGGCGCGAGTTCGTCCTTGTTCTTCCTCGTAAATACCTTGACGTCCACAACGATACCGCCCTCGCCGTGAGGCACGCGGAGCGAGGTATCCCTGACTTCCCTGGCCTTATCGCCGAATATTGCGCGAAGCAGCCTTTCTTCGGGGGTAAGTTCGGTTTCGCCCTTAGGAGTAACCTTACCTACGAGAATATCTCCGCTGTGCACTTCGGCGCCTATCATGACTATGCCGTCCTCGTCGAGGTTTTTAAGCATATCGTCGCTGAGGTTGGGAATATCCCTGGTGATGATTTCCTCGCCCAGTTTGGTATCTCTGGCTTCGGACTCGTATTCCTCGATGTGAATGGAAGTGAACACGTCGTCTCTAACGAGTTCTTCCGAAATAAGTATGGCGTCCTCGTAGTTATAGCCTTCCCAGCTCATAAATCCGATAAGGATGTTTCTGCCGAGCGCGAGTTCGCCGTTATCGGTGGAGGGGCCGTCTGCAAGCACCATTCCCTTAACGACTCTCTGACCTTTGTAAACTATAGGTGTCTGAGTAATACAGGTACTCTGGTTGCTGCGGTTGAACTTCTGAATATAATAGAGGTCCTCGTCGCCCGAATCCGTTTTAACTATAATCTTGTCGGCGTCGATGTATTTTACCACGCCGTCGTTTCTGGCGATAATCATGACTCCGCTGTCGTAAGCTATTTTGTGTTCCACGCCCGTAGCGATACGGGGCGCCGTGGGACGGAGAAGCGGAACGGCCTGTCTCTGCATGTTGGAGCCCATCAGAGCGCGGTTGATATCGTCGTTTTCAAGGAAGGGGATAAGCGCGGTGGCTATGGAAACGAGCTGTTTGGGCGAAACGTCCATATAGTCTATCCTTTCGGCCTCGACTTCCTTAATCTTATCCATAGGCTCTTTCCAGCCCTTCTTGTATTCGTTTTCGATAAGGCGGCAGGTAACGCGGCTGTTGATGAATCTTCCGTTCCCGTCAAGGGGTTCGTTAGCCTGAGCGACAACGTATTTGTCTTCGATATCCGCGGTGAGGTAATCGACGTGGTCGGTAACTATGCCCGTCTTCTTATCTACTTTTCTGTAAGGAGCTTCTATAAAACCATATTCATTAACGCGTGCGTACGAAGACAGCGAAGTAATAAGACCTATGTTCTGACCTTCGGGCGTCTCAATGGGGCACATTCTGCCGTAGTGAGTATGGTGAACGTCGCGGACTTCGAAACTTGCTCTTTCCCTGTTGAGGCCGCCGGGGCCGAGCGCGGAAAGTTTACGTTTATGCGTAAGTTCGGCAATCGGGTTGGGCTGATCCATAAACTGCGAAAGCTGCGAAGAGCCGAAAAATTCTTTAATCGCGCTTGTAACGGGGCGTATATTGATAAGCGACGTCGGGGTAATTTCCTTATCGTCCTGAGCGATACTCATTCTTTCCTTGATAACCCTGTCCAGACGGGAGATACCTATGCGGAACTGATTTTGCAGCAGTTCGCCCACCGAGCGCACCCTTCTGTTGGCGAGGTGGTCGATGTTGTCTATATCGCCTATACCGTAGTTAAGGCCCACGTTGTAGCTTACCGTGGCCGCTATGTCTTCGCGCGTTATGTGTTTAAGTACGAGTTCCTCTGCGTTAGCCTTGATTGCCGAAATTACGGCGTCCTTGTCGGCGAGCGTGTCGAGTATGGTTTTGAGAGCGGGATAGTAAACGTATTCGGTGATGCCCAGCTCTCTGGGATTGCAGTCCACGAACGCGGCAAGATCCACGGTGGCGTTGCCTATAACTTTGAACGGCTTACCGTCGTCGTGCATAACCTTTTTGAGCAGTACCTCGTTGACGGCGTTGTTCTGAACGGTTTTAGCCTGTTCCTCGGTAATGACCTGCCCTTTTTCCACCAGAATTTCGCCGGTTACGGGGCTTACGATGTCGGCGGCGGCGGTATATCCTTCGATACGTCCGGCTATGCCGAGCTTTTTGTTGAATTTATATCTGCCCACTCTCGCGAGGTCGTAATGACGGGGGCTGAAAAAGATTTTTTCGATAAGGCTGTTCGCGCCTTCTATGGTGGGAACTTCGCCGTTTCTCAGCCTTCTGAACAAATCCAGCTTGCCCGCTTCTTCGGATCTTGCGCTCTGAGGATCCTTGTTGCAGGTAGCAAGCATAATTTCGTCCGCGCCGAAAAGCTGTTCGATTTTTTCGTCCGTACCCCAGCCGAGCGCCCTCAGCAAAGTGGTAGCCGTAATTTTACGGGTTTTGTCTACGTGCACCCAGAGCACGTTGTTTGCGTCCTGTTCAAATTCGAGCCATGCGCCCCTGTTGGGGATAACCATGGTGTTGTATCTGGGAACGCCGTTTTTATCGGGAGCGACCTGACAGTAAACGCCCGGGCTTCTGACGAGCTGGCTGACGATAACCCTCTCCGCGCCGTTAATGATAAAAGAGCCGCTGTCGGTCATAAGAGGCAGATCTCCCATGAAAACCTCGTGGTCCTTTATTTCGCCGGTTTCGTGATTTGTAAGCCTTGTCTTGACTTTCAGAGGAACGGCGTAAGTGGTATCGCGGTTTTTACATTCCTTTACGGAATATTTGGGCGTTCCGTCGACGGAGTAATCGAGGAAAGCGAGTTCCAGCCTGCCGGCGTTGTCCCTGATGGGCGAATAGTCGTTGAACACTTCTCTGATACCGTTTTCCAGGAAATTCTTGTAGGAATCTTTCTGGACTTCGATAAGGTAAGGGATATCCAGAACTTCCTTAATCTTGGAAAAAGTGTGTCTTTCGGTGTTGCCGTACTTTTCCATGTGAATTCTTTGAGACATATTTCACGCTCCTTAAAAAAATAAAAATCTGTTTCGAAAAAAATGATTTATTGTTGTGTTTTGTCGGGCGCTGCTATATAATAAGAAGGAGCCTTCGGGGCGGAAAATCCCCCCACCCAATCAAAAAAAGGGCAAACTACTCATTATAATAAACGCATTTTACAATTTTACAGTAAAAACGGCAAGCTGTCAACTGTATTTAATATAAAAAATAAAAATTTTATAAATAATTTTTCGCGCGGGAGCGCAGAAGTCGGGTGAAACAATGCGGATAGACAAATTTCTCAAAGTAAGCCGCGTCATAAAAAGACGCACCGTGGCGCAGGAAGCGTGCACGGGCGGGCGCATAACGATAAACGGCAAGGCGGTAAAGCCTTCCAAGGAAGTCAGGGAAGGCGACGTGGTAACGGTAGCGTTCGGCGAAGGCGGCATAACCTTCCGCGTAACTTCGGTCGAGCCGCCCAAAGGCAAGCAAGGGAACGAGATGTATGAACTGCTGTAAAAGACTTTTCGACGTGATAATCGTTGCGGGAGGAAAATCCGAACGCGCGGGTTGCGACAAACTCGACGCCGTAATCGACGGAAGACAGACCGTGCTGCAGAAAGCGGTAAACGCATTTGCGGATCTGCAAGGCATAAACAGCGTAATAATAGGTCTGCCCGAGGGTAAAGCGCTGCCCTCTTTTTCGGACAGGCTCGAAATAAAACGCGCGCCGGGCGGAGATACCCGCTACCTGACGGTTAAAAACTGTCTCGCGCTGTGTACCGCGCCATACGTCATGATACACGACGGAGCCAGGCCCTATCCCGGCAGAAAACTACTTGAAAAACTTATGGACGAAACGGCTGAAAAAGGAAGCGCCGTACCCTGCCTTCCGCTAACGGACACAATAATAACGTCCGAATTCGTACCCGCCGACAGAAAGGCCTTTTTGGCCGTTCAGACGCCCCAGTGCTTCAAAACCGAACAAATCATAAAGGCTTACTCGGCGTATCGAGGCGAAGCCACCGACGACGCCACGGTCTATTATAAATATGCACAAAACGTAAATTACGTCCCGGGCGAAACCTCTAACCGCAAAATCACTTACCCCGAGGATTTAATACCGCGCACGGGCATAGGCTACGATATTCACCGCCTCGAAACGGGACGCAGGCTTGTGCTTTGCGGAGTTGAGATACCCTTTGAAAAAGGCCTCGCGGGGCACAGCGACGCCGACTGCGCCGTGCATGCCGTAATGGACGCCGCTCTTTCCGCTGCGGGACTCAGGGACATAGGCTTTTATTTTCCCGATACGGACGATTCTTATAAAAACGCGGATTCGGTTTTATTGCTTTCGCGAGTATGCGACATTTTAAAAGAACGCGGCTTAAAAATCGCTCAGGCAAGCATCTCGATAATTGCCGAAAAGCCCAAACTCGCCGTTTATATGGATAAAATGATAAATAAACTGTCCGATACGTTGAATATAGAACCGGGACATATCGGTATAAGCGCAACCACGAACGAGCAGACCGGACTTATAGGCAAGGGTGAAGCCATAGCCGCATGGGCAGCCGTGACGCTCGTTAACGCATAATACCTTTTATCCGATACAGGTATATGTCGCCTCGCGGCGGCATATTTTTTTATATCGGAGGATATTATGTCAAAAAAAATCGTAATTTTGCACAAATCGGGAGAAAAAGCGGCTGCGGGAATAGTAAAAATCGTAGGCGACGAAAAAGGAGCTAAGGCGTACGTTTCCGTCGAACAGCTTTCGTCGCCCTGTCTTTTTTTGCTGAAAGCGGGCAAAAAATACACCTCTACGCTCACAGACAGGAAGCAAACCATAGATTTAAGCGGCTATGACGGCGGACCCGCCGACTGCGCGATAACCGACCGTTCGGGGCGTACTCTGTTGTATTACGGTTCGTCCGAGGGTAATACCGTGGGCTCTTTCGCTCTGTTCGAGGAATACAAAAAGCGGGCGGAAAAACCCGGCGACCGGGCCGCGCGCCCGTCCTCGCCGCCTGTCGGGGACAGGGCTGAAGAGCACAAGATTTCCGCCGCTTCGCGCGAGTCTTCTTCCTCGGCATCTTCCGCGCCCGCTGGCGAAAAAGCCACTTTC
Source organism: Candidatus Faecicola pullistercoris (assembly GCA_018714105.1). Classification (GTDB taxonomy): domain Bacteria; phylum Bacillota; class Clostridia; order Christensenellales; family CAG-917; genus Faecicola; species Faecicola pullistercoris. The sequence continues at coordinate 133,613 of DVNW01000024.1, read as the reverse complement.
GAGCTTGACGGAGGACTGATTTACGAGGGTGAAAACTTTTATTCGGCCGTGAAGCCGCAGCTTGACGAAATGTTTGTCTGCTATCCCGAGGAAAAGGTATTAAACGACGTAATTCCCAATTCCAGATGGATACGGGTAAATTGTGAAGAGGGCTTTTACGTCGTAGGAATACTTTACAATCTTGAAGAGCCTATCTATATATGCTACGGAATAAAAGGCGTATATACCTTACGTCCGCCCGAGGAACTGGGCGCCGTATGCGACTGGTTGCCTCTCGATTTAAACAACAAATTCGGCGACGGATACTGGGTTATTTATCAGGACGCAAAGACGGGCAAAACGGTACGCCGTCCGCAAAACGGGGCTTGATGCGCGCTTGCCGCATAAGGCGCCGAAGAGGAAAAAACAAAACGCCCTTAAAGGCGTTTTAAATTAATTTTTTAAGTTCTTCGGCAAGCCTGATTACGTCTTCTACCGACAGCGCCTCGCCTCTTATCATGGGGCTGAACCCGCATATACGCAGGACTTCCGCCGCCCTTTCCTTTGTAATGCCGAACGAACTTATCAGATTGTTCTGCAAGGTTTTGCGGCGCATATTGAAGCAGCTTCTTATCACCTTTGCCGTAAACTCCTTATCCACGCCGGGAAACTTGTCGGGCAGAATTTCGATATGGACCACTGCGCTGTCCACGTTAGGCACGGGATAAAACATATTGCGGGACACCGTCCGCGTGACCGAAGCCTTTCCTCTGAGGTTAACCGACATGGTAATGGCTCCGTAATCGCCCGTATTGTGGTCTGCGGTAAGCCGGTTTGCCACTTCTTTCTGAATCATTACGGTTACCGAACCGATATCGAGCGAGCTTTCCACGAATTTCATGATAAGCGTGGTAGTTATATAGTAAGGAATATTGGCCACCACTTTGAACCTGCCGCCGCAAATCTTTTCGATATCGCAGTCGGACATTTTAAGTATATCCTTAAACACCACGGTAACGTTATCGATACCGGCGAGCGTTGTTTCCAGCACGGGCGCGAGATTTTTATCCACCTCGAACGAAATTACTTTTTTGGCTTTGGCTGCGATGGCGGCCGTAAGCGTACCCGCCCCCGTCCCCACCTCTACTACGGTATCGTCGGGGCCTATACCGCTGTCGGCGACAATCGCCTGCAACAGATTGAGGTCGGTCAGAAAATTCTGTCCCAGGTTTTTATTGAACCTGAAATTGTTCAGTTTTAAAACTTCCCTGACGTTCATTAGGATATATAATTTCTTATTCTGAGTTTAACGCCCAGGCTGTCGGCAAGGGCGCGGCAGGCGTCGATTTCCGCCTGTCCTACGGTATCCACTACCGAAAGCACGACTTCGGGGATATAAATTTTACATTCCCTTACGAAATCGAGCATTGCGTTAAAGGCCTTTTCGCCGTAAGCGCACTTGCAAATTTCGTTATATTTGCGCGCGTTTGAGGCGTTAAGGCTTATATTTACTTTATCGATAAGCCCTTTCATGCGCTGCGCCGTACCCTTACCGCAGATAAGGTCCGCCTGCCCGTTGGTATTGAGTCTTGTTTTAATGTTTCTGCTTTTCAGGTAAGCGGCTACTTCCAGCATAACGTCAAGGGCGAAAAGAGGTTCGCCGAAGCCGCAGAATACGGCCTCTCCCGAAATATTTCTTTTTTCGAGGCAGTCTATAACTTCCTTCGCGGCAGGCTCGCGGTCCAGCCACAGATAATTATCGGCCACGCCGTCGTGGTTATTGCGTATGCAGAAATCGCAGTTATTGCTGCACCTGTTAGTAAGATTGATATAAGTTTTACCCTCGTATTCGTAAACAAACGTATTCATATAAGCCTTTTAAAAAACGATTTTAAATTATTTTCTGTAATTGATTCTATCCGCCGCCTGTCGGTATTTTTAATTTCGGCGGCCTTATCCGCCACAAGAGCGACGTATTTAGGCAGGTTCGTCTTGCCTCTGAAAGGCACGGGCGTCATATAAGGCGAATCGGTTTCCAGAAAGAACCTGTCGTCGGGGATATGTCTGAGGCTTTCGCAGGGAACGCGGGCGTTCTTGAAGGTCAGCGCGCCGCCGAAAGCGAAAAAAGTATCCGTAAGTCTCAGCATCTGCGCGGCAAACTCGGGGCTCCCGCTGTAACAGTGAAGAAGCAATCCGTTTTTAAACAGCCGCAGATTGTCTTTAACCGCCTTGTAAAAGTCCTCGTAGGCGTCTCTCAGATGCACTGCAACAGGGAGTCCCAAAGCGTCGGCCAGTTCGGCCTGTCTTAAAAAGGCGCTTTTCTGCACCTCTCTGGGCGAAAGGTCGTAAAAGTAATCCAGTCCTATTTCGCCTATCGCCAGTACTTTGGGATTGCGCGCGGCCCTTTCGGCCTCCGACAGAAAGTCCTCCGTAAGCGTATCCGCGTCGTGCGGATGAATACCCACCGTGGCGTATACTCCCTCGTAAGCAGTGGCAAGTTCCAGGCATTTTGCGCTGCTTTCGGCGTTACAGCCTACCGTAACAACTCTTTTTAAACCGTCCTCCCGCATGCCGCCGACGATTTCCTCAACCGAAGGCGCGAGTCTTTCGTCGTCCAGATGACAATGCGAATCGGTAAGCATTACCTTACCTCGCTGCCGCTGGCAAGTTCTTTCTCGGGGCTGATAAGCACCACGTTGCCCTTGTCGTCCTCGGCGCAGAGCAGCATGCCTTCCGAAACAATGCCTCTCAGCTTAGCGGGTTTGAGGTTAAGCACCACAACCACGTTTTTCCCTACCATCTGTTCCGGGGTGTACCATTTGGCTATACCGCTGACAATGGTTTTTTGCAAATTACCTATTTTAACTGTCGATTTAAGCAGTTTATCTGCCTTTTCTACTTTTTCGCACGCAATAATCTTACCTACTACAAGCTGAGATTTAAAGAACTCGTCTATATCAATCTGCTCTTTTTCCTGCACTTTTATTTCGGGCGGAGCAAACATATCTTCCACCTTTTTCATAACCTCGGCAATATCCAGCCTTGCCACGCATATTTCGGGCGAGGCGGTAACTTTAACGCCGTTCGGCCGTGTGCCGAATGCAGACAGGCTGTCGTACGGCCTTACGGTTTCGCCCAGCTGCCCCAGTATCTTAACAGCAAGCTCGGGCATAAAGGGTTCCAGCAGAGACGCGCCTACCGCAATACTTTCGGTCAGGTTATAAAGCACGGTTTTCAGTCTGTCGGCGTTTTCGGGATTTTTCGCAAGCACCCAGGGCGTCGTTTCGTCGATATACTTGTTCGCCCTTCTGAAAATAACAAACAATTCGTCCAGAGCGTCGGCTACCTTAAACCTATCCATGTTCCCGGCGACCTTTGCGTAAGCTCCGGAAACAACGGCTTTGAGCTGAGCGTCGGGTTCGCCTTCCGCGTTCTTGTTTTCTACCGTGCCGCCGAAATATTTGTTAGACATGGCAACCGTTCTGCTTACCAGATTACCCAATACGTTCGCAAGGTCTGCGTTAATCTTTTCCGCTACGGTATCCCAGCCTATCGAGCCGTCGTTATCGAACGGCATTTCGCTTAAAAGATAGTACCTGACGGGGTCCACGCCGAACAGCTTCACCATATCGTCGGCATACATGATATTGCCTTTGGACTTACTCATTTTGCCGCCGTCCTGCAACAGCCAGGGGTGGCCGAACACCTGTTTGGGAAGGGGCAGTCCCAGCGCCATGAGGAATATAGGCCAGTAAAGAGTATGGAATCTCACTATATCCTTGCCTATGACGTGTACGTCGGCAGGCCAGTATTTTCTGAACTTCTCGTCCGAATTGCCGTCGCAGTCGTAGCCGATGCCCGTAATGTAGTTTGTCAGCGCGTCCAGCCATACGTAAACAACGTGTCTGCTGTCGAAATCCACGGGAATTCCCCATTTGAAGCTGGACCTGGACACGCACAAATCCTGCAGACCGGGCTTTAAAAAGTTGTTTATCATTTCGTTTTTACGGCTGACGGGCAGGATAAAATCCGGGTTGTCCTGCATATATTGCATCAGCCTGTCGGCATACTTGCTCATTTTGAAGAAGTAAGCCTCTTCCTCGGCGGGCTTTACTTCCCTGCCGCAATCAGGACATTTGCCGTCCACGAGCTGACTTTCGGTCCAGAAGGACTCGCAGGGCGTGCAGTAAAGGCCTTTGTAGCTTCCCTTATATATATCTCCCTGCTCGTACAGTTTTCTGAATATTTTCTGAACCTGCTCAACGTGATACTCGTCCGTGGTTCTTATGAATTTATCGTAAGAGGTATTCATAAGGTCCCATATATTTTTAACCGTATCCGCTACTTCGTCGACAAACTGTTTGGGGGTTTTACCCGCGGCGGCGGCCTTTTCTTCTATTTTCTGGCCGTGTTCGTCCGTGCCCGTCTGGAAAAAGACGTCGTACCCCTGCCTTCTTTTAAAACGCGCGAGAGCGTCTGTAAGGACGATTTCGTAGGTATTGCCTATATGGGGTTTGCCCGAGGTATAGGCAATGGCGGTAGTTATATAAAATTTCTCTTTACGGGACATATGAGCCTCCTTAAAAGCAACAAATTTACATTATTATACTATCAAATAAAGTAAAAGTAAACAAAAAGCGGGACGAATGAAGTCATAAAGTGGTAAAAATGCAATAAAAATATAATAATCCCGAGAGGTATGTATGAACGGTATATTCATAGTGGTAACGGTAATCGGAATAATTCTGATCAGCATTCGCAATCCCGACGCGGTCATAGGCGTAATGCTTGAGGGCGGGACCAACGCCATAGATCTGGGCATACGTCTGCTTGCCATATACGCGGTATGGATGTCCGTTTTGAACATGCTTGAAAAAAGCGGCATAAGCAAAGGTCTGACCGGACTGTTCCGTCCGATAACGGACAGACTGTTCAAGGGCGAAAGCGACAAGGCCAAAGGATATATAAGCGTAAATCTCGCTTCCAACATGTTAGGCCTTGGCGGCGCGGCGACGCCTGCCGGCATAAACGCTATAAAGGCAATGGACAAGGGCGGCACGACGGCAACTAAAAACATGGTGATGCTGATAGTAATCAACGCCACCTCGCTTCAATTGCTACCCGCCACGGTTATGGCCATGATGTCGTCGCACGGCTCAGAAAGGCCTTCGAGCATCATTCTTCCCTCACTGATATCGACGGCTATATCCACGGGGCTGGGAATACTCATGGTCAGTCTTAAAAGGGAAAAATAATTATGGCGGCATACATATTACCCGCGGTATTCGTGATTCTGATAATAATATGCGCGGCCAAAAGAATAAACGTATACGATTGTTTTGCGGGCGGCGCGGGCGACGCCATGCGGCTGATGTACACCATATTTCCGTACATACTGGCGATATTCGTATTCATAGAACTTTTCAGAGAAAGCGGAATGGCGGATTTTCTTACGCGCGCGCTTGAAAAGCCCCTGAGTTTTCTAGGCATACCTCCCGCCCTTGCCGAGCTTCTGCTGCTGAGGCCCGTATCGGGCAACGGAACTCTGGCCATACTGGAAAAACTGTTTGAAGAACACGGTCCCGACAGTTACGTGTCGCGATGCGCGGCCGTCATCATGGGCAGTTCGGAAACGATATTTTACATAGCGGCGGTGTATTTCTCGTCCACCAAAATCCGTAAGCTTAAAGGCGCGGTAGCCATTTCTCTTGCAGCCACTCTGTTCGGCAGCATAGCGGCCTGTTTTCTCTGTCGGTTTTTATAAAGCGGGTAAATTTTTCTAACGCGGCTCTTGTTTCCTGTCCTTACCGTAAAAAGGCACGAGCTGCCCGGGAACGGGCGGATCCGGAATCGTCCTGCCCAGAATCTTATAAACCGCCGCGACTGCGGGAACGCCCAGCATAATGCCCCAGAAACCGAACAGCGCGCCTCCTACGAGAACGGCCGCCATAATCCAGAAGCCCGAAAGTCCCAGACTGTTTCCCACCACTTTGGGATAAGTTATATTGTTTTCAAGCTGTTGCAGTACAATCATGAATATCAGAAATATCACCGCCTGTTTAAAGGATACAAGCCCAATCAGCACGAATCCGAAAGTTCCCCCTATATACGCTCCCAGCATGGGAATAAGGTTTACCGCAGCCACAACAGTAGCCACAAGCGGAGTATAAGGCAGTTTTAGAATCATCATTCCTATAAAGGTAAGCACCCCCAGCAACAACGCTTCTATCGCCTGCCCGCTGATAAACGCGGCAAATACTTTTACAAACAAAGTTACCTTTTCAATTAACCATTTCGATACTTTAGCAGGCAAAACGGCAACGGTAAACCTATGAAGCTGATTAAGAAGCCGTTTTTTATCACACAGCATATAAACAGACAGAATAAGCGCGAAAAACACGTTCAAGCTGAAATTAAAAGCTCGCGTCGCCCTGTCCGCGAAAGCGGGAAGGTTGTCTCCGAGCCGATCGATCGCATTTTCCGCAAAGTCCGTAAACTTGTTCTTAATCGAGGCGGCCTGCTCCTGGGAAAGGCCTATTCCGGTAAGGAATCCGTCCGTCCTCTGCCGGACCTGTTCGGCATAATCGGGCAGTTTTTCGCTCAGCCCCCTCAGGCTGTCGGCAAGCGGAGGTACGAGAAGCCATACTATGCCTCCCAGTACGGCAAACAACGTCAGGTAGCTTACCGTAAGCGACACGAAAAAGGAAAGTCTCGGTTTTTTCCTCTTGAATCCGAACACTTTTTTTGACAGGAATCTTACGGGAATATCCATTATAACGGCGATAAAAACGCCTATCAGCACGGGTTCCAAAGCCTTCATGACATCACCCGCAAAAGCCGCTATTTTGCCGAAATTGAGTACGGCCAGCAACCCGAGCGCACAAATCAGACCCGCTCTAAAAATCTTCTTACTCATAAAGATATTATAAATAAAAAGGCGTTTTTTATTACAAAAGCCCCGCGCAACCGATTGCGCGGGGCTTTTTTGCAGCGGTAATACCGTTATTCGGTAATAATGGTCAGGAATTTTGCCTCTTTATCCCCCATAGCCAGCTGAGCATGCGGAAGCGAAGGATCGAAATAAAGGCTGTCGCCCGCCCGTAAATAGAACTCTTCCTGCCCGACTATGACTCTTAGCATGCCTTCCAGTACGTAGTTAAACTCCTGTCCGCCGTGGCAAACCAGCTCGGGGCTGTCGCTCGGGGCTATGTTTACCAGCATGGGCTTCATGATTTTGTTTTCGAATTCCGAAGCCAGCGCCGTAAAGGAATAACCGGGATATCTTTGGATTTTATCCCCTTTCCCGGCATAAATCACGTTGGCATTTTTCTTAGTCGGAACCTTGCCCGTGGTAATATAGGCAGGCTCGATATCCACCATTGCGGCAAATTTATAAATCAGCCATATGGGTATTTCGTCCTCGCCGTTTTCAAACGAAGCGTATTCCTTGGCGGTGATGCCGAGTTTTTCGGCCGTATCCTCGACGGAGAGGTCGTTAAACGTCCTCAGTTCGGCCAATCTTTTTGCAATCGACAAATTATCCCTATCCATATTATTCGGCTTCGGCGGCCTTATTGAGAGCGTCAACCATCTCATCTACGTTCACGCCGTGAACTTCTGCCGCTTGCTCTATGGTTTCTCCGTGAGCGAGCGCGCAACCCAGACAATGCATACCGTAAGAAAACAGAACGTCAGCGAGAGCTTCGGGGTTTTTAGCGGCCTTCAAAGCGTCTGCGATGAGCATTTCTTTTGAAATTTTAGCCATAATAAAAGTCTCCTTTATATGAAATTTTAGTTACCGGTAAGTATTTTATAAATTCCGAACAGCAAAGCGATTCCGATAACGACGGCGATACCGACTTTCCAGGGCGAAAGGGGCGTTTTCCCGTTGACCCTGCCCGTACGGCCGTTGACGAAATAGTTATACACCTTGCTTTTGAATTTAAAAGTGCAGCAATACACGGGAAGAAGCATATTCTTGAATGCTGTACGCGTATGCTTGGTATCCACGTTCAGATAGTCTACCCTGTCCGCGTTGTACTGTGCGATAATTTCGCTTCTTATTTCGGCGTCCATTTTGTTTTTTGCCACGGCGAAGCCGTCGTTTACCGAAATATCGTGGCGTTCGGCCATGAACCCCGCGAGGAATTCCTTGTTGTATTCCACCGAATTAAAGATATCGAACGGGCCTATTTTGTCCATCTGTTTCTGATCGAGATGCGGGCTGGCCTCTATAACCAAGTTCGTGAAATTTTTAAGATGGTTTCCGTGAACGTAGTACCATCTGGTACGGGTTTCCGTACGCCTGTTTTTACCCGTGCCCACGGTAACGGTATAGTCCTCGCCAAGCCTGCCGTCGTATCTCGACACAGTGTCCGAATCGAAAGAAAAAGCGGGCTGATAGACGGGTTCCATCTTATCGGGCGCGAATATTTTTTTAAGCGAAGAGGGAGCGAACAGCTTACCTCTTACCCATTTTTTGCTTCGTGCCGAGGCCTCATCCTTTGTAACTTTGAAAGGCAGAATGGCGTCCGGTTTAAGCCCGGGCATATCCTCCAGCGCAATAATATTGGTAGCCCCGCAGAAAGGACATTTTGCCGACGCGCCGAACTCCCGCATAACGGTTTCGGCATGGCAGTTCGGGCATCTGTAAGTAACCGTTCCCTCTTCCTTGCTTATCAGGGACTCGTCGAAAGAGTTAAAATCCCTTTCGTTTTCGAAAGCGTTAGCTTCTACGTCGTCCGAGGTGCCGCAATAGGGGCATTTGAGCTTGCCCGACTCGACGTCGAAAATCATATCGGCGCCGCAAGCGGAACATTTAACTACGTCTGTACGGCTGATTTGGCCGTTGACTACATCTTCTGCCATATCAATAATCAGAATTTAGTTCCGCATTCGGGACAGAATTTAGCCGAAGCCTTGCACTCGTGTCCGCATTCGGGACAGAACTTTTTAGCCGCTAGTTTTTCTCCGCATTCGGGGCAGAATTTTGCCTTCGCGCTCACGGCGGCTCCGCATTTAGGACAGCTTGCGGCGGCGTTTGCGGCAGGTTTGGAAGGTGCGTCCTTCGCGTTTTTAATGGCTTCTGTAAAAATACCCGCCATACCCAGTCCCGCGCCCAGACCTACGCCCGCGCCGGCCAGTCCTCCCGAAGGATTGTTCGCGGCCTCACGCATGGCCTGAGCCGCCTGAAACTGCGTATAAGTACCTATTTTGTCCCCGATAACGCCCATAGAAGTCCTTTCGTCCAGCATTTTCTCCACTTCGGGCGGGAGCGAAAGATTTTCTATGTAAAAGCCCGTCAGTTCGATACCGTACTCCTCGAACTTTCCTCCGAGTTCCTTCATTGTCATTTCGGAAAGTTCGGTATAGTGCATGGCCAGATCGAGCGCGGGGATTTTAGCCTCGGCTATAACGTCGGTGATGTTGGAAACTATCATTTTCCTGAGCTGGTCGGAAACGTCCTCGGTTTTGAACACCTTGTTGGTGCTGGAAAGTTCTTTCATCAGCTTTCCTGCGTCCTGCACTCTGAACGAATAAATGCCGTAGCCCCTCAGCCTGATAACTCCGAAATCGGCGTCGCGCATCATAACGGGGTTAGCCGTCCCCCATTTCTGGTCGATAAACTGTTTTGTATTTACAAAATAAACCTCTCCGGTAAACGGGGTTTCAAAGGCGTATTTCCAGGAACAGAGCCAGGTAAGTATAGGCAGGTTTTCGGTAGACAGCCTGTATCTTCCGGGCGTAAATACGTCCGCGATTTTGCCTTCCACCACAAACACGGCGACCTGCGATTCTCTTACCGTAAGCTGAGAACCCTTCATAATCGCGTATCTGTCGGGTACGTCGTACCTGTAAACGATGGTATCGCTGCTTTCGTCAAGCCATTCTATAACTTTAAGAAGTTGTCTTTTAATAAAACCCATAACGATCTCCTTTTTGTTGTCGTCGCATATATACCATATTATATCACAGCAGAAAAATATTTACAATAGATTTTAAAACAACGTACTGAAAGGTATAAAAAAGACCGCCCGAAGGCGGCCTTTTGTTTTATCGTCATACAACGGCTGTCTGCAAATCGTAAGGCACAAAAGTAATGCCGTTACTGCACTTCAACTGACCGTTAGCCGTCTGAGTGATGGTCAGGCCGGTACTCGTGGTAATAGTGGCAAGGCCGGTAGTCTCGTCTTTGGTGTAAGTATACGTAAAGGCCTGACTGCTTGACGTAATAAACCTGCCCGTTCTCGCCGTGTTGGCGTCGAAGACGATATAGTTATACTGATTATCGTCCGATCTCCATGCTCCCATAAAGGATTCGGTAATCGAAGTTTCCTGATAGCCGCCCACGAGAACAGTGTACTGAACGGAGGCCTGTTCGCCCCATACGACTATGTTGCCGCCGTTCTGATAAACTCTTCCGATATAAGCGGTAAGCACGTATTTACAGGGCTCGGAGGTATCCAGCGTTCTCGTGGGTGCAGCCGACGTGTTATTTATCTGCGACAGGCTGTAAACCACGCTGTCTTTATTGTAAACCACGTTCTTCGTGCCGGTGTAATTACCGGTAAAGTCGTTGCCGCTGAAAGTCATGACGTTTACGTTGGTGGTAAGAGTCGAGTAATTGTACTTCTCAACCTTCCAGTAAATGTTGTTGTAAGCGGTAACGCCCGCAGGCATACTTCCGCTCAGGCTGAGTTCGCTCGTGCTCGAAGGCAACGTAAGTCCTGCGCCCAACGAATAGCTTCCTGCTATGCTGGCAATTGCTTTAAGTTCATCGTTTGACGCTGCGGCGACGTCCTTTCCGCCGATAGTAATGGTCCTGTTGACGACGTAGACGTCAACGTAAATGGTTTCGTTATTGCCTACTTTAAGCGCAGCCCTGTAATTGCCGCCCGCGGTAGTAAGCTTGAATCCGTCCAGCATGGAAACGTTTGCAGTAAAGGATTTTGTCATACTCTCGCCCGTATCCGCTGTAAATCTGACGGTTACGTTTTTGTTTACGGCCTGATTGTTCGGATCAAACGGATCGAGCTGATAAGTATACCCGGTAACCTTTCCGTCAACAACGTTATACTCGGTGCCGCCCCAGGATATTTTGTTCGCCCTGTAATTGATTACGTTAAATTCAAACTTCTGCGAATAAGTGATACCGTCAAAGTTTAGCTTGGCGTTTACGTAGCATTCGGTACTGTTGTAGGAAGTATTGTAACCGGACCTGTCCCAGATAAGTTTATAGCCGTTTGTTCCCGCTGTATTGAAAACTATCGTCCTGTTATCGGTAAATACGGCCTCAACCGAATCCGGCGTATTCAGAACGGAGGATTCGTAGGGGTTAATGGTCAGATTGTTGAAGATATTGCCTCCGCCTACGTTACGCACTTCGGTAATACCTAGAGGAGTATAAACGAAAGTCATATTATACTTCTGCGCGCCGGCAATATCCCTGTCGCGGATAGTAATAACCGCGTTTTTGCTGCCGCCCGAAAAATCAAGCGTGTCGAGGCCTTCTATCGTCCAGAGAACGCTTTCGGAGTAAACTCCGTCAATGCCACGGAATTTGACGTTTGCGGTTGCCGCCGAAGCGCTTACCTCGGCCGGCGTTTTTCTTCCGACTGTAAGAATATCCAGCCCTGTCGCGTAATTGACAAACTGAGCGGGAAGCATTTCCGCTATGTTTATGCTTTCGATTATACACGGTTTGATGTCGATTTTAAGCACGACGTCCTGATAACCGTACATATCGTTGCCCGCCAAGACCGTAATATCGCGGACGCCGCCCTCGTAATTGAATTTCAAAGCGGACAAATCCCATCTGAGGCTGAGCGTTTCGCTGCCCGTAAGACCTATGGCAAAAGTAACTTCCGAGGGATAATTTGCTATGTTGTACGGATTGTTATCACCCGTACCGCTGAGGTCGTAAGCATAGAAAGTTTTGGCGTCAAGCGCGTCCTGCACTGCCGAAAGTTTTTCGGGAGTGAGAATATAAGGCCTTACCACAATGCTGACTGCCTGAGTAAAGGTCTGCAATCCTTCGCCGTAAGTAACCCTGGCGGAGAAAGTAGCGCCGTTCTCCGCGATAACGGGTATCGCTATATCGCTCTGATTCCAGTGCAAAGTAAAGTTACGGTAATCGCCGCCGTCAAAAGTAACGGTAGCCGTCTTTTGCAGACTGAAAAATGCGGAAGCGGGATCGTATGTATAAGAATATGGATTGACAATGGTAACCTGAGTGCTTACCGTATCGCCCACAACCACTCTGCCGGGTACGGTAACGGGTACCGTAACGAACTTTTCGTCCACGCCTTCATACAGTCTGACTTGAGCGGTAGCGTAATAAGCGGCCTCGTACATTCTGTTTTCGATAAGGTTACCGTAGCCGTCCTGCAAATTAAGGGTCCTATATCTGAGTATTTCAAGCCCGTTCTTGGCTCCCTCGGTAAAGGAATAGAACTCCGCTCCTACTATTTTGGTAGAACCGTCGGAGAGCGTAACCTCAATCTGCTCGGGGTAATACACCTGCTTATCGGTCATGGGGTCGAAAGTGATGCTGCGCCATTCAACGTCGGTAATTTCCACGAAACCGTCCAGAAATCCGTCTGCAGAAGCCACAGCGAGGTCATCGGCCGCGCTCATGGCCGAAACCGTGAGCGCACTGCCTAACGCACCTCTCGTATACGAACTTCCGAGTTCGGGTTTTGTATCGGTAACGACTACGTCAAACTGCTCGGAACCGATTTTAACCGAGCCGGCCACCTCGCCTATCGCGGCAGAAGCCACGCCGTTAACGAGTGCGGAGACGTTGCCTACACTTGCCCAGAAATCCGTATATTCTATGGTAGTAACCGTCTGTCCGCCCTTGTTGTAAGTTACGTAAACGGGAGAATCGGACGTAAATCCGCTCTGAACGGCTCTGACTTCCATAATATTGATTCTGGGAACAATCAGGTTAGCCCTTATGCTCTGATCGTTGACGTTGTCCTGATCGTAGAGACTTCCCACAACTATATCTGCGGTAAATACGCCGCCGGCGTTAGTAACCTTAACCTCGCTTGCCATATTTGCGGATTTAACCTTAAGCAATGTCGACGTACCGTCGGCGAATTTGGCGTTAACCGTATTTGAAATATAAGGCAGAACGTCAAATCCCGAGGTGCCGTTATTGTTATTTCCTATCAGGTTAAGAGCATTTGCAATATCGTCTACCTGAACGGTTGCGGAAGACAGAATCTTAGCGTTTACGTAAACCCTTGCTTTGGCCTCCTGCGCTCCGACAACGGTAACGTTTCCTTCGGAATCGGTAACTTCCACGCCGCCGATAAGGAAGGTTATGATGAATGAACCTTTACCGTCAAACGACTTATCTTCCGCCGACAGTTCGGGCAGATTTACGTGGAGGTTGGAAATAGCCGTGGATACCGCATCGGCGCCTCCGACTTCTATATCGAAGTAAACGTTGCTTCCTTTGAGAATACTCTGGATATTGTATTCTTCGTAAGGATTATAGTTAAATGTTCTGGACGCGCCGTCCGTCTTGGTAAGGCCCTTTACGACTTTGGACTCTACGTAAACGCGCAGAGGAACGGTCTGGGCTATACCTTCGGCGCCGCCGACAGACACGTCAAGAGTAACGTCAACTCCCTTATAGGCCGCGTCTTTGTTGTAGTAACGGTTGAGTTTTGCGACCGCCGCACTCCAATCGGCGCTAATTCTGCCGGTAGAACCGTCCGCAAACACAACGTCTACGGTGGTAAGTTCGGCAAGGCTTGCGCCTATGTCGTAGTTATAAGGTTTAAGGTTAAATACGTCGAACGTAGACGAATCGCCCACAAAGTTGTATTTATCCGTAACCACGCTGCCGTCGGCAAGTTTAGCCGAAACCGGCAATACTATTTCGCTTACCTTACGGTTTACCAGAGTAAGGTTGAACTTGCTTTGGATAGTACCCGAGCGGAGATACTGATACCAGAATTCGATTTCGTAGTTTCCGCTCTCGTCGTCGAGGCTGTCGGGAATATCCGACAACAGACCGAAGTTACCGTAAAGCGTGGTTGCCTTATCGGTGATACCCGGGATAACGGGTTTGGTCTGCTCGGTATTGTCGAGGATGCTCTCCTGCATGGTAAGAACCTGATAGTAACCGTTGTTAAGAACAATTACAATGGTCTTAGGCATGGAAGCAAGGCTGTTAGGCGTTGTTCCCGTCGCGTCGATAACCAGCGAAGTACTCCTGATAAAGTTGTTATCGGCATCGAGATAGCCGTACAGCGACTTCATACCGTAGGTATTGGAAACCTGAACGGTAATGCTGCCCAGTCTCTGATTACCCGCATAGCCGTACATGGTACTTGTTGTGCCGGGCACGAGGTTAACGGAAGACGAATCCCAAACAACCGCGCTACCGGAAAGGCCGGTAAATTCAGTGGTATTTCCGCCGCTGGCCTGAGTATTCATGTTATTCGTGCCGTCGCCGAAGAAGAGGTAAGCTCTCTGCGGGAGTCTGGAAGCGTCGGTAAGCGCGCTTGCCGAAAGTTCCCACGGGTCGAAGGGGTTGGTTACCGAGTAGGTATTATTCATAAGAGTAGCTGCCTCGTTCGAATTAGCCCACTGTGCGCTTACTGCGTTCTTGATGTTGATGCCGTTGTTGTTGATAACTATAAACGCAGAGTTCGAGGGCAGACTGCCGTAAGCTGTACCCTTTTCACAGCCGAGGTAAATGCCTATTTCGTGTACGAGCGCCATGTCGCCGGAGCCTATCGTGCCCTTATCGAGGGTAATATCTATATAGGCCTTCTGCCCGTCGTTGAGTATAGGCAACGGCAGCAGGCTTTCGATAAGGTTTTTGATTTCCTGCCGGGTCTGAGGAACTATACCCAAAACCGTACCGATGTTGATACCCGCAAGGTCTGAGAGCATGTCTACGACAAAGTTATACAGCAATTCGTCAAGATTGTTCACGTAACCTCTTACAACCGCAAGTTTTTCCTCGTAACTAAGGGCGTCGAACGCGGCTTTCTGCTCATCTGTCTGGTCGGTGGCAAACCCGTAAATAAGGTTATTTACCAGAATCATCAGAGTGTTGATAAGCTGAGTACCGAGCTCGATACGTATGGTCGAATACCTTTCGTTGGGCGTGAGGTTGTTATGAACGTTACCGTACCACCAGTTGACTTTAATACCTTTGAGTATGTCGTTGATGGTCATATCGCCCAGAAGTCCGCCCGAGGTATCGCCTTCGGTGCCGTCGGCGGAAGAGGTAGCGACGTTAGCGCTTGCCGAAGCGCTGCCCAGATTGCCGATAAGCTCGATTATGTTGAGGTCGGCAAATTCCATATCTTTAAAGGTATTGAGGTTCAGCACGCCGCCGACAATACCCTTAGTGAACGCGCCCGAAATATCGCCGCTTATCTTGTTGTTATACAGGTAAATATCGATCTTGTTATTCGTATTCGCGGGCGTATTGATATTAAGCGCCGCGTTCAGCTTGTTGTTACCGTGATTTATACCGCCGGACTGACTGGTGTCGCCGTTTTTGGTGGTTCTGATGGTAATAACGGTCTGCGACTTACGGTTACTGCCCTGTGAAGTAGTATTATTCTTAGCATAAGTAATACCGAGGTTGAGGTCGTGCGCTTCGAGTACGGAAGACAGAATATTGGTAAGGCTGAGTTCGCCGCCGCTCGCGAGTTGCAAAGCGCCGTACTCGTCGGTAACGGGTTTCATGGAATCGGGGATAAAGCCGTCGGTATCCGTAGTAAGTTGCAGATTGCTGAGTCCGAACGACAGGGTTGTACCGAGCTGGTCGGCAAACACGGTAAGGTCAAGCGACTCGAGCTTGTCGAGAATATTAAGCGTAATGCTTACCGACTGCGCGTTGGGCAGAGGAACCTGCATAACCTTATTGTCTTCGGTAACGTATTCCATCGTCTTGTAGCCGTCGGAAGAAGATCCGACCTCATATCCCGCGTATTCGAGTATCTGATAGATAAACTCGGGCTCGATGTTAATACCGATAAGGCCGTCCTGCAGTACGAGTTCGGCAAAGGCGACCTCTGCGTCCGTATCGGCGGCGGCAAATACCGCCGTGCTCATAGCGTTATCCGAAGCCGCGCCCAAGGCCGGCAGCATACCCATAATGGCGTCAAGGCCGAACAGCTGAATCTTGGGCAGTCCGAGGCCGGACAGATCGGCGTAAATCGTGGAGTCGTTTTCGAGCTTATACAGTCCGAGAATCTTCTTATTGTACTGACCGCCGATATAGGCCTCGATTGACATTTCGCTGTCGAGGATACCCATAATATCAAAGCCGGAGTCGGTAATCAGAGAGCCGACGTTGACTACGATTCTTATAGAAACGGTATAAATCATTTCCTTATTCTCGCCGGCGACAACGGCAAACTTGCTAAGGAAGTCGGGGTCGTCAGCGTCGCCGAGGAAGGAATTGATAAGTTTAGACAGATAATACTGCAAACTGCTCTTGTAATTGCCGGAATTGATATCGTTAACGCCCTCTTTGGTATTGAGCGAGAAAGTCAGATCGGCGCCGATAGCAATCTTATCCAGCAGAATCTTGCCGGATTCGAGGTCGTATACGGTCGAGTATTCTCCTGCTTCCATAGCCGAGTAAACGTGCTCCATAAATCCGTTATACGTGGTTGTTCTGGAAGTATCTCCTACAAAGCCGTACTGTCCGGTAGAGGTATTGGCCCAGCTGCCGTAGGTATATCCCGCCGAGAAGTCGCTTGCGTTAAGCACGATATCGTCGAGTTTGAATACGCCTTCGAGGCTGGTGCCGCCCGCCGCGTTAAGCAGTTTAAGTCTCATTGCGGGCAGAGGCTTACCGGAAGTGGAATCTATTTCGAGGCCGAGTTCGCCGAAGTTGGGCAGAAGCTGAGTTCCCTCCTCAACGACTTCGCCGCGGCTTCTCATTACGATCTGAACAATGGCGTCGATCATCGCAACGTTAACGCCTATGGCAAATTTCTCGGGCGCGAAGATGAGCGCGAGATAAGCGCTGGCGGCGTTTTCGATAGCCGTTTCGCCCCACCAGCTGTCCACGCTTGCGGTAGCATCCGAACTTGCGGACGCGCCTCCTCTCACAATACCGAGTTCGGCGAGAATATCCACGCTGTCTATAGCGTCGTTGATAATCTTACCGAGGTTTACGTTTGCTATATGGAGTTTGGGTATGCCGAGGCCTCCGAGGTCAACGAAAATATCGCTGCCGTCAAGGTAAATGCCTATCTGCGGGGTAGCTCCGGGAACCTGAGCGTCGGCCTTATTCTTGAATATTTCGATAGCAACCTTCAAATTCATGAAGTCGGCCGTATCCACGTACAGACGGGTATTGATGGCATGTTCCATGCTTATATCTTCGCCGATACGGATCTGAAGCTGCGGGTTCTGAATAAGCGGGAGTCCGCTTTCGTTCGTTATGAGCGAGAGAATACCGCTGAGGTCTACGGCAGGGTTGGTTTCGCTGGACTGCGTAGCCTGGTAGCTCATGGAGCCGATAAGTTCCACAAGCAGTCTCATATCCATAATATCGGTAAAGCTGTCGGCGTTTTCGGGAAGCAGGCTGCCCGAACCGGGTACCGCCTCACTGGGAGAAGTGCCCACTTTGATGTTCTTGATGCCCAGCTTGATATCCATGTTGCTGTCGAACTTCATGTTAAGCGAAACGGTCCAGTTGGTGGTATCTATGCTGAGTCCGCCTTCTACCGTGGGCATTTCCATACCCTGTTCGAAGTTGGGGTTATTGGCGAGCAGCAAGTCGAATATCGCCGAAATAATCTGATTGTTAAATCCTACGGTAATCGTGCTGTCGCTGAATTGCAGATAGCCGAATATACCGTTAATGATGCTGAATATGTTCTCGGGCAGCAAGCCGTAATTGGGCTCTGCCGTGGCCCCCGCGATATTCTGAGCCGAAGCTCCGCCGATGGCGCCGCTGAGGAGCGAACCTATGTTGAGGTCTAACTTATACTGCCCTTTGTTGCGCCAGCCCGAAAGGTCGATGTATACGGAAGCAACTCCGTTTTCTTTACCTGCCACGGTAATGGCGAAGCGCATATTGGCCTGAGACGAAATATCCGACTTGATGTCGAGCGCAAGCAGTATTTCCGTACCGTTGAGATCGAAGCCGTTGATAAGACCGGCCAGATTGACGTTGGCCTGCAAAGTCAGAGTTATGCTGCTGTTGCTGTCCTTTTCGAGAACGGCTATCAGCATATCGAACTCCTCGTCGGACATACCGAATATGGCAGTAAAGTATTCAGACCAGTCTTTTATTTCTTCAGGCGCTATGAAATCGAGGCTGATTTGCAGTTCGAGAGCAAGTTTTTCAAGGTTGAAATCGAATACTTCCTCGCCGATACTGGTATCCGCGTCGATATTGATATTGCCTACCGAGGTAAACTCGTTGGGGTCGACGATAATATATTCCCCGTTATACTCGCCCTGAGTATAGAAGCGTATATCCGAACCGTTTGCCATACCGAATTCGTCGTAATCGAATCCGTTGAAAGTCAGGAACAGATCAACCACCTTCTGGCAGTCTGCATTCTGCAATTGAAGTATGAGTCCCAGCGAAAGCGGATAAGAAGTAGCGTCTATTTCCAGGCCTACGTTGGGGAAATACTTAACTATATCGTCCGCCTTTTCGCCCGCGATAACTTCGACAAGAGCTATGATAAACTTAGCCGAAATACCCGCAGCCAGCATATTGGGCTGCATTATCGCAATCACGGAAGGATATTTGGTGAAGATATTTTCGGTAGCCTCGCCCTCTATGCCGTCGGTAGTTACCGCACTGCCGTCCGCGTCGCCTTTCATTGCGTCGCCCAGAACGTCGTTGAGAAGCGTGGTAAGGCTGATACCGCCGAGGGACAGTTTAGGCAGACCGAAGAAAGCAAGGTCAAGATAAGCCGTCTGCGTAGCGCTGCTGTAAACAATGGTAATCTGAGGCGACTGGCTTATGATATTGCCGCTCTCGTCGTAAGCGGTCTTGCCGAGCCTTATGGACAGGTCGAGATCGGTAAGACTGAACGACTTAGTGGGAGCCAGCGAATAATCGAAACCGATATACGCGCAGATTTCGTACTCAACGCTTGCGCTGAATCCGTCAAGCAGCAAGGGGGCTTCGAGATCTCCGAGAATGCCTCCCAGGATATTTCCGGCGGTGAAGCCTTCTTTACCCGTAGTGTCTGCGGTATCTACACCCATAGTGCCGCGCAGTTCGAGCGAAACGCCTCTTACGTCGGTCGCGCTTACCCATGTACCGACGGGCAATTCAATTTCGATACCCGTCAGCGATATCTCGGGCGCGGGCAGATAAATTCCCAACGTGCTCGTGTAGAAGCTGAGGTCGACTTCGAGGAGGCCGTTTCTCTGCGGGAAGATATAAATATCAAGCCCCTGATGTTCGGCGTTGTTAATATCGTATTCGATATATTCCTCGCCCTGCAATACGTACAGATTGTATCTTGCAAGGCCCCTGTGATCGGGCTCGTTCTCGTCGTAAACCGCGGGAGCGCCGTTCACGAACACGTATTTACCCGTCATGTCTTTTGCATAGAAGAGTTCGTATTCGCTCGCTTCGGCGTACTTGACGAAGTGTCCTCTGTGCATATTGATCGAAATGGAATTCTTACCGATATCGAGTTCGGGAATCTGTCCCATGTTCATATCGGGGAATACAAGATGGATAAGATCTACAAGGTAGGAATTCTCTATAACGAGAACAAGCGTCTGTCCCGTAATATCGAGGCCCGTAATGAAAGTATTGACGATAGTGGCTACGGTACCGAGAATTGCCGACGTATCATCGGTTCCGTCCGAAGCCATAGCGGCCATAGAGCTGCCGGCCGCGCCCGAAGCGGGCATAACGGCGTCGATAATATTTATAATAAAGGATTTTTCTATTACTATGTTCTGCAAGCCTATACCCTGGAGATAGATATAAACGTTACCGCCCTTGAGGTAAAGTCCTACGAGTATTTCCTGTTCTATTTCGTTATAGATTTCAATGGAAAGTTCCACCATTTCGAGAAGCGCGCCGAAGTCGAGGGTTTCGATACTTATTTCCTCGTCGCCGGAGAGCAGGTCGATAAGGTCGAGCAATCTCACGTTAGCGTCTATGGACACTATAATGTGGTTAAGTACGTCTTCGGGCAGTTTAATCTGCGTCATAAGGTTTTCGACCGCCGGGAAGAGAGGCGAGAACAAAGTGGACATATCCAGTACTCCGCCCTGTCCGTCGGGATCGTCCGCGCCGCCGTTGCCGCCCGACATTACCGATTCTACGCTGAGTTCGAGTCCGAGACCTACGTATTCGAGTTTTATTTCGGGCTCGATTGCGATATTGCCTTCTGCGTCCTCTGTAAGAGTAAGCGACATTATCTCGACGTATTCCGAGGTATCCTGAATATCGTTGAGGGTTTTGGGCTCGAAGTCAATCAGAATATCGGACAGGCCGAAACCTATTCCCAGCAGATTTGCTATCTGCGCTTTAAGGAATATGGACAGATCGAGCAAGCCGTCGTCGTTTAAGTAATTGATATCGAAGAAAGCCGAAATATCCAATCCGTCGGGCAGATACTTATTGATATCTACCTGTTCTTTTATTGCGGGGATATCCAGTACCCACCTGATGAGGTCCATACCTATTTCGATACCTATCTTATGGCCGTCAAGCAATACGAGAATGGCCGCCGCGGAAGGATCGAAAGCTTCGGCGGAAGCGATGGCCGCTCCGTCTGCCGTCTCGTGGCCGAGCATGCCGCCCAGTTTGTCTTCGAGCAAGCCGCCGAGATCGAGGCCGGTAATGCTGACTTTGGATATACCGAGGCCGCTGCCGTCGACGTAAATCACGCCGCCGGAGTAAATTACTTTAAGCAATACGTCGTTATTGTGCGTGCTCTTGTTGGTAACGGTAACCGCCGCCTCGAGAGTATTGAAGTCGCCGAGGTTGACGGTAACGTCGATAGCTATCTCTAAAAGCATCGCGGTACCGCCGTTGTCGGGCACGTTTACTTCGAGATTAAGTCCGGGTATGAAATCGGAAAGCAAGGTTCCGACGTCGAGAACACCCTGATCGGCCGACAGTTCAACCTGAAGCACGAGTCCGAGCGACAGAGGCATTTCAACGATGTTTCTGCTGTTTTCCACGACTTCGTCGGGAACTATAACGTTTTCGGAGTTGATGTCAATAACCACGTTGCCTATACCGAGGCCGAGGTTAAGCGCTCCGATACCCAAACCTATGTCGAGGCTTATATCGCGCAGAGATTCGGCTTCGTTGAAGTTAAGCATAACCGAAAGATTGATGTCGCCGAATACGCTGAGGTCGAGGTCGAGCGAAGGCGCCAGCATGGCTATAAGGGCGTATACGAGGTCTTCGTAAACCACTACTCCGAGACCCGCACTGCCGAGAACGATGTCAAGAGCAAGTCCGAGTTCGTCTCCGTCGGCCGAACCTTGCGCACCGTCGTCTTCGGTGGAAAGAGTGCTTGCTTCATCGGTGCCCGTAGAGAGAGAACCGATAATGTTCATGAGGCCGTCCGTGAAGTCGGCAACCCTGAGAACGGGATAATCGGGATCCTGTTTGAAGCCTCTTGCATCTATATAAAGATTATTGTCTCTTAAATATAAACCTATTAATATTTCTTCTTCCAGCGTTTCGAGCGTCCTGAAAATAACTATGGAAGCTTCCATTCTGCTGAGATCGGTTTCGCCGCCTATGAGGTCGCCCAGCGTGAGGGAAGCCGAAATGCGGAACTGAACGAGGTTCTGGAACTCTTTAAGCGAGAGCACGGTCAGCAAATCTGCCAGGCCGGAAACCATCTCGTTATCGCCCAGCAGACCGCCTATTAAAGGCGAAAGATTGTAATCCTCGTCTCTTACGGCGGACAAATCGAAGTATCCGTCTATGGAAACGTACAGTTTATCCTGCATTATATTGTTGATGTCGGCATAACTGTTCTTGTCTCCGAGCGGGATATACAGGTTATCGCTGCCGAAACCTACGGCATAACCGTAAATACTTATACCGATATCGAGGCCGAGGTTAAGCGCAAGGTCGATATTGAAGGAAGCCTTACCGCCGTTTCTGGGATCGTCGGTTTTGAAGGTAATGCCGGTGCTTCTTACCTTATAGTACTGCTGCAGACCTGCGTGAGCGGGGTTATCGGATTCGAAAAGCACGTAAGTGCCGTCGATTTTGACGTAAGGACGGTTGTCGGCTATTTCGGAATCCTCTGCGGTTTCAACGGTTTTGAACGCGCTGTCGTCCTTAGTTTCGTCTACAAAGGTCAAAGCAAGCGCAGCGTCCGTGAGTTCGCCGTTTTCATCGTATACGACGAAGCCGTCGATGAACTGGCTGAGCAGAACGGCGATGATTTCGCGCGCAAGGGTAATTTCGAGACCTCTTCCGCCCAGTGCGATACCGTTGCCTTCGAGATTAAGCAGTTTGCTAATCATCTGCAAGGTGGTATCTTCGGTTTCGGGGTCGGAAACAGTGTCGCCCGCCGCCGCGGCTTCGGTAGAAGAAGCTCCGTCGCCCGCATCGAGGTTACCTGCCGAACCGATAAGTTCGGTAAGATTGAGTTTGAAGTTGGGTGCGCCTATCTCGTCGAGTTTAAAGAAGAGATAAGCGCTGGTATTGTCGCCGCCGGCAGGATCGAACTGAGTCAGCATCACGTAAGCCTTTTTGGAGCCTACCGAAATTTCTATACCCGCTTCGATATTATCGAGTATCAGCGAAGCAATGTCGCCGCTGTCGGCGTTGTTAATCATGTTCATGACGTTGGCGTTCGCCATAACCTTGACGCCGAGCTGTCCTTTCGCGTCGCTGGTAGTGGCAAGTCTGATAAGCAGGCCGTTAAGTAAGCCTTTAAGATCGAATCCTTCGATATTAACCGTGCTCAGAATACTGTCGAGCAAAGGCGACAGATCGGTTTCTCCCTGAGCGAGAGCGTACCTTATGGCGAATTCGAGTTCGACGTACACGTTACCTTCGGTCGAGAATTCGGTATAAATGCCGGGGTTTGCCTCAACGGGCGCGAGCAGATCGTCGAACCTCTCTACCGAGATAACCGGATTGCCCAGCCAGATGCCGAGGCCGAGGTATGCGGTTTCTATGGCCACGTCGAGTACGAAATCGTCGGTATCGTAACCGAGGTTGACTTCGAGGCCGAGCATTTCAATCAAACCTACCAGCGAATCCACAAGCGAGCTTTCCATGGAAACGCCGAAAGTAGGCAGCATGCGAAGCACGCCTACAATAAGTTGGTTAGTAATTTGTATTTTAATATAGTTATCGGACAATATAAATATAGCGTCCATGGCGTCCTGCACGTCGCCGTCGGCGGTAGCCATGGCGGCGCCGCCTCCCTCGATCTGACCGAGCAGGCCGGAAATGGAGTTATAAATATCCGACATAACCTCTTCAAGAGCCGAAATATTGGTAATCTTGACCGCGGAAATATTCAGTGCGGGGAAATTGAGGTAAATATCCGCGCCGTCGATATAGGCGCCGAGAACCATAATATCGCTCGTTTCCCTTTCGAGATAAATTTCAAGCGCTATCTGAGTATTGTCCACGCTTGCAAAATCGAGATTAGCCGACAGATTCGCATACAGAGCGAGTTCGACGTCCTCCTCGATATCGAGGTCGAGCGCAAACGCCAGGTCGGAAACGAACGAACTGATTATATCGCCCACGGGCAGTTCGCTCTGATAGAAGTTAACGTTTATACCGGCCTGAGCCGAAAGCGAAAGCTGCGACAGGTCCGCAAGAGACTTGTAGTCGCTTTCAAAACGCATTTCCTCGCTTACGGGCACAACGGTGCCTTCGGAGAAGCCTATCGAGAGATTGCCGAGAGACAGTCCTATCGCTATGGGGTCGATACCCAGCATAAGGTTAAGCGCGATATTGCCGTTATCGTCGAGTGCAAACCAGAGTTTGCTGTTCTCCTCGTTGAGTTCGGGCAGAACGGTGCCCTCTTTTTCGAGTATAAGATCGATTACCGTGCCGAGAAGGTTTGCGGCAAGGTTTACGGATATTTCCGTTCTGTTAACCGAGATACTGCTGAGAACGCCGTCGATAATCTTCATAATCGACTGAATATCCATGGGTTCTTCCGCGGGTTCGGTAGTTGTTCCGCCTTGAGTACCCTCCCCGTCGGCAGCGGCCGAAGCCCCCGAAATAAGGTCGAGAAGACCCGTATTGAACAGATTGACTTTTAGTCTTACGTCGTTAGCGGCGTCGCCGGCAAGACGCAGATAAGCAATACCGTTCTGCAAATACAGGCTGATAAGCGGATCGTTTTCTTCCGAATACTTACCGTTGAAGATTTCAAGGGCGAGTTCGGACCCGGAAAGTATGGCCGCGACGTCTACCGCGTCGTTCTCGCCCTTGTTAATCAAGGGATCGAGATTGAGGTTTGCGGCAATCCTGAATCCGGCATAAGCGTCGATACTGTTGTAAACTCTGAATCTCAGGCACAAATCGACTATTGCATTGAAAATATCGGCGTTTTCGTTGTTAACGATATTGCCGTCGCCGTCGGTTTCAAAGAACTGAGTGAGATAATCGCCCAGGCGTACGCTGTTATCCTCCGCGCCGGTCTCGAAAGCCGCGAGATAGATATAACCTATGGTCTGGAAGTATACGTTTTCGAGATTTACGCCTATTTCGTTGTTATCGCCTATGGTTATGAGAGGAGCGTATGTAAACTGACCGAGATCTATCCCCGCGAGCAGATCGACGCACTTGAAGGAAATGCCTATATCGTGCACGCCTATCGCGATATTCGCCGCTTTTGCGCCGGCGTCGTCGAGTATGTAAAGGTTAACGTCAAGACCGAGCGCATTAAGAAGCGGTGAGTTGTTGTCGTCTTTCCAGGTAATTTCCGCCGAAAGTCCTATATCGGGAATGTCGAAACCGTCAACGGGTTCGCCCTCGCCTTTAAGGTAAGCTATCTGCCTGTTGATGAGGTCGAGCATTTCGGGCGTAATCGAGGAAGACGTCCCGTCGCCCTCTATGGCGTCTACAACTATGGACAGCAGAGCGGCCGTAATTCCTCCCGCAACTTCGACCTGCAGATGCTGATTTGACAGCATAACCAGAACGTCGAGTCCGTCGAGAGCCGCAGCAATGTCGACGGAAGCGCCCGCGGAATCGGGATTATCGGTGCCCGCATCGGCAATAGCGCCCTGAATAAGCGTGATTATATCGAGCGGCATATAGAATTTCTCGACGCCGAGCAGTCCTATATCGGCGTAGAGCATTCCTTCCGAATAATAAATACCCGCAAGCAGTTTACCGCTGGAAACTCCGTAGATTTCCAGTTTAAGCTGAGTCTCGTTGTATTCGGGCACGGTGCCGAGGTCCAGATTCGCGCTGAGATTAACTTCTATACCGGGATTAATATCTTCCTCTATATTAAGGTTAAGCGCGATACTGCCGAACAGTGCTCCCAGCATTTCGGCAAGCTCTATATCGTTTTTGGAAGCCGATATATCTACCTGAGCGGACATGTTGAGCCCGAATTTGAGCGTGCTCATAATATCGGCAAAATCGCCCGCGTTGACGGGAGTTACGTTAATGGGTTCGAGGCCGACCAGAATATGTCCGAGTCCGAGTCCGAGGTCGAGCGCAAAATCGTCGCCCGAGGAAACTCCTATATTCGCGGCAATCCAGAGCTGACTGAGGTTAAGACCTTCGAACTGAATGGCAATACCCGAACCTTCGGTAATCTGGAAACTTTCCATAAAGTCAATCAGGTTCTGGTCCAGGCTCTCCGCTCCTATAACTTCAATAAGTTTCTGTATAAAGTTGGTGGCAATCAGCACTTCAAGTCCGCCGGAGTTGATATTCACTCCTTTGATAAGCGCGCCGATAAGGGCAAGAGCGTCTATGGAAGATCCCTCGCCGCCCGAAGTATCTCCCGTAGTATCTCCCGTATTGTCCGCGGGATCGGCAGTAGCCGTCGCCTGTCCGCCCGCCGTGGGATCTTTGGAGAACAGCAGCCCCGCAAAGTCCACGCCGTTCATCAGACTCGAAACGTCTATCATGACGGGAGGAATGCCCGCTTTCTGCGCGTCGAGGTACAGTTTTCCTTCTACAAAGTAGATGGAAATGGTCGCCTCGGAATTGATATCGGGATTCTTGATAAGCTGCACTTTGGCGGAAATGGCGTTAATGGTATCCGTCGAAATTTTGGTAATATCGAGGTTAACGTCAACGGTAAAGCCGTAGTGCAGTTCTATGTCGTTTTCGATATTAAGAGTAAGCAGCAGTCCGTACAGCAGACTTTCGAGCTGGGTAAGCTCCCAGTTGGTCTGCGCAGCGGACAGCTTGATTTCGCCCGACAGCGAAAGCGCGATTGTGGAAAAACTTTCCATATTGCCGTTTTCGTCGGTATTGAGCGAAATGTCTATAAAAGGTTTGGACGAATCGTTGAAGTTGGGCATCTGCCAATCGTCGATATGCGTGCCGTAGCTCAAAGTAATGGGCAGGCTGAGCGTAAACAGATCGGGTTCTTCCGCCGTGCCGAGAGCCAGGTCGATGAATATGCCGTTTATGCCGAACATGTCCTCGGAATCGATAACCACGTCGGCCCTGGTGACGGGCAGAACCAGTCCGGGCTGAACCATGGAAAGAATGGTATCCAGAACGGAGCCGGACAAATCGAGCATGATTTTGTCGAATTCGAGTCTTTCTTCGCCCCTGATAATCTCGATATTTGCCAGAATCTGTTTAATAAGAGCCATGGTGTCGACCGAGGTTTCCACGGTAGCCTGAGCGAACGCGTCGCTGCCGTAATATCTGGGAATAACGATGCGACCTTCGTTTACGGCTTCCGCAATGGCTGCGGCCGCCGCTATATCGTCTGCCGAGGCCGCTCCCTCGCCCTTGATTATGGGCGAATTATCGCCGGTAAGGCTTCCTATAAGCCTCATAAGCGAAGGAACTTCTGCCTTAATAAGGTCGAGCAGAGAATCCTTTATGATATTGTTAAGGTTAATGGACTCGTTGGACGAAGTCGTAACGTTGGTCAGATCGTAACGGTATTCGTTACCCCTCTTGACATGCGCGGAATTAGACGGATCGTAAACCTCGAAATATCCGTCCTGCATGAGTATGTACTGACCGGACGTGTTCTTTGTGGTAACCGTCTGTTCCGTAGTCTTGACGTACGAACCTATCTTGTAACGTCCGCCGCCCATGCCCGACAAATCCACGTAAACGGCCTCGTTGGCGCCGCTGTAATAAAGCCCGGCGCGAAGCGAGTTGTTCTCTCCTCCGTAAATTTCGACAAGGCCCTGAGTGTTTCTGTTGTCTTTAAGGTCTATTTCGGCTCTTATTTTAACCCACAGTCTGAAAACGGTGTCGTCCACGGCTATGGGCATGTTTGCGAGCTCGGTATATTTATCCAAATCCAAAAGGGAAGAAATGATATTACCCATAGCGGTATCGAGGCCGTTAAGGGTATAAGTGTGTTCTTTCGCGTTGATTTCTATTTCGACGTCGGCGTTGATAGTAGTGAGGCTGAAATCTTCTACCAACATATTAGAGAAATCGGGAATTTCGAACGAAGGCGTACTGCCTATCGAGAAGTTGTTTGCCCCGAGGCGCAGAGACAGCGGATCGAACGGAGCGGAATCTTCTCCCATGGAGCCTTCCGGTCTGTTGTCGGAAATCCTGACTTCGAAATCCATGCCGTTAAAGCGTCCGTCGATGAGCTCGCCGTTAATGACGAGGCCCGCGCCTATGTCCTTGCCTATAGATCCGAGAATGGTATTAAGATCCCAGCCGAAAGCAATTTCGGCGATATCGTAAATATCGCCCATTATGTCGCCCGCCAGCGTGGGAATCATACCGAGAGCTATCGGCAACAGGCCGTTAAGCGTGCTCAGCGGAATACTCATAGTGGTAACGCCCGACGCGTCGGTGGTAACCACTGTTTCCTGACCGTCGCCGGCCAAAGTAACTAACGTAGCGCTCAGCGAAGTACCCAGAAGGCCTTCTATCATGCCGCCTATCGAACCGAGATCGCCCAGCAGTCCGCCTATAAGTTCGGAGGGGTTAAGCCCTTCCATAAAACCGCCGAGGTCGAGTTCGGTAAACAGGCTGTCAAGCACTTCCACGAACCATTCGAGGTCGAAGTCGTCTATCTTAAGCACCTGCACGCCGGTATCGGAAACGTTGCGAGTGTCTATGTAAATATTGCCGCCCTCGCCGTAGATACCCATAATGACTTTATCGGTGCCGTTATCGTCCTCTCTGATAACGATGGACAATTTACTGTCCTTACCGTTCTGAATGTCGAGAGCGCCTTTGAAGTCCACGTAATAAGTCTTGTACACCATTTCTCTTTCGAGAATGAAGAAGGTGCTGAACTCGAAATTCATAAACTTTTCGTCCAGATACCCGCTGTTTTTAGACTCAATCATGGCGTCGAAAAGCATTTCCAACGCGTCGCCGTTTCGCATGACGACGGAGGTGGAACCCGCTCCCGAACTGTCGCCGCCGGCATTGTTGGTACCGCCGCTTACGGAGCCCGTGCCTGCCTTATCGCCGCACGCCGCAAAGAGTACGAGTACCAGTACGGCCATAACCGCTACCAGCAACAACTTTTTCAAGTCAACCCTTTTAGATTTCATAGTTTAGCCTCCTTAACCGGGCTCAGATGCTCTTACGCATACGCCCGTACGAGTGGACGCCCACTCATATTACTATAATTCTATTCAATTTTAACCTACGCGGCACTTTGCCGTCAATAAAAACGGCATAAAAAAAGTTAAAAAAACCTAAAAAAAGGTCCGGACAAGCTGTTTATAGGAAAAAATTGGCTACCGCAAATAAAAACAATCAATAATTTACAAAATAGTCCGACGGTAAAAGGACGTGCTTTTCTATGCCTAAAAAGATCTTTATTATGCCCCTCATGCACCGTATTATTACTTCGGCCGGCAAGCGCAGGCGCAGCTCCCTCTGTCCGCCCTCTGTCTTATCATCAAAATTCCCGCATTTTTAATATCGGTGTAAGAATTTTTTGCCTCGGCCTTTCAATTCCGCTTTCCGGTGTGCGCCGTCTGCCTTGCGGCGCACAGCTAACTTGCCTCAGGACGCGTTTATCGCCGCGAAAGTTTTAGCGTAACGCATTTTTAACCCGTATCGCCCCGAACAGACGTTACGTTTTAAGCCGTATTGACAACAGACCGAAAGAAACCGTTTAACCCGTTCCCTCTTTAAAAAGCCTGTTTCAACCCGCCCGCACCCTCTGCACGCACTCCGATCAAGCCCGCGCCGCAGCAGTCTGCAAACAACCGTTCAATACATTCCTCGCCTTAAACAAAACCTCCGATTCGTTTTTGCCGACTTCCCGGAATATATATACGGCGGCACTGCTTTTGCCCGCCGTCGTTACTGATAATCCGTCGATGCCGGCGCCGCGCCCCCGCCGCCCGGACTTCGCTTTTCCGCTCGATTCAGACAGCCCGTCTTGCCGTGTCGTATTCCCCGTCCCTTTGCCTTATATGCTTTTCGATAACTTACCTTGATTAGGAATTTTTATCGCTGTCGCTATGCTTTTCGGACTTTTGCCGTTATTCTTTTATTTTCACTGCGTATCTGCTTTAATTCGGCTAAATTTTGCTTTTCTTGCCTTTTTTCAGTTGT
Organism: Candidatus Faecicola pullistercoris; assembly: GCA_018714105.1. Classification (GTDB taxonomy): domain Bacteria; phylum Bacillota; class Clostridia; order Christensenellales; family CAG-917; genus Faecicola; species Faecicola pullistercoris. The sequence continues at coordinate 103,948 of DVNW01000024.1, read as the reverse complement.
TATTTCGCAATTTTTCCGCAAATTTTTCTCAAATTTTTTCTAAATTACAATTTTCTTGTTATCGATATTTTCTATCTTCACTCCGCAATGTTGTGTCAAAATTAACGACTTACCTCGGTTGTTTTAATTGCTCTCCTCATGCGTCTGTTAGCCGCAAGAAGCACACTCTCGTCTCTTGCTTTGTGCGTCTCGTAATGTTTCGGCCTCTTTGCATGATTTAAAGCTGTCATATAATACGTCTTGAAGACTGTTTTAGCATATACTTTTTTGTTTTTGAATTATTACATTTGACAGCGTTTACATACATTTTGACAGCAGGCGGATAAAACAAAAGCGCCTAACGGCGCTTTTGCGGTTTCTTATTTCAGATTTTTCATTACGTCGGCTTTAAATTTATCGATATGCGCCGCGGCAAACTCGGCAATATCCGCGTCGGGATCTTTTATCAGGGGAGTAAGATCCATGGCGTATCCCATAGCCGTAACCGTATCAACGGCATGACTTTGGGCGTAAGTGGCGTTGGCGCGTCTTCGTCCTGCCGTGGCAAGGTCATATCTTTTTCCCCCTGCGACCTGGCTGTCGAATACGGTAAGAAGTTTGTCGGTCAGTTCTACCTGGCCGCTCAGATCGAACAAAACTTTATCGCCGTCGTCAAGCCAATCCAAATCGCGCCAGACTTCGCAGCCGTACAGCTTTGCAGGGCGCAGCTCTGCGGGAAGCCTTCTGCAAGCCTCGATCATTTTAAGTACCACGCCTACGTGGGTAGGGTGTTTGTCGCAAATGTTATGAGTATAAACTATTTCCGGCCTTACTTCTTTCAGAATTTGTACGTAATCGTCCGTTATATCGGTATCTGCCTTATTCTTGACGTCCGCACTGGTATAATTGAGCAGGACCAGTCGGTGATATCTGCCTATTTCGGCCGCCTGTTGCTGCTCTTTGATCCGAACGGCTTTCATCTGTTCGTCGGTGTAATCGGCGTAAGGCCCGCTTCTTGCACTGCCTCCGCCGTCCGTGGTGACAACGGCGTAAAAACTTGCCTCGGGATTATCGTAACCTTTGCCTATACCGTCGGCAGCCATAATTTCGATATCGTCGTGATGTGCCGACACCGCCATAAACTTCGGGGGCGCGGGATTAGCGCAAGCAGGATTGTAAACAATAGCCTTACTGTTTTTGAAAACCATAACATACACCTCTTTAAATTTAAAATATATAATTACAATGCGGCGGCCGCTACAGCCTGACCGACTCTTCTTTTTGCCTCGTCCGGAAGACTCAAAACGATATCTCTGCCGTCCTCGAACTGCCGCAGAACGGCTTTTGCCGTATCCAAAATGATTTCGCCGCCTCTGCCGCTGGCCACGCGCCCCATAAGCAGCACGTTTTTAAAGCCGTAAAAAACACGGTAATACAAAAGGGCGTAAGCGAGATACTCGCCGATATCGGTAAAAACGGCAACGGCCTTCGGGTTGCCTTCCCTAACAAATTCCTGAGCCGATTTAAGTTTTTGAGCGGGCGAGTCGCCGTCCAATGTAAGGCCGACCGCTTCCGCGAGTTTGATAACGGCGTCCTGCGACAGGTATTTAACCCCCGTGCCTATATCTCCGCTCCATTCGTCTACGGCGGCGCTTTCGTTCAAATCCACGGGTACGAAAGCCAGCTCGTTAAGCCATCCCCAAAGATTATTGTCGGCGTCGATAAAGCCCGCGGCTTCGCTCGTGCCCATGGCAATACCCAGAATATTTCCTTCACCGGCCTCCATAGCACCCGCCAGAGCGGCCACGTCGCCGTCGTTGGCAACCGTAACGGGAGCGTTGAGTTCGCGCGCAATATCGATATACATATTTTTGACCTTATTCTCGAACAAGTCGTCGGGCACTTTAATAAACAGCGACGCAAGCATGATTTTGTTATCGACGTAAATTCCCGCCGAACTTACGCCTATTTTATCGATGCGCGGAAGATAAGACGCGGCTTTCAGCATATCGCTTTTTATAAGAGCGTAATGATAATCGGGATCGTCGTTAAGTTTGGGATGCCATACGGTTTCGGCGCTGAAAAGCACCTTCCCGTCCAGCACGGCCGCGATTTTTCTGTCGCTTCCTCCGGCGTCAAAGCCTATTTTTGCGCCGGTGAGGTCGGTGCGGCAAGCAATTAACTGTTTTTTCTCGGCAGGGAAACGTCCGCCGTCGACTCCGGCTATCTCGAACTCGTGTTCGTATACCCGTTTCATCGTGGCGGCGTCAAAAGCTCTTTTGCCGTGTTCGGAAAATTCGGCTTTGAGCCTTTCAAACAGCCACGACGGTGCGTCAATATAGATTTTATATCCGCCTACAAGCCAAATTAAGGTTTTAACAAGCCTTTCCGCATACTTAAAGCTTGTTTCCGCCATATTTTGGTCTGCAAACACAAACGAACGGTAAACGTAGGTATAGCCGCAGTTTCTTTCAACCGCAACGTTAAAAGGAAGGTTTTGGGCAGATCTGACGTCGGCCTCGAACTGTCTGAAAAACAAATATATCGGTTTAAAATTCTTATCTATCAACATAATTCAATCAAAACAAATTAAGACTTTTCATAGTAGCCGCAATGGCGCTTTCGTCGGACAGGTCGGTCTGAACGTCTTTGAAAACGTACATGTTTTCGACATATTCCGTGCGCTCTCCGGGCAAAACCGTTCTCTCTGCCGAAAGGCTTTCGCTTTCGAGCATCAGATTACTCGTGTATGTCTCGAAATTGCAGTGCATATCCTGATAAATTCCTTCTTCCACGGGGAACTTTTTAACAAACAGGTTTCCGCCTGCAAAATAAGCCGCCCAGCCGTGAAGGTTATTCATTCCGATTTTGAAAGGTCTGTCGGCTTTTTTACTCTGTTTAAGCAAGGAGAACCTTTCCCGCAGAGAAAATCTCTTGTCTTTAAGGTCGTTATACGGCCAAATCACCAGATTTTTATTGGGAAGAAAGCCCGTATCCTCGCAATTCATGGGGATGACCTCCGTGCCTCCCGGCCTGAGAACGGATAAGGCCCATAGCGAAAGTCTGACGGGCTCCTCTCCCACGTTTTTGAAGGAATGAGTAATCTCAAGCGAACCGTCCTCGTCCATCAGTACTTTCATCCCGGCTATAAGGCCCGTAACCTCGTTGGTTCTTGAATAAAACTCGGCGCCGTTTTCCAGTCTGACTACTTTTACGGGATAGTTGTCGGGAGTATAGCTGGCCCAGTCTTCGGGCGCTTTCCATAACCGATGGCCGCCGTAAATAAACCATTTTTCGCCGGGCCTGTAATTACGGTCGAAAAATTCGCCCTCCTGAAAAATCTGTCTTTCCGTGTCCTCGAACATGAAGTTAAAGCCTTTGAATCCGTAAAATATTATTCTCGGGCCGACGTCGACGGTAACCAGCGCCTTTACGGTGCCGTTGGAAATTTCAAGACACTTGCCGAAATTCTTGTACTTTTTGTATCGTTTACTTATCATAAAGCAGCCTCCTTATTTCAAGTCGGTTATCATTTGGTTTTGCTTTCCTTCTGCGCCGCCACGAATTCCGCTGCGGACTGTTTGTCGTAAGCGTTCGCGAAAAACTTAATCACGTCGGGCCAGCCCGTCAGCCTTCCTTTTTTAGCCTCGTGCATCGGAGCGGGTTCGATACCGAGCGATCCGAGCCTGTCGTACAGATTTTCAAGATTGCGTAAAAAAGCGCGGTATTTTCTGTTTCGGCCGTGCGCCCAGGCGACGTCGGCGGCCGCAACAAGCCTGGGGAAAGCCATGAAATGCAGTTTTTTTTCGTCCGCCACGTATTCCGTCCATAACGGGACTTCCATTCCCAGCACGTTGGCTTTGCCGCTATCGGTTACTCCTTTCAGAACGGGGCTGAACGAGTAAAGAGCTTTCATCGGATGCATGCCGTAAGGATAGTCCAGATAGCACGGCGTAAATTTGGAAACTATTGTTTTCCTGCCGCCGTTTATCATTTGGGCAATCTTCTTTTCGCCCTCTTTCGCGCGCCAGTACTGCATCACCGCGGATTTGTCTATATCTGCGTATTGCATACTGTCATTCCACACAATCGCGGTTTTACCTAACTCTTTAAGCATATCAATTATCTTATTTGTAAAAACGGCCTGTAACTGCTCGAAGTTTTCGAGGTTCATTTTTTTCATTACTTCGGCGCAACGGGGGCAGTCTTTCCATCTGGCCTTAGGGGCTTCGTCTCCGCCTATATGTACTTTATCCGAGGTAAAAATCCCGGCAGCCTCGCCGAGTACGGCCCGCGCAAACTCGTAAGAGCTTTCTTTCCCCGCGCACATGATAAGCGGGTCTATGCCGAAGCGGGTTTTGACCTCGGTCCGTTCGTCCGTGCAGGAAAGTTCGGGATAGCATGCTATTGCGGCAACGGAATGCCCGGGCATATCGAATTCGGGTATCACCTCTATGAAATTATCCGCGGCATAAGCCACTATTTCTTTCATCTGCGCCTTGGTGTAATAACCTTTTACGGGTATGCCGTCTCCTCTCGTACAGGCCCGTTCCGAGCCTTTTTCGGTAAGCAGAGGATATTTATCCGACTCGAACCGCCACCCCTGGTCGTCGGTAAGATGCCAATGAAACACGTTTATTTTTAGAAGAGCGCAGGCGTCCAGAAGTTTTTTAATTACGTCCGTATCGAAAAAATGGCGCGAGCAATCCAGCATAAATCCCCTGTATCCGAATTCGGGAAAATCCTTTACCGAGCAACAATCCAGCATGAAATTCCTTTTCGCGGCGTAGTCGAACATCTGCACTACGGACTGCAATCCGTAAAACAGACCTTTTTCGGTATCGCCCGAAACCGTAATTTTTTCGGAATTGACGTCGATGACGTAACCTTCTTCGCCGATTGAGGGGTTATAAAGTAAAAATTCCACGCATACCGCGTTACTGCCGTGTTCGGGAAAGTATTTGTGAAAGGCTTTGGACAGCGACGGTATCCCCGTAGACGTATAAAGCCCGCCCGAAAGGTCCAGGCAGCCGCCGGTGTATTTGACGGAATGCGGTGTGGGAATAATCATAAAATCCTCCGATAATTCTAAAAAGAATTATAACATACAGGGCAGTCAAAAGCAAGGGCAAATCTCAAAATAAAAACGCGTCGGAAAAAAAGGTTTGTCATAGCGTGATATTTATGTTAAAATAAATTAGTAAAGCGAGGTACGCACGTGGCAAAAACGTTAAAAACCAATACAAAACAGCTGATTATCGACAGCACGATGAAGCTGATAGGACACAGAAACGCCGAGGAAATTTCCCTGTCCGACATAGCGGAAGCCGCGGGAATAACCAAGGGCACGCTGTTTTACTATTACAACAGCAAAGACCTGATATTCATGGAAATCACCTACCGCTATCTCAACGATTTGTACGAGCGCTTCGACGAGTGGATTACGGACAGCAAAAAGGACACGTCCTATCACAGAATGGCAAAATATATAATCGATTTCGGTGCAAGAGGAAGCGAACGCAGCAAACTGCACGTATATCTCATCAACAAAGCCGTATCCAGCGACAAGCACCTTATCGAGGTATTCCGCAGCAAATACGCCGAGTGGAAAAACAATATCCGCGCAAGAATAGCCGAGCGTTTACCCGAGGAAGACTCGCGCGAAGCAGACATACTGGCCGAGCTGTTTCTGATAGTCGTCGACGGACTCATAATACAGGATCTGGTAGGGATAAGCGGTATAGAAACCAAAGACATCGTACCCTACCTTAATCCTCTCAAAGAAAAATGAAAGGCTGTCTGTTTTCGGCAATAGGGGTAATATCCGGGTTTGCGGTCAAGGCGGCCGCATTTTTCGTAAATGGCATACTTAAAACCCTGGCCTCCCTGCTTGTGTTTACGGGGCTTTACGTGCCGGTATTTTACCTGTTATACGGCGGATTGTTATGGTGGATAGCGGGGTTTAATCCTTTTGATTTAAGCACCGATTCCATGCTTTATATACTCGGCCTGTGCGTATGCATACTTTGCACTTTGCTGATATTCGTACGCAATTTAATAATCACTCCCTCGCACAAGATAAAGGAATTTTTTACCGCGCGCGCCTATTCCTGGCGCGGCAAATCGTACAAACCCGAGCAGCCCGAAGTATACCGCAGTCGAAGCAATCCCGATTTGATAATTTACGAATACTCCACTCATTACGACGTCTACCGCGAGCGTTACGGAGCTTTGACCTTTTTGCGGCGCGAATCAAAAAAAGGCGGCCGACGCCGCAGATAAAAACGGTTTCATACAAAAAACACGCCGTCGGCGTGTTTTTTTAAATATTTGTCAGATCACGAGTTCGTCCGGCCATTCCCGAACGCCGTCGGGAATATTTACGTCAAGTTCTTCGTGCATATCCGCGTCCGTAATCGTGGCGGAAGGCAGTTTCAGATAAGTCACGTCGGCTTCGGCCAGCACATGGCCTTCTCTGTCGAAAATTCTGGCTATCGCCTGAAATCCTCTGCGGGAGTTTGAAACAATAATTCCTCTCCCGAACAGTTCCGCGTCGTAAGGCACGGGCTTTCTGAATTTTACCGAAATAGTCGTGGTAACCGCAAGCGCGTCGGGCTCGGAAACCCATATTGCTCTGCCCGCGAGTTCGTCGAGCATGCACGTAATCATGCCCCCGTGGGCGCGCCCGGGGTAACTCTGATGCAGCTCTCTGTACCGGAAACGCGTAACCACGCTGCCGTCTGAAAGCTCGTAAAAAGGAGCGGCCAGTCCGTAAGGATTGTCCACTCCGCAGATTATGCATTTTTTGCTGTTGGGCTGTTTTCTGTTTACAATCATTTTTCGACCGAAAAAACACCCTCGTTGCCGAGGGCGGAAATTACTGCTGTACCGCCGTTTCCGAAGAAGCGGATACGGTTGACTGTTTACGGGGCGCTGCTTTAACCGCAACGGGCTTAGGCGCGTTCTTCTGTCTGTCGAGATAGAGTGCGGCAAGCTTCTGCTGCGAGGGAGTAACGCCGAAAGTAATAGTCATTTTCTTGGGTTGCGTCTCTATAATCTGAGGTTGTGGGTTGCGTATTTTCGTAGCTCTGACGATCTGTCTGTTTATTTTTTTGGTAAACTTCTGAGGTTTGGAAATTTTCTTGTAAACGAATTCCTTGCTGTCGGTGACCACAATAAGGGTGCCGTAGCCCAGCAACCTTCCCAGAACACTGAATTTAACCTGCAGACAGTCGATATTTTTAAGCATAACGTCCATGGTGGAAATGCTTATAACGCCCTGCGTACTGCAGAGTTTTTTGTTGGTCAGCATAATGGAAGTGGATACGAATTCGAAAATATGGTGGATAAGCAGCAATACGGTAACGGCGGCGAGGCCTATGGTAACGTAGGTAGCCACGGCGGGATAATCGGGTAAAAATCTTTGCAACAGGAAATAAGCCGCGGCCGTAATCAGAGCAAAGAAAAGCTCACGTGCAAAAATCCAAGCGGTTTTATTTGCTTTGGCCAAAGATTTTTCGTTGCTGTTGAGGTGTCTGTCGAGATAACTCATATAAATAACCTCCGTATCCGTATACGATAAAATAATATTATCATACAAAAGTGTAAAATGTCAAACCAAAAATAGCCGTAAGCGAAGGCGTTTACGGCAAAAAATTCACAGTTTCAACAGTTTGCAGATTTCCGCCGTCTTGACGGGATCGACTTTAACCACCTTTCTGTCGTATGTAACCAGCCCGTTTATTTCGGATTCGACGTCCGACAGCTGAGTGTAAACGCAGGCGGCCAGACCTTTTTTCATGGCGGGTACGATCTGTCCGAGATACAGTTTTCCGAAGGCTTTCATGAACTTGTCCTTATCTCTGAAAACCTTATACCCGAAAATTTTATCGGTAAAGACGTGGTCCTTGACCTGAATGCTGTATCCGCCGAATTCGGACAGCGCAAGCGGCCTGAAACTGTCTTTTTTATAGCGGTATTTTACGAAATACTTATGCACGCTTTTAATATCCATGCCTTTCTGATCGTACCAGCCGCTGGCGGGGTCGACGGTGCGGGTGCAATCCAGACTTCTTACGAACTCGTAAACTTTTTTGCTGTCAAACTGACCCCATGCCTCGTTGAAAATCGTCCATAGCGAAATACATACCGAATTGTAAAGGGTATCGATCATATCGGCAAGGTCCCGATAATATTCGTCCCTGCCCGCTTTATCCTCCCGCGCGAATTTCGCGTATTGCGAGTCGTCGCACCCTAACCCCAGGAAAGGCAGAGTGGCAATGCGCGAGAATTTATACTGACCGCCCCCGTTAATCATGTCCTGCCAGCAGATCATACCCAGCCTGTCGCAGTGATAATACCATCTCAGCGGCTCTATTTTGATATGTTTTCTGAGCATGTTGAAGCCCAGTTTTTTGGCAAGCTCGATATCGTAAATCATAGCCTCGTCCGAAGGCGGGGTATACATACCGTCGCTCCAGTATCCCTGATCGAGCAAACCGTTGTAAAAATAGGGCTCGTTATTGAGCATAAGCCTGAAATTACCGTCCTTGTCTCGCCCCTGCGAAAACTTGCGCATACCGAAGTAACTCATAACGGTATCCTCTCCGATCGTCACGAAAACGTCGTACAGCACGGGGTTTTCAGGGGACCACAGCTGCTGGTCGGGTATATCGGCAAAGAAGGGTTCGTTTACGGGCGTTTCGGACTCAAACACGGTTTTATCTTTGAGTTTTATAACGGTAAAAGCCTTTTCCGAATAATTACCGGCAAAAATCTCGATACAAACCCTGCCGTTGTCTATATCGGGCGTGAAACGCACTTTATGTACGTAATCGGCGTTTACGCTCTCAAGCCACACGGTCTGCCAGATTCCGCTCTGCGGGGTATACCATATTCCCGTACCGGCATTCAGTTTCTGCTTTCCCCTGCTCTGAACTCCCGTGTCCGACGGGTCGGTAACGGAAACGGTAACAGTGTTTTCGCCCTCTCTGACCGCCGAAGAAACGTCCAGCGAAAATGGCGTATAACCGCCGCGGTGTCCTCCCACGTCCACGCCGTTCAGGGTAACTTTACAGATATAGTCCACTGCGCCGAAGTGCAGAAAAGTTTTGTCTTTGATAAATCCCTCGGGCAGATTAAAAGTCCTGTTATAAACCAGCGTTTCTTCGGGCATAAGCACGCGTCCCACGCCCGAAAGCAGGCATTCGGGGCTGAAAGGAACGGTAATGGTTCCGTCGTATCCCTCTCCTTGCGCGGTTTGCGAAATCCTGTAATTCCATTGTCCGTTAAGATTGAAATAACTGTCCCGTACGAGTTGCGGACGCGGATATTCGGAAAGAGGATTGTTCTTATCGAGCTTTTCGCCCCAAACGGTATAAAGTTTCATAATTTCCTCCTTAAATTATTTATGTTTGACGGGAAACTGTGCCATTCTTATATTCGTACATCCGTAAGGCACCAGCACGAGCCTTACCACCGCGTCCCCCACGACGGGCTTGACTGGCGGGACGTCGGCCGACGACTTGACTTCGTTCCAGTTGGTGACCAGCCTTCCCTTGACGTGTATTTCCAAAGGCGGTAATGCGGTATCGAAAGGCTTTTCGGGAATTTCTCTGGTGACGGTTTCCAATATCTGCGGTTTACCGGAATCGAGTTCGGGCATAACGCGCCACTGCGTCTGAGTCAGAATATTGTACGAATTAAACGGGGCTTTGCCTCCCGTAACGGAAACTTTTTCTTTAAGTTTATAAGCCATAAGCAAGGGGCCTTTTCTTATGCTGACCGTTTTGTCGGGGTTGATAACGGCAACGGGTTCGTTATCGATGACCAGTCTGACGTTATCGCCCTGTTTCAACGTACGCTGAATACGGATAAAACCTTTGGATTCCGACGCGATTTTCTTGCCGTTAAGAAAAACGGTCAGCGCGCTTTTTTCGGGCACGCGGAAAACGAGTTTTATTTCGGGCCCGTTGCCCCTGAAAGCAAAATCGAAATCGATAACGTTGTCGAAAGGATAGGAGGTGGATTCCTTAACGGTAATTTCTGAATTTCCGATTTTTGCGCTGACCGAGCAAGGCGCGTAAGTCATGAAAACCAGTTCGTCGTCCGAAGCGGTATAACACAGATTCTGAGTGAATTTGGGCATAGCCTGCCCCAAATTGGCCGTGCAGCAACTGTAATTCGGACTGAGCGCGAACACGTTGCCCTCTCTGCCGACGTCGAAGAAATCCCTTTTGTCTTCGGTGGACGAAATCTGATTCACCTGCTGTACGTACTGATGACAGCACATATCGGGCGTCATCATGGCAGGGTACGCGTTAAAAGCCGAAAGTTCGAGAAGGTCGGCATAGCCGCCGTCACCCGTAATGCGCATGGCCGTTTCGAGCGACAGCATATATTCGGCCACAGCGCAAAGTTCGATACCTTTGGAAGGACTCGTTCCGTCCAGGTGTTCGTCGCACGTGAATATGCCCAAAGCGGTGCCGTGATATTTAAGCAGCGAGTTTAAACCCTTTTTTGTATAGTTTAAAAGTGTGTTATCGTCAAAATACTCTGCCATCAGCACGGGATATTTTAAAGCCATGGCCACGTTCACTCCGTGCGAATACATATGTTTTTTGACAATTCTTCTGCGGTTGAATCTTAGTATCTTGCCGGCAGGCTGGGTTTTGAGAGGTTTAACCCCGTGTTTGTTTTTATAGTCTCTTTTAGCCATAAGCCCTACGCCTATCCTCAAAAGCGTCCTGTTGAGATAAGTCTTGGCCGGACGGCGGAATTTAAGGTTGTCGAAAAATTTAAACCAATCCATGGCGTAAAACTTGATTTTTTCTACCAGTTCGTCCAAAAAGAAATCGCCGGTCAGATTTTTAAGAAACTTTATGGGAAACAGAAACTCGTACATTCTGGCCGCCGCCCACAGTTTAGGCGGATTTTCGTCTATGGTATTGTACATAAACTTAAAAAACTTCCTTAAAAACACGGGTATACGCGGGTCCTCGGTCGCCTCGTAATAACCTACCAGTGCTTTTGTCGCGGGAGCTTTCGGCCACCAGTCGCGCGTACGCGTCGGCCCGAAATCTCCGTCATCTCTTTCGGACGCCAGAACGGCCGAAATCCATTTTTCGCTTTTGGCTATAAGCGCGGCGTCGTCGAGAATATAGGCAAGATGGACGAGGCCGTCCATATAATACGGGCCCAGTTCCCACGCTTCACCCTTGCCGCCCAGCCATGCCGACTTGTCCGAAACTTCCGTCCATACTTTGTCCAGTTGCCCCGTAATGCCCGCGGCCTGTAATTCCAGCTGTTTTCTGAGCCAGCCCTCGGGCCTTATTTTCCCTACGGGGAGCATTTTATATCCGGATATAGTCTGTTTCATTAAGCACCTCGTCGAATCTATTATTAGTATTATATCCCATCGCCGCTTTTTTTTCAACCCGATAGAGCAAAATAGTATCGGGGCTTTCAAGCGGTTGACAAAATATTTATGTATGATATAATCTAAATCAATATGGACAAAGAACAGATAAAATCCAACCTTCTCGCCGTGCGCGAAGGGTTGCGTAAACTAATGGTAAGCCGCCCGTATATGTTGTTTATTTCCGTGCTTGCGGGCGTACTTTTTATATTCAACCTGGCACACGTATCTCTTTGGATATTTCTTACGCTGATCGGAATATGTTTTCTGATTTATAAGGAATTTACGCCCACCTTTCTGCATTTTAACGTAATGTGGATGACTCTGCTCAAACTGTACGGCGCAAAACCGCACGACTTTTTCCACGTCATTCCCCTGCTGTGCGTGTTGGTTATATGCTTTATCGCGCACTTCGTAATGTACAAAAAGAGTTTCAGAAGCGGCAAACTGCTGTGGGCGCATATCGCGGTAAGCGTAGCTCTTATCTTCGGCGGGCTTTTCAGTATATCGGCCGAGGCATATTTCAAGCCCACCGCGCTGTTTTACGTTTTAGGGCTCAGCGTGGGTATGGTGGCCATCTATATTCTAGGTCGCAGCTGTATCGGTGCGGACGAGGGCATCGACGTCATGCGCATATTCACCGACAGCCTGTTCTTTATAGGCGTAACGGGAGTAATAATGACCGCAAGCGCCGCGATTCCCGCAGTACTGACGGGAGAAAGTTATTCCATACAATGGAGCAACAATCTTTCCGCTTTTATGGCTTTTGCGCTGCCCGTACCGTTCTATTACGTCGTGAAATACGAGCGCAAGGTACTGTATTTTATAACAGGCGTATTGTTTTATCTGGCCACTTTCTTTACGCTCAGCCGCGGCGGCATGCTGTATTCCACCTTTATAGTGGCCGTAAGCGCGATTTTCTCGATAGTATTCTGCAAAAGCAAAAAGGTTTCTCTCATTCTGACCGCCGTTTCGGCCTTCTGCTTTATAGCTGCCGTCTGCGCGGTAATCAGGGAATTCGACGCCCTTGCGGAGGCTCTTAAAATAAGCCCGAACGAAGCCCGGGTAAACATGTTCAAACTTGCCATAGCCAACTTTAAAAAATTCCCCGTATTCGGAACGGGCATAGGTTTTTACGGCGATTTCTATCACCCGCAGGAAGGCGCGATGTACTGGTATCATTCCACTCCTTTCCAGATTATAGGCAGTATGGGCACGGTGGGAATAATAGCATATACTTACCAGTTTTTCGTAAGGCTCAAAGTCCTGCTTACCGGACGCAACGCAATCAATTACGCACTTCTTATAGCCTTTGTCGGATTTGAACTTCTCGCTCTCGTAAATCCCGGCGACTTCGTTCCTGTCCCCTTTGTCATGAACCTGACCCTTATGTTCGCCTACGTTGAATACTTCAATACTCTGAAGCTTCCCGAAAACGAACTGCTCGTCCCCGTTACCAAACTTAAAAAACAGCCTCGGATAACTGTGGCATAATTTTTCAGAACGTGGTATAATGTAAAAAACTCACGAGGTCTTTATGAAATATCTTGTTATACTCGGCGACGGAATGGCCGATTACTATATCGAACAAATCAAAGGCACGCCTCTGTCGGTTGCGCGTAAACCCATGGCCGACGCTCTCGCAAAACGCGGAACAATAGGTCTGGTAAAAACCGTACCCGAAGGATTCAAGCCCGGCAGCGACACGGCAAACCTCTCCGTAATGGGTTACGAACCGCAAAAGTATTATACGGGCCGCTCTCCGCTGGAGGCGTACAGTCTGGGTATAAAAATGGACGACGACGATCTTGCTTTACGCTGCAATCTTCTCACGCTGTCCGACGAGGACAACTACGCCGACAAAACCATGATAGATTACAGCGCGGGTGAAATCACTCCCGAGGAAGCCGCCGAGCTTATGGAAGCTGTAAAATCGGCTTTCAACAGCGATACGATGACCTTTTACACGGGCTTCAGTTACCGCCATTGCCTTATAATCAGACACGGCGTTGCGGGGACCTCGCTTACTCCGCCTCACGACATCACCGGCAAAAAGATAGCCGATTATCTGCCCAAAGGCGTATACGGCGATGCCTTTGTCGAAATGTATAAAAAAAGCGCCGCCCTTCTTAAGGATCACCCGGTAAACGTCAGCCGCAGAAATCGCGGCCTCAATACGGCAAACTCGATATGGCTGTGGGGCGAAGGCCGCAGGCCGGCACTTGACAGCTTCAAATCTAAATTCGGCAAAACTGGCGGCGTGATTTCGGCCGTCGACCTCTTGAAGGGCATAGGCAAGGCCGCCATGATGGAAGTTCCCGACGTCAAAGGCGCTACGGGTACGATTGACACCGATTACGCAGCCAAAGTAAGCGCCGCGCTCAAAGTGCTCGACGGCAACGACTTCTGCTACGTCCATATCGAAGCTCCCGACGAGTGCGGGCATCAGGGCGATCTGCAAAGCAAAATAAAAGCTATAGAACTTCTGGACGAAAAAGTGCTCACTCCCCTTTATAACGCCCTTAAACAAAAGGGCGAACCGTTCAGAATTCTGTTCCTGCCCGACCATCCCACTCCCGTATCCGTGCGGACGCACGTTTCCGACCCCGTGCCCTATCTGATGTACCAGAGCGACAAAGTTCTCGGCAGTTTCGACGGTTTCGACGAGGAAAAGGCCGCAGCAAGCGGAAACCGCTACGACTCTGCGCCTCTTCTTATGAAAGATTTTCTGAAATAGACCGCCCTTTCTGCCGCAAACGCCTTTTGCGCGTTTACCCGCGGTTTTAAATGCAGATTAAAAACGCCGCTGAATTGCGGCGTTTTTATTGTGAGGTTTTAAGGACGTTCAGGCAAAACCTTGACGTTTTGCAAAAATTCGGCCGTTATTTTACTTGAAATAGCGGTTTAAAAGACCTTCGAATGCCTTGCCGTGACGGGCCTCGTCCCTTGCCATTTCGTGTACGGTATCGTGTATAGCGTCGAGGTTGAGTTCTTTTGCACGCTTTGCAAGGTCGAATTTGCCCTGAGTAGCTCCGTTTTCGGCCTCTACGCGCATTTCAAGATTCTTTTTGGTGCTGTCGGTTACGACTTCGCCCAGCAGTTCGGCAAATTTAGCGGCGTGCTCGGCCTCTTCGTAAGCGGCCTTTTCCCAATACAGACCTATTTCGGGATAACCTTCGCGGTGAGCAACCCTGGCCATGGCGAGATACATGCCTACTTCGGTGCATTCGCCGTTAAAGTTCATTCTGAGGCCTTCTATAATTTCGGGATCTACGCCTTTGGCTACGCCTACAACGTGTTCGGCGGCCCAGCTTCTGCCTTCGGCCTGCTCGACAAACTTGGAAGCGGGAGCTTTACACTGGGGGCATCTCTCGGGTGCCGCATCGCCTTCGTGAACGTATCCGCATATCGTGCAAACAAATTTTTTCATTTTAAATTCCTCCAAATAAATGTTTTATTTATGCTATTGTGTATTTTAACTATTGTTTTTGTTATTAATAAGTTTTCGGGCGCAATCGGCGCACAACCCGTAATACGTCAGCGCAAAGCCTTCCACCGTGGACGGGCAAAACTCTTTTACCGCCTCGCCCAGTTCGAACGGTATGGGGACGTCGGATACTCCGTGGCAGTTGGTACACACTAAATGCGCGTGCTCGGTAGTGTCTCCGTCGTACCTGTCTTTACCGTAAACGCCTCTGATTTTTATGATTTCGCCGCTTTTTTCCAATATATCTAGATTGCGGTACACGGTGGAAACCGAAACGTCGGGTATCTCCTTTTTAACCTCGTTATAAATCCATTCGGCCGTAGGATGGCACTTTGTATTTTTTAAAACTTCGAGTATCTCGGCCCTTTGCCTTGTTGCCCTCATTCTATTTCCTTTATGCGCGCGGCGGCGCTTTGATTTTTAATTCGCCGCAGGCGGAAACGCCTGCGGGCCTTGCCGGAATCACACCCCTCTATGAGTGAATTTGCCGGTTTCGGCGTTAGCACTCATCTACTTTGAGTGCTATTAATAGGAATAATTCCTAATAACAATTAAATTATACCACAAAAAATATTTTTGTCAACTGTTTTTAATTTGGTTTTTGCAGCAAAAAAACAATGAGGTTTTACTTCTATAAAAGCGAAGCACGCCGGTATGTTTGGCACGCGGGTGCGGCGCGGTGCGGCGCAGTGTGCGGAGCGCGGTGCGGCGCGGTGTGCGGAGCGCGGCGCGGTGTGCGGTGCGGGCGCGGTGTGCGGTGCGGGCGCGGCGCGGGGGTTATGGCAATAATAGATGGAAAGATTTATGGAAGTTTAAAAGTGTTTGTCGGGAAAAGAAAACGGTTAGCTTTTAAAAACGGTTTACATAATCTATTGAACTCTATTTAAATCGCGTGAAAGTGGCATATTTTATCGATTAGGTATAACACGCACAAACTGCCGTCAGTTACCGTCACGGATAAGCCGTATTTTTAATATACGGAAGTATTATATAATAAATCCGAATATTAACCGCACGCGCGCGGCAGGCGGGAATATGCGCACAAGCGGCGCCTTTCGGAAAAGTCGTCAGCGAAAAGCAACTCGCAAAAAATGATAATCAATAAGCATTGGCAAGGCAAGCGTACATTGCGCCGTCCGTCGGAAATAAGGACGGAGTAAAATTAAAAGGCCGTTTCAAAACGGCCTTTTGCCTGCTAATCGAGACGAACTGAAATTCGGGTCGCCTGCAAAAAATATTTCCGTCGGGGATTTTTCAAAATTCCCCGGCCGCAAGACGCCGATTATGATGCTTCCCGCAGCCGCGTTTGCAAAAAAATACAATAAATCAGCTTATCGAGATTATCGAAAACTCGTACGGCGCAAATGCATAGTCGCCCTTGTAAATCTGTTTGCCGTCCAGAAGATTCACGCCGTCGGCGGGAATTTCCATATTGACGTACCCCGGACTGTTGTTGCTTACTATAAGAAGTTTTCTGTCGCCCTTGGTCCAGGTATATGCAAGAATATCGTAATTGTCGAGTATTCTGAACTCGCCCGTAAACATATCTCTGTTTGCCGTACGTATTGCGGCAATTTTTTTATAGTATTCAAGCAGTTTGACGTCCTCTCTGCCCCACGGATAGGTACGGCGGTTAATAGGATCTTCATAGCCCTGTACGCCGGCCTCGTCGCCGTAGTATATCGAAGGTATGCCGGGCAAGGTAAATTGCAGCATTACCGCAAGACAAAGCCTTTGCTTTGCGAAATTGTATTCGATAGGGCTGAGCATGATTTCCATGCGCCGCGCTTTTGTCGTACCCGTGATGTCTTTGGTGGAAAGCCTGTTTATAGCCCTGACGGTATCGTGAGTGTCTATCACGTTCATCAGACAGTCGATGGTCTGACGCGGATAGTTTTCGGTAATTTCCCATATACGGAGTTTGAACTCGTTTATATCGCCCCACATAACGTAATCGAGTATGGCCGTGCGGAAAGGATAATTCATGACTCCGTCAAGCTGACTTCCCAGCAGATAGGGTCTTAAAAGGTCGTAACTTACTTTGTTGGAGGCGTCTTCCCAAACCTCGCCCATAATAAGCGCGGAGGGATTGAGCTCCTTTATTTTTTTTCTGAGGCCGTCGACGAATTCTATGGGCAGTTCGTCCACAACGTCGAGGCGCCAGCCTTTGATACCTTTTTTTGTCCACTTTTCGATTACGCCGCCGTCGCCCATGATAAAGTTGCGGTAGCTGCGATTATTGTGCGCTACGGTAGGCGTAACGGTCACGCCCCACCAGCAGGTATACGTATCGGGATAATGCTGAAACGTATACCATTTATAGTAAGGCGACTTTTTGGACTGGTAGGCGCCCAGACTGTCATAATTACCGAATTTATTGAAATATATGCTGTCCGCGCCGGTATGATTGAACACGCCGTCGAGCATAATTCCCATACCGCGTTTGCCGGCCTCCGAGATAAGCTCGTCAAAGTCCTCTTCCGTACCGAGAAGTTCGTCTATCTGCATATAGTCGCCCGTGTCGTAACGGTGGTTGCTGGACGAACGGAAAATCGGCGACAGATAAATAAGGGTAACGCCCAGCTCTTTGAGATAGTCGAGTTTTTGGGTTATGCCCTTTAAATTGCCGCCGAAAAAGTCGTCGGCGCGGTAACTGCCGTCGTTTTCGATTGCTACGGGATTTTCGTACCAGTCCTCGTGCATGCGGTATGTACGGGTTACGTTGACGCCCTCGGCCCTGTTGAACCTGTCCGCAAAGATATGGTAGATAATTCCGCCTTTGAACTCGTCGGGCGTTTTATAGTTTTTATTGTACACGGTGAGCTGCCATTCGGGCAGATTTTCGCCGCAGACGGCGTTCATAAACCTGTCACGCCCGTAATTGAACATACCGAACTCGTTAAATACGCGGAACGAGTAATAATATATGCCCTCCTTTTTAAGCGACATGGTAACTGAGTATACGTTATAGCCGCCCTCGCTGCCGGAGAAGCTCATAGTATAGAAGTTCTGCTCTTTTTTGCGGAGTACAAGGAGTACCTCGTTTACCTTAACCCATCCGGGCAAAGGAAAGTTGATAGTGAATTCCTGTTCCGTAGCGACCGCGCCGTAAGGCGTTTTGAACTTTTCGTTGCGTGAATTAAATACCATTTTTATCCTTTATTTCATTTTGTCGAGAGGAACGAGATTCCAGATTCTGTCGGCGTATTCCTTAACCGATCTGTCCGCCGAGAAGAATCCCGAATTTGCGATGTTCATGAGCGACATTCTGTTGAATTTTTCGGCATCTTTGTAAGTCAGGTCTACGTTGTTCTGCGCCTTGACGTAGCTGTCGAAATCGGCAAGAACCATATAAGGATCGGCCGCCGAACCTCTGCCGATGGTAAGGCTGTCGGCAAGCTCGTTGAATCTTACGCCGTTTATGCCGCTTCTGAGATTGTCGATTATGCGTTTGATGCGGGAATCGTTCATATAATAATGGGTGGGGTTGTATCCCCTGCTGCAAAGCTCCTCAACCTCGTTTGCAAGAAGGCCGAACAGGAAGATGTTTTCGTCGCCCACGTTCTGATGAATTTCGATATTGGCACCGTCCATCGTGCCCAGAGTTACCGCGCCGTTAATCATGAACTTCATGTTACCCGTGCCTGACGCTTCCTTGCCCGCTACCGATATCTGCTGGCTTATTTCGGCGGCCGGCATTATTATTTCGGCAAGGCTTACCCGATAGTTTTCGAGAAATACCACTTTTATTTTGCCCTTTATGCTTTTATCGTTGTTGATAAGCTCGCCCATAACGTATATGAGCCTGATAATCTGCTTGGCCATAAAATAGCTCGACGCAGCCTTTGCTCCGAAAATGAAAGTACGGGGCGTTATATCGAGATCGGGGTTGTCTTTAAGCCTGTAATACAAATCGAGTATGTTGAAGGCGTTGAGAAGCTGACGCTTGTATTCGTGAAGCCTTTTTACCTGTACGTCGAAAATGGAGTCGGGATCGACGATTATTCCGTTTGCTCCCGCTATATACGACGCCAGACGCTCCTTGTTTTCCCTCTTGATTGCGGCAAGCCTGGAAAGAACGTCCTTGTTCCCCTTGAACATTTCCAGTTCTTTAAGACGGCTTGCGTCGTAATAATACTTGTGCCCGATAAGGTCCTCGACAAGAGCGGCAAGCCCGGGATTGGCCTGCGTAAGCCATCTGCGATAGGTTATGCCGTTGGTTACGTTGGTGAATTTGGTCGGGTGCATGCGGTAATAATCGGCAAATATATCCCTCTTGAGTATGTCGCTGTGAAGTTCGGAAACGCCGTTTACCGTGTGCGACGCAACCAGGCACAGAGTAGCCATTTTTATCTGATTGTGTTCGAGTATGGCGTTTTCGGATACCTTGGCGTAATTGTCCGGGAAATGCTGCCACAGCTCGCCGCAGTAGCGTTGATTGATTTCGGCCACTATCTGATATATCCTGGGCAGCAGCGTGCTGAACAGCTGCTGAGGCCATTTTTCAAGCGCTTCCGCCATAACCGTGTGGTTGGTATAAGAAACGGTGTCGCAGGTGATTTCCCACGCCTTGTCCCAGCCGTAGCCGTAATCGTCGAGTAGTATTCTCATCAGCTCGGGTATGCAAAGAGCGGGGTGCGTGTCGTTGATGTGTATTGCCGCCTGTTCGGCAAGATTGTCGAGACTGTCGTTGGTCTGCAAATGTCTTTTTATTATGGACTGCATGGACGCGGACACGAAGAAATACTGCTGTTTAAGCCTCAACGACTTGCCCTCCATATGGTCGTCGGCGGGATACAGTACTTTGGATATGCTTTCGGCCATGGCCTTGGCTTCCATGGCTTTGACGTATTGTCCTTTGCTGAAAAGCGCCATATCGAAGTCGCTGGCAGCCTTGGACGACCACAGCCTAAGTCTGTTGACCACGCCCGTTTTTATACCGCTTATGTTCATATCGTACGGTACGGCGAGAACGGTGGTATAGTCCTTATGCTCTACCGTGAGTTTGCCGTCGTTCCAGGTCTGGTTTACCGTACCGCCGAAGTGTACTTCGAACGTATCCTCGATTCGGGGATTGAGCCATACCGAACCGCCCTGCAACCATTCGTCGGGCATTTCTATCTGAAATCCGTCCACTATCTTCTGTTTGAATATGCCGTAATCGTACATTATGGAAAAACCGCTGGCCACGTATCCGCAGCTGGTCAGGCTGTCGAGATAGGCCGCCGCAAGACGCCCTAAGCCGCCGTTTCCGAGACCGGCGTCCGGCTCTAAGGCGTATAAGTCATCGATGTCGTATCCGAGTTCCTTAACCGCCTGTATTACCTGCTTTTCGACGCCCATATTATAAATATGGTTTTTTAACGAACGACCGAGCAGAAACTCCATCGACATATAATATACGTGTTTAGCGTTTTTCTCGCGTACTTTCTTCTTGAATTCCAGCCTTGCCTGCGTAAGTATATCCCTTATTACGAAACATACCGCCTGATACATCTGGCCTGCGCCTGCCTCTTCCGCCCTGATGCCGAAACTTTTTTCTACTTTTTCCTTGATGAGTTTTTTGTACTCGGAAGAGGTGATTTTTGTGTAGTCCATTAAATTCTGTCTCCTATGATTAGATTTTCTGTCGTAATATTATTCTATTCGGGCGGACGCCCGAAAGTTTTACAGCGAATTGTAAATGTCGGCGTATTTTTTAGCCGAAGCCGTCCAGCTGAAATCGCTTTTCATACAGTTGGACTGTACTTTTTTGTACAAGCCTTTGTCAAAGTATATGCCCAGCGCGCGCCATACTGCGTCGAGCATGTCGTAAGGATGATACGTCTTGAAAGTAAAGCCCGTGCCTTTGCCCGTTTGCGGGTTGAAGGGCTCGACCGTGTCTTTCAGTCCGCCCGTCTCCCTTACGATAGGCACGGTGCCGTACCGCATGGCTATCATCTGTCCCAGGCCGCAGGGCTCGTATTTGGACGGCATCAGGAACAAATCCGCGCCGCCGTATATCTTCTGCGCCAGTCCCGAGTTGAAATTGATGATTGCCCTTACCTTGTTGTGGTAATTGTTTTCGGCGTTTCTGAGCAGAGTTTCGTACTTCCAGTCGCCCGTGCCCAGCACGACCAGCTGTATGTCCGCCGCCAGCATCTCGTCGAGTACGGGAGCTATCAGATCCAGTCCCTTTTGCTCGGTAAGCCTGGATACTATGCCTATCATCGCCCTGTTTTCGGCGTAAGGCAAATCGAGAAGTTCGCAAAGTTCCTTCTTGTTTTCTTCCTTGCCGGCAACCGTTTTGACGTTGTACCTCGTTTTTAGGTTTTCGTCAGTTTCGGGATTGTAAAGCTCGGTGTCTATGCCGTTTACAACGCCCTTGACTTTGTACCTGCGCTGAGATATTATCTCTCCCAGCCCGTACGAGTAGAACGGATTGCCGAGTTCTTCGGCATAGGTTTCGGATACCGTGGTTACCACGTTGGCACGCTCTATGCCGCCTTTAAGATAATTGGCGGCCTCCCCCCACATCATGATAGGATTCCAGTCCGAAGGAATGCCCAGTATGTCGCCTATCACAAAAGGATCGTATTGCCCCTGAAATTCGATATTGTGTATGGTCAGTACCGTCCGGCTGTCACGGTAACCGTCCATGCCCCTGTAAAATACGTCTAAAAATACGGGTATCAGCGCAGTCTGCCAGTCGTTGCTGTGTATTACGTCGGGATAAAAGCCCGTTATCTGCGCGCTTTCGAGTACCGCTTTGCTGAAAAAGGCAAAACGCTCCCCGTCGTCGAAATGTCCGTACAGCCCGCCGCGCTTGAAATAATATTCGTTGTCGATAAAATAGTAGGTCACGCCGTTGTAACTGCTTCTGAATACGCCGCAGTACTGGTTGCGCCACGCAAGCCGCACGTAGGTCGATCCGATAAACTCCATCGTCTGCCTGAATTCGCCGCTTATGCCGCCGTACAAGGGCATTATCACCCTGCAGTCGTACCCCAGTCCGTTAAGACTCTTGGGCAAAGCGCCGGCTACGTCGCCCAGTCCTCCCGTTCTTATGAACGGCATGGCCTCCGACGTGGCAAACAGTATTTTCTTGCCGCATTTCTGCGCTTTGTTTTGAGTTTTAGCCATTTCCATCCTCCTTCGCGGCGCTTGCCGCATGCGCGTTGCCGCGCTTCGTCTATACTATTTTGTCCTTTACTATTACTATGGGATAACTCTCGTACCCCGCAAGCCTGCGCTCTTTCTGCACTTTGACGTTTTTATCCGTTATAGTATATTTGATTTCGGCGTTTTCCATTATCTCGCCATTTTCCATTACTATGGAATTTATCACCTTCGCGCCCTTGGCCACTTTTACGCCGCGGAATAATATCGAGTTCTCCACCGTGCCGTCGATTTCGCATCCGTCCGCGATAAGGCTGTTCTTCACCTTCGCGTTTTCGAGATACCTGGTGGGAACGCTGTCCTTTACCTTGGTAAGTATGCTGCCGTGACTGTAAAACAGCTCGTTCCGCACGTCGGCGTCAAGTAAATCCATGCTGTGCTTGTAATAGCCGGTAATGTCGTCTATCGTTGCCACGTAGCTGTCGATACGGCGCGAACGTATATCGAGGCTGTCGAGTTTGCTTAAAAGTATGTCCTTTTCAAAATCCACGTATCCGCGCGCATAGGCGTTTTCTACGAGATTCAGAAGCAAATCTTTCTTGCACAGATATATCTGCATGTTTACAAGCTGCTCGCGCTTGTCCGAGCCTACCGCAAACCTCAGATCGGTTATGCGTCCGTCGGCGTCTGCCGTGATTATCGTCCTGCGGGAATTGATTTCGTCTGTAAGATAGGTGAATACCGTTATGTCGGTGCCCGCGGCTATGTGCTCGTCTATTATGCTTTCAAGATCCACGTTGCACACTATGTTTGCATTGGAAACGATAATGTACTCTTCTTTCTTGCTGCTTATGAAGTTACGAAGAGAATACAGCGCTTCTATTTTGCCCCTGTATACCTCGTGCAGGGTGTTGAGACCGTAAGGCGGAAATACCGTCAGACCGCCGTATTTACGGCTGAGATTCCAGTCGCGGCCCATTCTGATATGGTCCATGAGGGAATTGTAATTGCTGCGCGTTACCACGCCTATCGTGGTTACACCCCCGTTTACGAGATTGGACAGGGCAAAATCTATAAACCTGTACCTGCCGCCGTAAGGTACGGACGCGGTGGTCCTGTGTATAGTCAGCTCGTTAAGATGACCTTCGCTGTCGCTTGCGAATAATATGCTCATCGTATTGTTGGCCATTTCTCTTCCCTCCTTATTTGGATACCATTTCGCCGGCAGCTACCTTGCCGCCCGCCTGTATACGGCATTCGGGCCCGACCACGGCTATTTTCCATTCGCCTTCGCCGGCCGCTTTCTGCCTCTCGCCTATCGTGGCGCCCGAACCTATGACTGCTTCCCAGCCCACTATGGAATAGCTTACTTCGGCTCCTTCCTCTACTGTGGCGCCCGGCATAAGTATACTGCCCTCTATCACCGCGCCTTTGCCTACCTGGCAACCGTGCGATATTACCGAATTGCCTACGCTGCCCTCGATTACGCAGCCCTCGCTTATTATGGACTGGTAAACTTTGGCGCCGTCGGCAATGAAATGCGGCGGCTCCGCGCTGTTTCGCGCATATATGCGCCAATTATGGTCGTTCATATTCAGGCCGGAACGCTCGTTGAGCAAATCCATGTTGGCCTCCCAGAGCGAGGATATGGTACCCACGTCCTTCCAGTATCCGTCGAATTCGTATGCGAACATCCTCTGTCTGTCCCTGAGCATCGCGGGAATTACGTTTTTGCCGAAATCGTTGCTGCTTTGTTTGTCGGCTTCGTCCTCGATGAGATAGCGTCTGAGTTTGTCCCAGGTGAATATGTATATACCCATGGAAGCCTTTGTGCTTTTGGGCTGTTTGGGCTTTTCCTCGAAATCTATTATCCTGTTTTCGGCGTCCGTTTCCATGATGCCGAACCTGCTTGCCTCTTCAAGCGGCACGTTGAGTACGGCTATGGTACAATCGGCCGCGTTCTTTTTATGGTTTTCGAGCATCTTGTCGTAATCCATCTTGTAAATATGGTCGCCTGACAAAATAAGCACGTAATCGGGATTAAAACGGTCGATAAAGTCTATATTCTGATAAATGGCGTTGGCCGTGCCCTTATACCACTCGCCCGACTTCGCCCGCATGAACGGCGGCAGTACGAATATGCCTCCGTTAAGCCTGTCCAGATCCCACGGCTGCCCGTTGCCTATATACTGATGAAGTTCGAACGGCCTGTACTGCGTAAGAACGCCGATTGTGTCGATGCCCGAGTTTACGCAGTTGGATATGGGAAAGTCGATGATTCTGTACTTCCCTCCGAAAGGTACGGCGGGTTTGGCCACGTCCTCGGTAAGAACGCCGAGCCTTGTGCCCTGTCCGCCTGCAAGCAGCATTGCGAGACATTCTTTTTTGGTTTGCATTTTTATTCCTCCCTTTCCTTGCTTACTTTTAAAAACATGACGCTGTTAGCGGGTATATCGAGTTTTATGCTGTATTTGTGCCCGTGCATTCCCTTTTCGGAGGCAAGGGCCTTCTGCCTGCGGGTTTCCGTACCGCCGTACTTTTTCATGGCCGAAGACAGTACCGTTTCGTACTTCCCGGGAAGAGCCACGCCCATGGCGTAATCCTTACGGGCGACGGGCGAAAAGTTAATCACTGCGAGCACGCAGTCGCCGTCCTCGGCGAACCGCATGAAGGAAATAACGTTCTGAGTATTGTCGTTTACGCTGCTCCACGAAAACCCTTCCCACTTGCAGTCCTGCTGCCACATCGCCGGATTTGCCAGATAGAACGCATTGAGGTCCCTGACAAAGTCGTGAAGCCTGCGGTGTTTGTCGTACCCCAGAAGCAACCAGTCGAGTTCGGCATCGTATTTCCACTCGATGAACTGGCCGAATTCGCCGCCCATGAACATCAGCTTTTTGCCGGGATGGGCCATGTGATACCCCAAAAAGGCTTTCAGCCCCTCGAATTTGCCGTCGTAATCCTCGGGAACGCGCCCTATAAGCGAGCGTTTGCCGTGTACGACTTCGTCGTGAGAAAGCGGCAGTATGTAATTTTCCGAATAGGCGTACGTTATGGAAAACGTCAGCTTGTCGTGCATATCCTTACGGTAAAACGGATTGGCTGAAAGATATTCGAGGCTGTCGTTCATCCAGCCCATATTCCACTTGTAATTGAAACCTAAGCCGCCGTCGTAAGCGGGTTTGGTTATAAGCGGATACGCGGTGGATTCCTCGGCTATGGTTACTATGCCCTTGAACCTGCTAAGCAGGGCGGTGTTCATCTGTTGCAGAAAATCCTTGGCTTCGAGGTTGTAATTGCCGCCGAACGCGTTGGTGCGCCACTCGCCGTGCTTTCTGCCGTAATCGAGATACAGCATGGACGCGACGGCGTCGCAACGTATTCCGTCGATATGATATTCTTCTATCCAGAATGCCGCGGAACTTATGAGAAAGCTCCTTACCTCGGTTTTGCCGTAATCGTATACCTTGGTGCCCCATTCCTTATGCTCGGCCTTCCAGCCCTCCTCGTATTCGTAAGTAGGAGTGCCGTCGAACATGGCCAGCCCGTGTTCGTCCTTGGGAAAATGAGCGAGTACGAAATCGAGTATTACGCCTATCCCCGCGCCGTGACACTTGTCCACGAAATACATAAAGTCGTCGGGAGTGCCGTACCTCGACGTAGGCGCGAACATCCCCGTTACCTGATACCCCCACGAACCGTCGTAAGGATATTCGGTTACGGGCATCAGTTCTATATGCGTATAATTCATTTTCTTGACGTATCCGACAAGCTCGTCGGCGAGTTTGCGGTAATTATAAGGATTGCCGTCTTCGTAACGCTTCCAGCTGCCCGGATGAACTTCGTAAATATTCATCGGCGAAGAGTAAGTATCCGTTTTTTCCCTCTTTCTGAGCCATTCGCCGTCCGTCCACTTGTATTGCCCCAGCCTGTAAAGTTTGCTGCCGTTGGCGGGGGCGGTTTCGAAATGCAGACCGTAAGGATCGGTTTTAAGCATGGTTCTGCCCGCGTGCGTAACCGCGTATTTGTATACGTCGTACTGTTTGAGACCGGGAACGAAAACTTCCCATATACCGTCCGAAATGCGCGCAAGAGGAGTAACCCCTTCCTGCCAGCCGTTGAAATCGCCTACAAGACTGACTGCGTCCGCATGCGGCGCCCAGAGCCTGAAAGTCCAGCCTTTGCGGCCGCCTTTTACTCCTTCCGAAGGACTGAAAAGTTTATGCGCCTCGTAATTGGTACCCTCGTGAAACAGATATACGGGCAGGTCGGTTTGCTTTCTCTTCATACTTTTCTCCGTTGTTGGTCTTATGATTACTTTTTGATTGTATCAAATTTTAACCGCTTTTTCAATACTAAAATAAACTTTTTATTAAATTTATGTTTTATTGCGTCGATTTTTCCCAAAGTCCGCTTACGGATATTAAAAGGACGGAATATTCCGTCCTTTTACCTATTTATCTTACTCTTATCCGCGTGCAGGGTGCCTTGCCTCCCAGTATGTCTTTGATGCTGTGCCTGCTTCCGGCTATAATGACCTCGGTTCCGTTCATAACCGGCGCCTTGATATATTCGAGTTTTGCGCGCGCTCCGCCCGCCCCCCGACGGCTCGCCCCCTGACAATGAGCCTGATGTTCGGCTATATTGGCAAGAAGTTCCTCGGTATTGCGGCCGCTTATCTCGCTGACAAGAGTGCTTTCGTCGTTGACGTCGTCGTATATTCCGTCCACGCTGGTCAGTATGAGCAGTTTCTCGCTTTTTACAAGACAGGCTATCTGGGCCGCCGTTTCGTCGTTGTCCACGCATTCGACCGCACGGCCCTTTTTGTTTTTGATGGCCTGTATCTCCATCTTGCGGTTTTCCTCGTAGCTGACGGCGTCGTTATAGTTGATTATGGGTATGGCCTGCTGCGCGGGACATCTTAACAGCATCTCCCTGAGATGCTCGCGCTTTGCCTCGTCGTTGAAATGCTGATGCTCGACAAGTATCTGACGTATGGCGTAACGGCTGTCCACGTATTGCCTGTAACAGCCCATAAGTATGCTTTGCCCTTCGGCCGAATAATCCGTTTTATTGTCGCAGTCGGGCCCGCTCAGCTCTTGTCCGCGGCGTTTTATGTAGTCCAGCCTGCCTATTTCGGTAGCGCCGCTTGTCACCCAGATATATCCGGGACGCAATTCCCTGGACAGACGGGCGATAATGTTGTAATTTATATCGCCGTATTCCTTGTTTATAAGCGCCATGGAACCTATTTTGCCCACTAGTTCGACGTCGAATTTCATATTTCTCTCCTCAATTATATCATGTCGGCGAGTTTGCGCGCGGTGTGCTCCGCCGCCCGGACGACCGACTCGCCTTCGAGCCTGACGTATTCGTTTACGTAACGGCCGAATCTCTGCCACTGATATCCGCCGCGCTCCGTCTCCACATATATTTTGTAACTGCCTTTCTCAAAGGCCTTTTTCATTGCTTCGGTAACGTCCTCGGCCTCGGCTGCTATCACGCTGCGCTCGTATGTCGCGGCTTCCCTGACGCATATTCCCGCGATTTTGGCGTAAACGTCGGCGCCTTCGCTTCTGATTTCCTCTTTGCTGCCCCTGCAGCCCGTATAACATATAAAATCGGTGAACGACAGATAAAACAAACCGACCGCTTCGGCCAGCGCCTCGGCATACTCCGCCGTGATTTTACTATCCGTTCCCGTTACCAATACGCTTTTATACATTACCGCACCGCAGACCGTTTTTTTAATTATACCACATTTTTTGCTTTTTAGATATATTTTGAGGTATTTTATTTTAACATTTTATAAAATTTTTAAAATAAATAAATTTGCTTAAAACGCTGTTAACATTGCGGTTTTACGGTTTAAAGTCCGTTTTCGGGCAAAACTTTGATTGCCGATAAAATTTTTGACATTATATGCGCTCAATGCGCGCGTTTCGGTTGCTTTTTCGGGCGAAGTGATATAATATATTACCGCAACCGCAGGGGGAAGCGTAAAGAGGTATTTATGACGACATCCGATTTATCGGCAGGTTCTCCTTTCAAAAGGCTTCTGGCCTTTGCCCTGCCCATGGTCATAAGCGTTTGCTTTCAACAGTTTTACAACCTGGCGGACAGCCTTATAGCCGGCAGATTCGTAAGCGATTTCGCGCTTGCCGCAATTACTGCCGGTTATCCTATTACGATGATTTTTATCGCAATCGGCGTCGGCGGCGGCGTGGGCTGCGGCGTAGTTATTTCCAAATTCTTCGGTCAGGGAAAATATTCCAAAGTGCGCGCCACGGTTTCCACCGCGCTTATCTCGGTTTCCGTGCTTGCCGCCGCATGCACCGTAGTCGGAGTGGCCGTTTCTTCGTCGGCTCTTACGCTCATGAATACCCCCGCATCTACCTTCGACGACGCGAAAAGCTATCTGGATATTTATATTTACGGGCTGTTTTTCCTGTTTGTTTACAATGCCTGCTCCTCGGCTTTTCAGGCTCTGGGCAATTCCAAAACTCCGCTCTATCTGCTGGTTTTTTCCTCGGTTTTCAATATTATTCTGGATATAGTGCTGGTCACCGCCGCCGATATGGGCGTAAAAGGCCTCGCCATCGCTACCCTTATCGCGCAGGGAATAAGCTGCGTGCTTTCGCTGTTTCTGCTTTTCAGGACGCTTAAATCCATGCCGAAAGACATTAATACGGAGGACTTTTCCTTTTTCTCGTTCAGATTGCTTAAAGCTCTCGCCGCAGTCGCCGTGCCCAGCATAATTCAGCAATCCATAGTTTCGGTCGGACAGCTGTTCGTACAGTCCCTGATTAACAGCTGCGGCGAATACGTTCTGGCCGCTTACGGCGCAGCTTTCAAAATCAATATGTTCGTGATTTACATCTTCTCCACGCTGTCAAACGCCATCGCAAACTATACCGCTCAGAACGCCGGCGCCGCCAAGTACGAAAACCTCAAAAAAGGCCTTAAAGCGGGTTTTGCGATTAATATATCCGTGGCCGCCCTTGCGTGCGCCGTTTGCCTGCCTCTGGCTAAAATATTTATCAGGGCTTTCCTTAACGAAGAGGCTAACCCCGATATCATTACCATAGGTTCGGACTTTTTATATATCGTTGTGCCGTTTTACTTCTTCGTCGCGGCAAAAATCTCAGTGGACGGCTTCCTGAAAGGTTGCGGAGATATGTTGGGATTTATGCTTTCGACCTTCGCCGACCTCCTGCTGAGAGTGGCACTCTCCTACGCGCTGTTCGACGCAATGGGCGGCTCTTACCTCGGCATCTGGTGGAGCTGGCCCATAGGCTGGGTTATAGCCGCAGGCGTAGGCGTTGCGTGTTTTTTGGTTGCGCGCTGGAAAAAACTTATTTGCTACCCCGCCTCGCCGTGAACTCAATCGTAAAGCCGCACGCTTCTGAGTACGGGCGCGCCGCGCGATTGCTTTATGACTATTCTGACATGGTCGCTTTCGGGCGCGTTTTCAAACATTAGTATGCGTCTGTTGCCTATAACCGTACTGTCGCCTATAAGCGTCCAGCCGTCCGACGTTTTTATCCATACTTCGAATTCTTCCACCCGCTGAGAACTGCGTAAATCTTCGCGCAGATCTATCCGTCCGAGAGAAATTTTGCTTTCAAGCCGAAAATCCAGGACGTATTCGTTATCCCCCATGGTATATCCGTCCCTGTCGTCGTTGCACAAGGCGTACAGTTCGGGACGCTCGGTCATGGTTACGGAGTCTCCCGCTTCTATTTTTATTACGGACGCTTCCTTTGCCGTGCTTGCTCTTACCGCTTCTCCGAAAGCCTTTAAAAGCTCGGCGTCCTTTTCGGCTATCAAGCCGTTTTTATCGGGCGGTACGTTAAGCAGCAGCGAACTGTTTCCGCCTACCGACGTATAATAGATTTGCAAAAGATGATCCAGACTCTTCGGCCTTTGGTACCAATGATAAAACCAACCCTTGCGTATACTTACGTCAACCTCGGCGGGATAAAATTTTAAATCCTTATAGTTTTTAAGCAGTTCACGGCTGCCGATGTCTTCGGCCTCGGGCGAAACCGTCTGCAATTCGTCGGCGCCGTCCTCGCTGGTCTGAAAATTGTCGGAAGCGGCATTGGATACGCTAACCACGCTCCACTCGCTCTCGCGCGAGATGCCCGCTTCGTTGCCTACCCAACGGACGTCGCTGCCCTGTATGGCCGCCACGCACCCGGGCTGCAGACTGCGCATCAGTTCTTCGTAACCTTCGAAATCGTACTCGAAATCAGCGTCCAGCTCGGCGTCTTCGCCAAGCGCGCCGTCCATCCATAGACAGAATATATCCCCGTATCGTCCGTCAAGCAGTTCGGTAAGCTGAGCCTTGTAAAAATCGTTGTAAGCATTAGTGCCGTAAACTTCACAGTTCATGTCCCACGGCGAAAGATATATCCCGAGTTTAAGACCGTATTTTTGGCAACTGGCGGCCAGCTCTCCGACTATGTCCCCCTTGCCGTTTTTATAAGGGCTGTTCTTTATGCTGTGCTCCGTGGTCTGAGTCTGCCACAGACAAAAACCGTCGTGATGCTTTGCCGTGAATATTATTCCCTTGCTTCCCGACGCTTTGAGTACCTCGCACCACTGATCGGTGTCCAGTTTTTCGGGATTGAAATCGGACGGGGATTCCGTGCCCTTGCCCCATTCGCGGCCCGTCATCGTGTTCATGCCGAAATGTATGAAATTGTAATATTCCATTTCAAGATATTCAAGCTGATTCGCGCCGGGCTTGACGCTTGTCAGCCTTTCCACTTCAGGGCCGTCTTTTTCGTAACCGTTGTTATGGTTGGACCATCCTTGTTCGAATTCGTGCCCGGCCTCGTACGTCTTTTCGGGAACTTCGTAATAACCGTATTTCCCCTTGCCGCAACCGCCGAAAACCGCGGAAATCATTAACAGCGTTAAGGCAATACCCACTGCTTTATGACTTGTTTTCATAATTTACCCTCTCGATTATATTATAATTTTTAAACTGTGTTACGCGTGCAATTATAACACGTATGAAACCGGTTTGTAAACATTATTGAAAAAACCGCCGTCAAAGAGCGTTTGCGCTCAGCAGGGGGCGGCTCAGGAATTTACGTCTTCGTCGGGCTTGCGCTTCGGCTTGAAATGAGGCACGACCTCGCCCACCGTTATTGCCGCGAATATCAAGGCAAAACCTATCCACGTCTGTACCCCCGGACGCTCGCGGTAAAACGCCATGGAAAATATCACCCCGAATACCGCTTCGAGGCTGAGTATAAGAGCTGCGGGCGCGGGACGGGTCCGCTTTATGCCGTAGTTCATCATAACGAAACACAGACAGGTGGCCATTACCGTTATATAAGCAAGCGAACCCGCCCCCGCCGGCGTCAAACTTTCGGGTATCTGCTCGGTGAGAAGACTCATAAAACCGCAAATCAGAAAGGCCGTGAAAAACTGTATCGCGGTGTAAAGCATAAGGTCGAGTTTATCGCCGTATATTCCTACCGCAACTATCTGCAACGCAAAAAACACTCCGCAGATCAGAGTGTAGCCCTCGCCTCGGAAATCGAATTTCACGCCCCCGCCGTCAAGGCAGACAAGGCCTATCCCCGCCACGCATACGGCCGCCGCAACAAGATTGTATGCGCCCGGCTTTCGGCCGCCCCACGCCCAGAACACGAAGGGAACGAGTATGCAGTAAACCGTTGTAAGAAAGGCGTTGGTCCCGGGTGCGGTGTTCTGAAGACCTAAAGTCTGAAATATGTACGCAAGCGCCAGAAATACGCCCGTCAGACCTCCCTGCACCGCATAATTTTTATTGAACAGTTTCCACTTCTTTCCGCACAAAGCGCCGAGTATAACGGCCGAAAAGAAAAACCTGACCGCCAAAAGGAAATACGGCGGCACTTCGTCGAGCGTGTTTTTGATTATGAAAAAAGTACTGCCCCATATTATCGTGGTGAGCAGTAAAATTATTTTGGGTATTCTTTCCTTTGCCGCGGTCGTTTCCAAAATCCGCACTTCTCCTTAAAGCAATACCGATAAATCTTCAACGTACATATCGCAGATCCGCATCATCGCTTCCCGACTGTCCGCCGAAGCCGCGTCGTATACGCCGACAACGTAAAATCCGCCGTCTTTGGCAGCTCCCGCGCCTTTTTCCCCGTCCTCGACGACTACGCATTCCTCGGGCTTCAAACCCAGTTTCCGCGCGGCTTTAAGATAGACGTCGGGGCTGCTTTTGTCCTTGCCCGTTTCGCCGACAGAGGTAAAGGAACGGAAAAAACCGTAAACGCCCAGCCTTTTCAGACACATTTCGAAAGAGCCCCTGTCAAGAGCCGTGGCCACGCCGAGAAGTTTTCCCTCTTTGCAGAGCTTTTCCAGAAGCCGGAAAGCGTAAGGTTTAAGTTCAACCCTGAAATCGTATGCTTCCGACGACAGCTTTTTCCACAGCCCCTTTATTTCCGAGGCCGAACGGCCGAGTCCGTATTTTGCGTGAGTGTGTTCCGCCCCGTCGGCGCAACCGAGATGGTTTACCTCCCCGACATAGCCGTCGGGTACGGTTTTGCCGTAAAAGGCGAAAGTCCCGCGGTAAACGTCTTCCCAAAGGCCCATGGATTCGAGAAGAGTGCCGTCAAGGTCGAATATGTATCCTTTTTTTGATTCAAACCCTTTCAATATTTTATCTCCGGAGCGAGTATGCGGCGGTATTTTATCCTGCGGGGGACGGTAACGTCTTTTACCGTTACGCATTCCGCGCTTTGTCTGCCCTGCGAATCTGTCGGATAAATCCTGACGTCGTAAGTCCCCGCCTTCTTGCCGTACACGGGAAGTACGGTCTGCCTTTCCGCGCCTTTTCCCAGATAAAACGAGGAAAAATATCTCTGCTCCGTCCCGTCGGAAAATACCGCTTTGTAGGAGTGTACGAATGCTCCTTCGCAGGGCGCGCTGAAAGTGAGAAACACTCGGGACCCCTCGGTAAAATATTTACCTTCGACAGGGGCTGTTTCGGGAGGCAGGTAGGGCTCGGGCCGCATAAGCTTTATGCCGCCTGCTCCGTATTTTATGTTTATACGGCGGTCGGGCATAAGCTCGGCGCCGTCAAGCAGATTTATCCGTTTCACGGCTATGGTGCCGTCATCGAAATCAAGTACGTAGCCCATGGGGGCGGTGTACGCAAGAGGGGGTACGCTTCCGTTCTGTTTGCCCTTTTCAAGTTCGATATAAGATACCGATTGCGTATTTAAAGCTATGTAATCGCCTGCATAAACGCTGCGTTCGTCCAAAAGCGAATAATGGGTGTGCCCTGAAAAGTTTATTACGCAGGGCCATTTTGACAGCGTTTTTCCTAGATTTACGTCGCCCCAGTCCTCGCTGCCGTAAACGGTATTTTCCGCCGCGTTGTGCGTCATTACGAACACGGGTCGCGCCGAAGCGGACGCGCAGGCCTTTTTCAGTTCGCCGTCAAGCCATTCGGCCGTGTGCCTGTAACCGTTGCGCATGCTTCCCGAATCGGGCGAGGCGCCTATAAAGTGAAATCCGTTGACCTCGTAATGCGTGAAAGGACTCTGCCCCAGCATACGCTCGAACAGCCTGCGCGCGAAAGGCCTCAGATAATAATCGTGGTTGCCCATTATGCACTGAATGAGCGGAGGATTGTCGCCGTATGCCGCAAAGATGCAGCTTCTGAATTTTTTATATCCCGACGCGCCCGCGCTGTTGCAGATATCTCCCGCAAATAATATCATATTGCATCCGAGTTTTGCAAACGTTTTGAATGCGGCCGCCGTGTTTTTTTCAAAAGTGTCGCTTTTTAAAAATCTTAATGAGGACAGCTGCGAATCGGACATTACTCCCACGCGCAGTTTTCGGCCGACGTCGAACTTTCTGACCGCAGTTTCAATTTTCATGTTCAGTTTCATCCGACGCCTGTGCCATTTTCGCGGCGCGCCTCGCTTCGAGTTCGCAAAGTATACTCTCGCGGCGTTTGCCCGTGTAGCCGTACAAGGCCATGGGTATCAGCGACAGCAGAAAACCTATTGCCGGTATCAGGGTGGCAAGCGCGTACATACCCCGTACGGTGGCTTCGGATTGAGGCTCGGCCACCCCCGATACCGAAGGCTGCACGAAATTTATTACTATAAGCCCCAGCATTACTCCGAACGCTCCTACCGCGTTGTTGAACTTGGTTACGAACGAGTTGAGACTGAAACATATGCCCTCCATTCTTTCCCCCGTCTTCCATTCGAGATAATCGAGGCTGTCTCCGACCATGGGATAGGGCAAAGTGTTGTATGCGCCCAGCCCGAGGCCGCCCAGCATCATGAAGGGCAACGCCGCGTAAAGGTTTATCAGCCCCACGAAAAAGGCGGCCGCGAGAAACACCGCTCCCGCCGCGCCGAACAGCAAGCCCGTTTTTTTATAGCCTATGCGCTTGTAGGCCACGGGCGTAAGCAGTATCCCGCCGAACATACCCGCGCCCACTATTACGTACAGAATAAGCAATACCGTGCCCGAGGTAAGCCCCGGTATTACTATCACGTAGGTTGCTATATACATTGCCACTACCATTATCATGTATCTCGGCGAGGCCAGCATCGAAGTAAGCAGGGCGAGAGTCATGGGTTTGTTCTGCACCACTACCTTTATCATGTCCCTGATTCCGATGTGCTCGGTCTTGGTGGAAAACCGCTCGACGCTGTGCCTGTAAAGATAGCCGTACGCCGCAAAGGTTATAACTCCTACAACGGCCGATATTACGAAATATACCCACTTCTCGGGCACGAAAAGCTGCAATACGAACAGCATGGCCGC
This sequence comes from Candidatus Faecicola pullistercoris, assembly GCA_018714105.1. GTDB lineage: Bacteria > Bacillota > Clostridia > Christensenellales > CAG-917 > Faecicola > Faecicola pullistercoris. Next base: position 69,164 of record DVNW01000024.1, on the reverse strand, counting down.
AGGCAAAAGACCGCCTATCGAACCTACCGTCACGTAATACGACAGCAAGGCCGCGCGCTCGTCCTTGTCCCGTGTAGCAACGCTGAGCATACCCATGGCCGGAACGTCCACAAAGGTATACGCAAGCCCGAAGCCTATATACATGAACGCCCCGAATATGCTGCGCCATACCAGGCTTCCCTCTACCGGATAGTACATGAAAAAGGTAATAAGTCCTATGATATAGGCTCCTATCCGTACGTAAGGGCGCATCTTGCCCTCGGGACTGTGCGTTTTGTCCACCACTATGCCCATCAGCGGGTCGGTTATCATGTCAATCACGCGCCCCGTTATCATAAGGGCGAGTATGAACACCGGACTTACGAGTATTATGTCGGTAAGATAATAATTGAAATACGACGAAACGATGTTGGCTACCATGTAGCTGCCCACGGCGGCAAACCCGTAGGCGAATTTTTCCTTGCCTTTTACCGATTTTTCCATTACTCGGCCTTCCCGTCGCCGCTTGCCGCCGCGCGCGCGTTCCGTATAACCGATACCGTGCCCGCTACGGCAAGACTTATACCCGCCGCCAGTGCGAGCCCAATAAGTACGTTTATATACCCCAGTTCCTTTTGCTTTACGGCTATCTGCCAGAACCCGAACGCCAGCGACGCCGCGCCCGTTACCAGCATCGACAATCCGCCTGCAAAATTCAGCGCACGAGCGATATTGATTTTTATGCCCTCGCGAGGCTTTGCTCTTAAAACGGCTTCAGATTTTTTCATACCTTTCTCCTGTTCGTTTCTGTTCGAGATAATTATAAATTGTCCCGCCTGTTAATTTCCCCGAAAGGTGTAACGCAATTGTAAAAAAATTGTAAAATGCCGTTTTGAGGCAGATTTTTAGGGTTTATAAGGTAAAATCGCAGTAATTTGCCTAAAATAAAAAACGCGCTAAGCGCGTCTTTTACTCGTCCGCTCCTCGGTCAAAACTCTATCCTGAACGTCGTTCCCTCGCCCAGTACGCTTTCGACCGACAGTTTCCAGCCCTCTTTGTCGCAAAGTTTTTTTACTACGGCAAGCCCCAGCCCGAAACCGCCGTGTTTGCCGCCGTGAGATTTGTCCACCGTGAAAAATCTGCTGAATATTTTTTCCCTGTTCTCTTCGGCTATGCCTATGCCGGTATCGCTTATCTCGGCGTACGCCCCGTCGCCGCCCTTTACCCTTACGGTTATGCCTCCGCCCTCTTTATTGTATTTTGTGGCGTTGCGTATGAGGTTGCCGAATACCTCGGTCAGATATTCGCGACGGCTTATCACGAGGGCTTTGCCGTCTGTGACGACGTCCAGCGTCAGCCCCTTGCTTTCGATATCCGCCCTCAGCGATTCGGCTACTTCGCAGGCCGTCTCGCACGCGTCGCATTCGTATCGGGGCAGATCGTCGCTGTCGAGTTCGCTGTAATTTATTATGCAGGCTATCAGCCCCGTCAGCCTTTCTGCCTGCGATTTTATTATATGCACGGCCTTTTCTTCCGTCTTTTCGTCAAGACCGCCGCTTTCCATGAGCTCGGCAAAACCTTTTATGCTGGTCAAGGGCGTGTTCATCTCGTGGGTTACGTTGGCGATGAATTCGTCCTTGGACGCCCTCGCCGCTTCCGCGCGGGACTGTTCGAGACGTATAAGTTCGAGCTGACTGCTTATCTCGCGGTTCTTTCTTTCAAGTATTTCGGCTATGGGTTCGAGTTCTTTATACCCCGTCTTTATGCTTGCGGACGACGAATCTTCCGCCAACTTCCTTACGGGTTTTAAGGCGTAACCCGTTACCAGATAGGAAAACAGAAAACAAAGCGCTACGTCGACTATCATAATCCCTGCCGTAAGAGGCAGAGCGTCCGCAAGTATGCTCCATTCCGACGACGCCGGCGCCGCTATCCTTACCAGCCTGTCGCCGAAATCTTTACAATAATATATCATGACCGTTTCTATGGTGTCTGAACGCCTTACCGCACTGCCAGCGCCCGTCCCGATTGCCTCGGTTATCTCCTCCCTGTCGCCGTGGTCGATACCCGTGCCCGCGCCCCCGCTGTCGCCCGTCACTACTCCGTCGCGCCCTATAAACGTTACCCGCAGCCCGCCAAGAAGGCCGCTCATTTCCTCTGCGCCCGCGTCGTTGTTTTCAAAACGCTCCGCTTCGTATACGTTTATCTGCCCTTTCAGAAAGTTTATACTGCTTTTTATAAGCGCGTCGTAAGACAACGCCACGCTTGCCGCCGTGTAAACGGTCAGCCCTGCCAGCGTTATGATTAAAGTGGCAATTAAAATTCGTTTTTTCATTTATGGCCTGAACCTGTATCCTACCCCGAATACCGTTTCGTAATTGAAACCGAGTTTGCGTAAATGGCTTACGTAATTGTCTACCGTGCGCGTTTCGCCCGCGTCGTATCCCCACACTCTGGTAAGCAAGTCCTCCCTGGTAAGTACGGACTCGGCATTTTCCATGGAGTACTTCAGCAGTTTGAATTCCTTGCCGGACAGACTTATTTCTTTGCCCGCGAGCGTTACTCTCATCTTTTCGGTGTCCATCACTACTTCGCCCGCACGCAGCTCGGCCGAATTGCCCTTTATACGCCTGAGTACGGCCGCTATCTTTGCGGTGAATTCGAGTATGCCGAACGGCTTTGATATATAATCGTCCGCCCCCGAATTGAGACCTTTTACCTTGTCCGTCTCCTTTCCCAGAGCCGAAAGCATTATGCAATATACCTCGGGATAACGCTTCTTTACCTCACTTAGCACGTCAAGTCCGTTGCCGTCGCCGAGCATTATGTCAAGGACGGCTATAAGAGGTCGTCTGTTTTCAAGCGCCGCTCTGAATTCGGCTACGCTGCCGTACGTCTCGCAACCTATTTCGTTAAGTTCCAGACTGCAACGGACAAGGTCGCATATACCTTCGTCGTCTTCGAGCACGTATACGAGTTTTTCCATAACCCTTTCCTTTACGCTAAATTTATTTTATATTGCCATATCCGCCACGGGCTGTCAACCTTTTGCGCCGCGGGCGGTTATTGCCGCGTTGATTTCGTTTATGAGCGACAAATCCGGATCAAACGAATCCGTGCCGAAATGCCATATCATCACTCCGCCCAGCCCGCAGTCTATCGCGTAACTCGTCTTGTCGTATATCATCTGCCTGCCGTTGTAATAATTGGCCAGTTCGGGATGCTCTTTCCCGTCGAGATCGGTATATGCTTCCACGTAGGTGTTGTCGTATCTGCCCAGTTTGTCAGCTACGTCGTAGTAATTGCCCCAGTACGAATCCGCGTTCACAGGCCTCGAATAAAACGGCAGTCCCAGGTTAACCTTTTTTAAATCCACGCCCTTTTTGTCAAGCTGCTTCACGATTTCGTATGCCGAATCGTAAAAGGTCGAATGGTTGCCTCTTTTGTCGAACATGTCGTATGCCATCATTTCAATCCTGTCGAACGGCTCCAGTTCCTTCGCCTGCATAAAGGTCAGGCTTATGTTCCATAACGCCAAAGCCGCCGTAAGCCGTTTGCCGGCGGGCATGGCGGATTTCAGCTTCTCGGCAAACTTTGCGTATATGTTGAAATCTTTTATGGTTCTGGGATATTCGTAATCGAAAGAAATGCCGTCGAGACCGGTTTTTTGTATAAGCGCGTTGATGTTGGCTATGAGTTTATCCCCGTTCTCGCCCATCGCGCTGCCGTGCCGCTCGTTGACAGCAAGCCCGTCGCCGAAGTCCTTGTTGCCAAGTACCGTAGCCACGACCGTCGCGTCGGGACGTACTCCTTTAAGCACTTTTACCGCCTCGCGAAGAACCTCCTCCCCGCCTAAAACCTCTCCGTTTATCTCGTATTCCGTAAGCTCGAGACCGCCGTCTTTGTTGAGATATATCGCGCCGAACAGATTGAAATCGGTTACGTTGCGCGCTATGACTGCCTGCTCCGCCGTAAGCGAATACGCCGCGTCCGCTTGAATGTAACTCATTACCTCGAACCCGTCGGGAACGCCTGCGGCAAGATATGCCTCGACAGCCGCCAGCTTCCATTCGCCCTCGGCCGCCTGAACCTCTATTCGTATCTCGGACGCCGTTACCTCGCCGAACGAACAATATCTGTATCCGTCCACGAAATCGTTGCCGTAAAAAGGCTCGGCGCCGTCGTCGGCATACAAACGGAATTTCGTTATGCTGTCGCCTTTTTCCTTCAATACCAGCGTATTGAAAGTCTTTTGTCCTCCCAGCTCGTATACCGCGCTTTCGCCCGCCTTGCCCTCCGATTTTACGAATTTTCCGCCTTCGGCAAGGTTTTCAAAGCGCGAACTTATCGCTTCGGGCGTCTTATCCGCACAGCCCGTCAATATCAGCGGAAAAAGTATCGCCGCACATATTACTGCTATCAACAATTTGCTTTTCATGTTTCCCTGTCCTGCCTTTTACCGTGTTATTCTTATTATATAATATACGGTCCGCCAGTTCAACTCTTTTTGACCTATATACAGCGCCTCGATATTTTTTCGCGCTTTGACCGCGCGAAAACGGCCTGTTTACCGCTTCGGAAAATCCAAATAAAATTAATTCGGGTTTGTACTTGTTTTTTGCAAAGCGAAAGAGTATAATATTATCACAATCCTTATTATTTATTTTCGGAGGGAATATCGTTATGGCAAAAAAAGTTACTACCGTCAACAAGCACAGCGATACCGTTATGGCGGCGCTGGCCTTTATCATCCTCGGCACAATACTCGTGGCCGAACAGTCGCTCAGCGTCATAGAACTTGCCGTCGTCGTTTTCGGCGTGGTTATACTCACGCTCGGCGTGCTCGAACTTATCAATAAAAATCTTGTTGTGGCCATATGCGAAATCGTTGTAGGTATCGCCCTTATTCTGGTGGCCGCACTGGCCCCCGACGTTGCTACCCTCGTACTGGGCATTGCTTTGTGCCTGTACGCCCTCTACTTCCTCTTTATCTACTGGGGCTCCCTGACCGGCGGCAAACTTACCCTTAAAAAAGTAGTTATTATCCTTACCATTTTGTTTGCCCTCGTTGCGGGTATTCTGCTTATAGTAGCTTACGCCGCCAGCGTAAGCAGCGACGTTTATATCGCCGCAGGCGCCTTCTCGCTCGGCGCGGGCGCGATGATAGTGGCTAAAAAAGCTATCGCCTGATACGCATCGAACCATATTGAAAACCGCGGCTTCAGCCGCGGTTTTTTTGCTTTGCAATGCAGTATCAATTAAAAAACAATTTGATTACGGTGTTTTAGCCGGCGTTCGCGTAAAACTCTTCGGCCCGGGTATCTGTGCTGTGATCCGTATGGGGCAATCGGATAACGTCTTGTATCAGTCAGACGCTTACCGAACATTTGCCGCTGGCAAATACGAACATTTTTAATATATTGACAACCGAAAACAACCGTCGTATAATTATCGTATAAACGCGTGAGGTTTTTAAACCGAACGCATAAGGAGGGATTATGAAAAAACTTTTTTTATTTCCGTTTTAATATTGATTGGCATGCTTTTTTTCGCAAAAAGCGGTGCGCTTGCGTCTGAATTTGTACTAAATAATACAAATAATGTCAGTCAGGACGTTACCTCGGGAACAAATAATTGGAGCGGAGATACTGATTTTACGGATAATCTTACTTTGGATATTCGTTATGAAGGCGTTTCTTTCGATACGGTCAATTTTGAAATTCAATACCGAAAAAACTATCTCCTGTGCAGAAAATTAGACGTCAGGGCGGATAAAGGTTACTCCGGTAATAACCTAATGGGCGTAACAGCTTTTGAAAGTAAGGGTAATGCCCAAAATTATGATATTAAAATCGCAAATTTTAATTACATAACTCATATTGAAGTAACGGCCTCGTACTCCTCAGTCAACAGACAACCGACAATGATGTGCGCCGAATATTTTGATTGCGATACCTCATACCGTTACGACCGTTACGGCGGGAGAGAAAATCACCTGCATCTGTTTACCTATAATTATTACTGATGTATGTTTTGTTCAAAACGGGTTTACGCGCCGTTTTCAAAAACAATTATATAATGTGGATTGTGCCGGCGGTACTGATGGTAGTCGGCACGGCATTTTTGCAGTATACACTGACTTTTTACAGGTACCTGGCTTACGACTGCTCGCTTGAATCGGCCGATTTCTGCTATACCGTCGTGAAGAACGATATGACGCTGGCCGACCTTCCGGCGATTAACGACGCAGCCTTGAAATGCTGCGATAAAGACGATTTCGTTCTGCTGGCCTATTACGGCGAAGACTCCTTCGGAAACCCCGTATATCTGATGCCGGAGTATTATCACAATTCCGTATTCAGAGATTTCGGCAATGCCGCAGCGGTTTCGCCCGAAAATTCGTATGAAAAAGGCGACTCGGTTGCGGGTATGCCTAAGGCGTTGACGGTAGGAAAAACGCTTGAAACCGATATCGTTCAGATCGACGTTTCGTCCCTGCCGCAAAATACCTCGGTCGAGCGCGTCGCGATAAGGTTTTACCGTCCGCTGACCGTAGAGGAATGCGACGCTCTTAACGCGGTTTTCGCTGCCGACGGGCCGGACGGATATCTCACAATCGGCACCCCTGCCCGTAAACCCTCGCTTAAAGGAGAATCCTTTATCGTATTGAACGTGGCGTTTTTTGCTTTAACCGTAGTTGTCGTTTCGTTTGCCGTTTATTGGATTAATATAAAATCCCGCACCTACTACAAAACGCTTTATCTGCTGGGTTACGGCCGCGCGGAAAGATATTTGCCCATGACCTGTATTTGTTTTATAGCCGCGCTGCTCCTGTCCGCAACGGGTACGGCTTTGTTTTATCTTCTGTTCTGCATGTCGGACAACGTGTTTTTCATAGGTCCGTTTTATTTGGCGGATTACCCGCTTACGGCGATAGCGGAAATATCGATGGTTGCGGTTGCCGCGTTAATCGGACAGTCAAAGGCGGTGACGTCTTATGCGTAACACGGCTATCATCGTAAAACTGCTACTGTCAAAATTCCCGTTCGGCAATATTTTCCTGACGGTATTAATGGCGGCCGTGCTTTTTCTGGCAAGTATGCTGACGCGCGAATACGCCCTTTCGTCGGGCGAATTGTCGTGCTATGCCGAACTTGCCCGAAGCAATGCGATAATCGTGAAAGCCTCGGACGCCGCAATCGATTTCGAAGACGAGCACATCATATCGGTTTTCAGATACAAATCGGTTATCTGTATGTTGGAAGACAGGCCGGTAACGGTGCAGTTTTTTGACGGCAGATACCTCGCCATGCTTGACGCAGGCGTAAACAAAGGCCGATGGTTTAAAGGCGCTGACGGACAGTGCGTTACCGTAAACATGGACGTTTCCGTGGGCGAAAATCTGACTGTGGACGGACAAATTTACAAGGTTGCGGGAAAAATCAACGACGGCGAGTATTTTCCTGTAATCAATGTTTATAAGTCAAATCCGTCAAATAACCTCTCGCTTTTGTGGACTAATGCGTCCGAAATACCTAACATTATAGTGTCGGCGGAAAGCGACGCGATACAAAATCCAACCCATTACGTTATAATTACGGACGCGCCTGCGGACAGCCTCGAACTTTTTGACGATACCGAGTTCGTGAGCGTTTCCGCGCTGTACATTAATTCAGAGCAATTCGCAACTTATAATAACAGAGTTCTTTTGCCGCTGGCGGTGATGTCGGCCGTGCTTGCCGCTTTGGCGATAACGGTAATATCGGGCATCATGGTTGAAAAGAACCGGAAACTCTTTACTGTTTTCGCGCTATACGGAGGAAGCTTGCGCAAAGGTTATTTCTGCGGCGTCGCCTATTTATCCGTGCTGATTATTACAGCTGCGGCTTTGGCTTTTACGGCCTTCCTGCTGTCCGGCGACAGAGCGCTCAATTCTTTTGCCGTCACGATTACCGCCGCCGTCGATATTGCGATTGCCGTGCTGTTTTATCTCTCGTTTACCCTGTCGTTCGCCGTTAAAAACAGCCATTTGAATTATTCCTCATAAAAGGAGAAAGATTATGAGTAAAAAGATGAAAATCGCCGCTTTGAGTCTGTGCATGACGGCAATCGCGACGGTTGCGTGTTTTTCGGGACTTTGGAATTCTTATATGAAAAACTACTGCGAACCGATTGTGTTTTATCCGTCCGAAAACGGCAAAGGCTTTTACGCCGAACTGCCGCCTTACGCACCGTATTATACTCTGCTCGGCTCGTATTCCTATCTGACTACGGGCGACGATATCGACGCTCTGAACGGCGTCTGCTCGGAAATTTCGGACGAGTACCGTAAATTCCGGGCTTACGACGCGGTCAACCTCTTCGACGCTTCTGCGGACGGAAATAGCTCCGTCTGTTATTTTGCCGACGGCAACGCGGTTTCTTACCTCGAAAATTACATAACCGAAGGTAATAACGTTGCCTGCGACGACCGGGCAGTTCGGGTGCTTGTAGGCGGAAGCAAACATAACAACATCGCAGTCGGCGACAGTATTTCCGTTACCGTTTACGACGAAAAAAACAACTCTTTCGAAATAGATTGTACCGTTGCGGGTAAAATCGAAGCGTCCGTGCCCCTGCCCGCCGATACCCGTTTCTCCCCTTCCTCTTATTATTTACAGCAGGACAGCCTGGTAATTCTTCCGCAGGAAGTCAAATATGCGCTCGGGCTCGAGTACGAAAACCGTTTTCTCGTCCGCATAGTGAACGTCGAAGGCGTCTCACGTCCTGACGACCACGAGTTTGCCGGCGTTACGGAACTGTTTACCGAACGCGGTTACCCCGAATTGCCCAAAACCAACTATGATGCGATGTCCGTTTCCTCGGTCTATTTTTCCTTTGCTCTGACTAAAATAACCCTGTTGTCCGGAGCCCTGTACACGGGGCAGATTTACTATCTCGTTCTCATACTGGCCTGCGTCGCCTGCTGCGTCGCGGCACCCCTGATTTTACTGAGAAAAACGAAGGTGTCTTTGCCGTCGGTTGCCGTCGCGTCAGTTGCCTTTTTTGCCGTGTGCTCGGTTATATTTGCAATAATTCGTTTCGGATGCGGTTACGGTTTGCTCTCCTACGGCAGCTTCATAATTTATCCTCTTGCTTTCGACGCCGCCTTCACTCTGACCGCGGTTTGCCTTTGTTTCCGCGCCCGCGGTAAATCCAAACTTGCCGAGATTTATTCGGCCGAAGAGGTGACTTATGAAAAATAAACTGTTGCTTACCGTTATTTTATTTACCTTGATCAATATTGCGCTTCATCACGTTATCACGGATATACCCTATCTGTTATCTACCTTTACAGCGTATACGCGGGAAAATTTTATAGTTAATCTTACCCTCGGCGGCGGATTTCATATTTTATTCGTCATGTGGAACGCCCTTTACAATTATACCGCTTTTACCGCTATGAAAAAGGGCCGGATAAATAAATACGAACGGTTTTTATATTCGGTTTCTTACGTTCTTTTTGCATTGCTCAGTTACCTGGTAGTGCCTCTTGACAGCTATGTGGGAATCGTTTACGCGCTGATAGGCACTTGCATTACTAACTATTTAATCTACCTTATCAAAAAGGAAAAACACTATGATTGAAATTAAGAATCTGACCGTCGCTTACAACAGCGGTAAAGAAAGCGAATGTCTCGCCCTAGATAACGTATGTCTCACCGTCAAAGACGGGGAAATGATTGCCGTTACCGGTAAATCCGGCGCGGGTAAATCTACCCTCTTAATGGTAATGGCCGGATTGATTAGCAATTATCAAGGCGTTTGTATAGTGGAAAACGCCGATATGGCCTCTATGACGGAAATAGAAAAATGTAAATTCCGTCAGCGTAAAATCGGTCTGATATTCCAGGACGACTACCTCATAGAGGAATGTTCGATAAGAGATAATCTGCTTCTGGCGGCGGTTAACAAAAAATTATCCCGCACGGAAAGAGAACGCGCCGTCGCTCAGGCAATCAAAAAAGTTAAACTCAATAAAAAATTCGACTGTAAAGTGGCTCATCTCTCGGGCGGCGAAAAAAAACGCGTAGCTATCGCACGCGCGCTTTTGAACGATCATAACCTCATTTTGGCAGACGAGCCCACGGGTAGCCTCGACAGCGAAAACAGCAATAACATAATTTCGTTATTTAAAGAAATAAATTCTGCGGGCGCTACCGTAATCATTATTACCCACGATAAGGATATCGCCGCGGCTTGCGACAGAGTCGTTACCCTTTCGGACGGAAAAATCGTTTAAACGGCTATATATTTTTGTTTTTATCTGCGCAAAGCGCTAAAAATCAAAATAAATATATAATTCAAATATTAAAAAATCCTAAACCGAACTCAGGTGTTCGGTTTAGGATTTGTTTGGCGGAGGAACCGGGATTTGAACCCGGGCTACGCTTCTCACGTACTACTCCCTTAGCAGGGGAGCCCCTTCAGCCACTTGGGTATTCCTCCAGACCGATGCTTTCACATAATACCATAAAGCGGGGGCTTTGTCAACGAATTTTGAAACTCCTGTTTCCTATTATTTTCGCGCGGACGATTTGATTGTGCGGAAGAACGGGTGCGAAACAAGATTCGGCCGTGCGATATCGGCAGCCGGTAAGCGGCGGCATACGGGCTTTGCGCGCTGTTTAAGGGCAACTTTTCTTGCGGCATAAGTTTAACTTGCGGTTATTTATTTTATGACAAAAAAGCGGCTTTATGCCGCTTTTTTGTTTATATAAAGGCCGTACTTTGCTATTTTTCAAAAACAAGCGTGGTTACGCTTCCGGCAGTAAGGGACATTTTGTCGGGTACCGAACCGCTGTAAGTTTCGGCGCGGCTCTTTTCGTAGTCGGTTACCACGGCCGTTACGCCCGTATAGCCCGAGGGAAGCCCGATTTCCGCCGCAGAGTCGCCTAGGTTGGTTATTACGACCACGGTTTTGCCCTCGCCTTTATAGGCGGTTACAAGAAGGTTGTCGTCAGTATTGCCCTTGCCGTCCGTTATGCCGCTTTCTATACGTGTATATCCGCTTTTGATAAAGCCCGAATACTGCCCCAGCACGTCGTAGCGCTTTGTTGCCGATATGCCGCCTTCCGAACTGCCCCATATCCAGGTGAGGAGACCGTCGTTATAGTCGTAACCGCTGGCTCCCAGCCACCAACTCCAACTGCTCGCTTCGAGATAACGCATATCTTTATATATTACCTCGGCAAGCCACAGGCCCGAATCCATGCTAGCGTCAAGCCCCCACTCCATCTGGCATATCTCGCTCATGTCGACGCTGAACTTGTCGCCGTAAATTTTTTCCAGCATATATCTGAAGGAATTGCGCGCTTCGTCAGACAAGGGCGAACCGTAAGAGTGAACGGATAAAGAGTCGAGTTTATCGAAATAGTCGTATTTGCTGAGCTCGTAAATATATTCCATTACCCTGCCCTTGGCCTTGTATACGTCGTAATTGCCGCTTTCGAAGGGGTCCATCTTAACGTTGCAGCCGTTAGCCTCGTTGTAGGCCGTAAGATGTTTGTCGAATTCGTTATAAAATGCGGCTACTTCCTCGGGTTCGTAATGGCAGCCCTCCTGCGAAGCGTTATCTTCGCCGCCCCAGCGGTGCTGAGGTTCGTTGATGGCGCTTACCGAATAGACGGGTATCCCCAAACTGCGGAAATACTCGACGTATTTGATGAGATACTCGCTGAACGCCTCGTAATTCTCGGCGGGGAGGTTACTCTGATACTCGACGGCTCCGTGCGTCATCCCGGAAGCGGTAAGCAGATAGTGCGGCGAATTGGAAAACAGTATTACCTTTTCCACCGTGGAACCTTCCTGGTTTATGCATTCAAGCATAAACTTTACCGCGTTGACGTCTGAGCCGGCAAAGTCATATTTGCTGTCGTCGGCAAAATTCTGCGCCGCGGTTTTGCTTTCGTCGTACAGCTCGGCTATAAAGGCCGAATCCGTATTGCGCTCGTTGGGAACTTTCCGGCCGTCTGCATCGTTGTTATACAGTTCGAGATCCCACGAACCCGCGGGTACGTTGTAACGGAATATCGTAAGGCCTATCCCCTCGTCGCTGTAAAGTTTGCGGGCCAGCTCTGCAGAAGCCGCACTGTCCTCGGGTACGGTCTGCGCCCACCATGCCATGGACGTACCCCACCCGCTCATCGTCTGATAGGTCCTGCTTTCGTCAAGTTCGAGTCTGTAAGGTCCTTTGCTGCCGCAACCCGTCAGGCATAAAGTACATGCGGTTACCGTAATAATAAACGCCAGCAGTGATTTTTTCATTTGCCCACCTCCTGCTTCTTTGCGTATCCCGCAATCCAGGGATATATGCACTTAACTGCCGCCAGTGTGGCCGCCAATATGCTGAATACGCCCGCTACCTGCGTTTCCCCCCTTATTGCGGTGCCGCCTTTGAGATACATGGCCGCAACGTCTTCGGAATATTTAAGAAGAAACACGTCAAGCATGCTGAACTGTATTACGGCGGATACCAAAAGGACGCCCGCAGGTATTATAAACCATTTCCGCTCTTTCAGAGGCAATAACATTACCGCTCCGCATATAAGGGGCAAAAGATGGGCGAAAAACGCCGCCGCGTTGAAATGCAGACCGTCCGCTCTGACGTCGAACGCGATTTTGAACGACGGCAGACTGTCGCCTCCGGGATTGCCTACGCCTCCCGTGAAAAACAATCCGAACGAAACCAGACAACAGGCTACGGCGAATACGGTTATTGCCGATTCCGCCTTGCCGTACCTGGAAAAACGTTTTAGTATTTTGGCTTTTTCCATTTTTACCCCCTTTTTTATTTAGTTTAACACATTGCCGCCTCGGCGGTCAACGACAGAAATAAAAAAACGGACCGAAGTCCGTTTTATATGCTTTATTCCTTGGGTTTATAGGTGGGCACGGCCTTTTTGAGCGCTTCTATGGTCTTCTGCCTGTCGTTGCTTTCAGCCGCCGCGACAAGCTCTTTATACTGCGTCCGGAAGTTCTCGTCGTTCTCGTAAGACTGATTGCCTATGAAAATCTTGCGGTTGTCGGTTTTTTTGATGCCTTCTTCGTTCATCAGCAGCTCCTCGAACAGCTTTTCCCCCGGCCTCAACCCCGAAAATACGATGTCTATGTCCTTGTAAGGTTCAAGCCCGGCAAGCCGGATGAGGTTCTCGGCCAGATTAACTATTCTGACGGGCTCGCCAATATCGAGTATGAATACTTCGCCGCCCGCCGCGTAGGTGCCCGCCTGCAAGACAAGAGATACCGCCTCGGGTATTGTCATGAAATACCTTATTATATCGGGGTGAGTAACCGTTACCGGCCCGCCCGCCGCTATCTGCTTGTTGAATATGTGTATTACCGAACCGTTGGAGCCAAGTACGTTGCCGAACCTTACCGCGCAGTACTGCGTATCCTCCGTCAGGGCGTTGAAGTGATTTACCGTCTTCTCGCAGAAACGCTTGGTCGCGCCCATTACGTTGGTGGGATTTACGGCCTTGTCGGTGGATATCATTACCATCTTACGCGCTTTGTACTTCATTGCGGTGGAAGCAAGTATATATGTTCCCACGACGTTGTTCTTGACGCTTTCCTCGGGATTGTGCTCCATGAGCGGAACGTGTTTGTGCGCCGCAGCGTGGAAGATCAGTTCTATACCGTTTTCCCTGAACAGCTTGTCCATCGCGCCCGCATCCGTTATCGACATGATTTCCGTACTCAGATTAAGCTTCTGTCCGTAGGTGGCTTTAAGCTCCCTGTCAACCTCGAATATACCGTTTTCGTATACGTCGAGCAGTATGAGCTTTTTAGGCGCGTATGAGGCTATCTGCCTGGAAAGCTCCGTGCCTATCGAACCGCCCGCACCCGTAATAAGCACTACTTTGCCGTTAATGAATTCCGATACGCTTCTGACGTCGAACTTGATTACCTCCCGCCCCAGAAGGTCGTCGATGTTTACCTTCCTGAGCAGCGACATCATATCCGCCCTGTAAACCAAATCCGCAAGGTTGGGCAAAACACTGACTTCCTTGCAGACCTTTACGCATTGGTTTATTACCTTCTTTTTGGCCGAGCTTTCCATGGTCGGTATGGCAAATATTATGGCGTCGATTTCGTGCTCCTTGACCATCTCGGGAATTTTGTCGAGACCGCCCACTACGGGTACGTCCTCGATTTCGCGGCCTTGCTTGTCCGCATCGTCGTCCAGAAGACAGACGGGTTGGTATCGCTCTTCACGCTTTAAGTCGGATATAACTCTTTTTCCCGTCCACCCTGCGCCTATTACCATAACGCGTTTGGGCTTTTCGGCAGGCTGCCACCCTGACGCCGTCATCTTACCGTGATGCGCGCTGTTGTGAAGATACCTGACCTGGAAATGTTTGCTGAATAAAAACTGATAGGTGAAACGGCCTATGATTACGCCCACGAAAGATATACTTACCTGCATGCACGCAATAAGCATTCCCGCCTTGAAACCGTAAGACGGAGAACCGCTCCATATTGAATATATGAGAGAAAAAGTCGCGCCCTCCACCACGAACAACAGTAAAAACGCCATTACCAGCCTGAAATTCTGATAACTGTCCAGAAACCTCACGATAGCCCTGTATATCCTTACCGAGAACAGACAAACGAATTGCTCTACCACGCTGACGCCCGCTATCGTAAGAAACAGATAGGTCCTGTCGATATCAACGTAAATCCATTCCGCCATAATAGCCGTTATCAAACCGGATATAACGGCCACTAAGCTGTCGTAAAGTATCAGCAGCATTCGGCGTTTTACAAATTTTATCTTCTGAACGTTTTTCATTTTCGTTACCGTTTCAATACTTTATATGCTAATTTTATTTCTTTAAACCGAGTTTCTGTTCGATAAAGGATTTGAGCCATTCGGCTTCGGCTTTACCTGTTTCGTAGCTGTCGCACTCGGTCATTATACGGATTTTGGGTTCGGTACCGCTGGCCCTGAGCAGCAGTCTTCCCTTGCCTTCGAGCCTCTTGCTTACCTGTCGCGCGGCTTCCTGAACGTCCGCGTCGGCAACGACTTTTTTGTTGTCCGCGCACTCTATGGTGAGGTTTACCTGCGGAAATACCTTGTTGTCGGCAAGTTCGCTTATCCTTTTGCCGCTGTTTTTCAGTACGGACGTAAGATACAGCGCGGTTAAAAGTCCGTCGCCCGTGCCGGAAAACTCGCGAAGTATTATGTGCCCGCTCTGTTCCCCGCCCACAAGCGAATCTTTTTCGCGCATTCTTTCGGCAACGTAGTGGTCGCCTATGTCCGTGCGTTCGAGACGAATGCCCTTTTCGGCCAGACTTTGCTCCACTCCCATGTTGGTATGGTGCGTTCCTACGGCCAAATTACCGTTCAGGCGGCCTTCGTTTTTAAGTTTTACCGCGATAATATATATTATGGCGTCGCCGTCCACAAGTCTGCCGTTTTCGTCCGAACACAGAACGCGATCGGCGTCGCCGTCGAAGCTGAAACCTATATCAAGCTTTTTATCGGCTACGACTCGGCATATCACTTCGGGATAAAGCGCGCCCGAATGTTCGTTGATACGCTTTCCGTCGCCTTCGGCGTTTATCGCCGTTACTTCGGCGCCGAGCTCGGCAAATATGCGCGCCGCGCTCATGCTTGCCGCGCCGTTTGCGCAGTCCAGCCCGACTTTTATTCCGCTTAAATCGCCTCCTACTTTTTTAAGAAGGCCGTAGTACTGTTCGAGTTCGGCGGCGCCGTGCTTTTCCTTGCCTTCCGAACCGAAATAAAGCCCCCCGTCGATATCCTTTTCGACGGCAAGCTCCTCGTCGTCGGTAAGTTTGCGCCCTTCTCCGTTGAAAAGTTTGATGCCGTTATATTCCTTGGGATTGTGCGAAGCCGATATAACTATACCATATTTCGCGCCTTCGACTTCGGTGACGTAGGCTACCGCGGGAGTGGAAACTATTCCCAGGTCTATTACGGTACCGCCCGCGTCTTTTACGCCTGCTTTTATGCCTTTTACCAGCGCTTCGCCGCTTTCGCGCGTGTCGCGTCCCAGTATTATTTTGCCGCCCGCGGCGCGCTTGCCGAGCACGTTGCCGCATTTATACGCAAGCTCGTCCGTAAGTTTTTCGCCGTACTTACCCCGTATGCCGTCCGTGCCGAAATATTTTTTGTTTTTTGACATAAATGCTCCTCAGATTTTTTTGTATTTGCTGCGGCCTTCTTTGATAACCTCCCTGCTGCGCGCGATACAGAGTGCGCGCGCGGGCAGATTTACCGTGAGCGTGGATCCCGCCGCAAGATAAGCCCCGTCCGATACCTCGACGGGAGCTATTACGTTGCAATTGCTGCCTATGAAAGCGCCGTCGCCAACCTTGCTTCTGCACTTCTTTTCTCCGTCGTAATTCACGAATATGGCGCCGCAACCTATATTGCATTTTCTGCCTACGTCGGCGTCGCCTACATACGCTAGATGCGCCGCCTTGCTTTCGTCGCCCAAAGTACTGTTTTTTACTTCCACGAAGTTGCCTATACGGCAACCCGCTCCGATTTTGCTGTGCGTGTGAACGTTCGCATAAGGACCTACCGTCGTGCCCGCTCCGATACTGCTGCTTTCCACGCGGCTGTGGGTGATTTTCGCGTTTTCGCCTATTTCGGAGTTTTCTATTCTGCTGCCGCTTCCTATAAACGCTCCGCCGCCTATCACGCTTGCACCGCTTACGGTCACGTTTTCGCCTATAACGGCGCCGGCGGCGATTTTTGCTTCGGAAGAAATTACCGTACCGTTGACACCCTCGAAAATAACGCCGTCTTTCATGCGCTTTTCTATTTCGTCAAGACGTACGTACGCGGTATAATCCCCGTACCCGCGGGCCGTGGACAAATCGAAAAACTCCTCTTCGCGGCGGATAAGCGCTTGCTGACCGTCGATTACGATATAACCGAAATCTCCGTAACAGGAAACCGCGCCGTCCGTAAGGGCGTATTCCTCCGCCCGGGAGGCGTCTTTAAGCCTGATATGAGCGTAAACCGCTATTACGGCCTTGCCTTTGACGCAGGCCGCGCGGAATTCCTCGGGAGAGGCTCCTTCGCCCGTGCCGCCGAAATAGGGCTTGCCGCATAAAGTTATATATACAATTTCCATATTTACCGCTTCTTTTAATATTGTTTGCGCCTTTGCGCCACTTTATTATTATATATAATATTTTTTATACTTTACCATTTTTTTAACGCTATGTCAAATACTTGCGCGATTATGCCGCTCCAAGCCATTTCCCTTTCATATTATGCGCTATGTTTTGCTTTTGCTATTGACTTTCCCGTAATGTTTATAGTAAAATTTAGTTAATAATGTTTTTATGAGGTGTATTATGAATATCGTAAAAGTCAAAGATTATAAGGCTCTTTCCGAAGAGGCTTTTTCCCTGTTCAAATCCGTTATATCGGCTTCTTCCGCCCCGGTTATAGGATTTGCGACCGGTTCGAGCCCCGTGGGACTTTACGAGCTTATCTGCTACGATTATATAAAAAACGGCGCGAGTTACAAAGATATGACAACTTTTAATCTGGACGAATACGTCGGACTGGACGTGTCGAGCGACCAGAGCTATATCTACTTTATGAAGCACAACCTGTTCGACCATATCGACGTAAATCCCAAAAACATAAACATACCCAACGGAATTGCTCCCGATATAGAAAAGGAATGTAAAAGATATTCCGCACTGCTTGCTTCTTCCAGTATCGATTTGCAGATTCTCGGCATAGGCGCAAACGGGCATATCGGCTTTAATGAACCGAATACGCCCTTTACAAGCACAACTCACAAGGTTAAACTTACGGATAAAACGATTCAGGACAATTCAAGGTTCTTCGACGACATCGAACAGGTGCCCAAATACGCTATTACGATGGGCATAACGGAAATTATGAATGCGAAAAAAATTCTTATACTTGCCAACGGCAAAAATAAGGCCAAAGCCGTGTTCGATATGGTGAAGGGACCCGTTTCGGAGTCCTGCCCTGCAAGCATTCTCAGACGTCATCCCGACGCCGTTCTGATTGCCGACGAGGACGCCTGCTCGCTGCTTTAATCCCGCCCGCAATTGCCGCCGCCTTTTTCGCGGCGGCTTGTATTTTGCCCGTAAAGGTCTGATTTAGTTGTCTTTTAATCGGTTTTCCTTTATAATACACTTATTAATAGTGTTAAGGAATTTCGTATGAGCGAAGCGATTATCGAGTTTTTCAGAGGATTTATCGGAAACGACTACCTGCTTCTTTTTGTTATTTCCCTGTTTCCCCTGGTGGAAATGAGAGGCGCGGTGATACTTTCCGCCTCAATGAACGTAAATCCGTTTCTTGCTTTTCTGGTTTGCGGCTCGGGTTCGGCCATTGTGTGTCTGCCTCTTATATTTCTTTTAAAGCCGATTTTCAATCAGCTTAAAAAATTCAAGCCTTTTTATAAGCTGATCGTCTTTTTCGAAAACCTGTTTGCCGACAAAGCCGATATGGTAAGAAAAACGGCCTCGCATAAATATAACAACAAGGTCTTCTGGGCGCTTGCGTCGTTCGTTGCCGTGCCGCTTCCCCTTACGGGAGTGTGGACGGGTTCGGGAATTGCCGTTTTCCTGGAAATGCCCGTATCAAAGGCCGCCGCCGCCATTATCGGCGGAAATTTCGTCGCCGCAGGGATTTTGTCGCTTATTATGGTTTTCGCCAAACCCTATACCGATTACATAATGATAGGCTTTGCGGTGCTGATTTTGCTGTCGATAGCCGTCCCCGTGATATTGAAGCTGATAAAAAAACGCAGGCGCGCCGCAGAAATTACGCCTTCGCAAAGCCCGGACGTTTCCATGCCCGAACAGAAAGACGCTGCGGAAAACGAGCGGGAAGCCGAGGCCGAACATGAAGAAATAAATTTATAATTTCCGCACGGTCGGAATTTGCAACTATCAAGGAGAACGATATGAACGAAAACAACTCTCAAAGCGCTCAACAGGTAGAAATTATAACTTTCAGAAAAATATGGGATATAGTAAAAAAGTATCTTCCCTTCGTGGCGGCAGGCGTCATAGTATTTGCCATCATCGCCGCTATATTCGGTACGATATGGGAAACGTCGACCAAGCAGTCTTATGCTGTAAGCACGGTTTCGCTGGAATACTCCGGTGCGGAAAACGGCAAAAATCCCGACGGCTCGGCTTTTGACTCGCAGTCCATCGTGAGCTTTTCGAATATCACCGACGCACTGAAAAATTCCCGCCTGAACGAAAAGTACTCCGTTGCAGACGTGGCTGACGCCGTTTCCGTCAAGGCCGTGGTTCCCTCTTCGATACAGAAGGTCCTCAATTCGGTTTCCGAAAACAGCGAGCTTACGCTGGAACAGTTTAACGCCATTAAATTTGTTCCTACCCGGTTCAACGTGGTTGTGGATTGCGCAAAAATAAGCGAGAACGACGCTTTGCTTATCGCCGACAATATCGCCAAAGCCTTTATTTCTTCGTTTAAAACCGCTTACTTCGGAACTACCGCTTTCGATATTGCTTTACCTTCGGATATTTCGGACTACGACGCCGATTATCTCGAAATGGCCGATTCATTATCGTTACAGCTTTCGGCCGCGCGTTCCGCCATTACTAAATATGCCGCAAAGGCACCCGACTTTATTTCGTCCGAAAACTTCTCTTTCTCGGTACTGGCTTCGAGCTTTGCCGTACTGCAGGATAACTGCGACAAACTCTCGTCCTATATAGCCTCCAACGGCGTTCTGAAGGACATAGACGCCACGAAGGATTTCCTGCAATACCGTCTGGATAATCTTACCGCACAGATTGCTTCCAAAAAAGAAACTCTTTCCACCCTGCAGGCGCTCATCGACGCGTATAAATATCCTACCGTAAACACGGGCATAAATACCACCGTAACTATCGCCACTTCTGAAATATACAACGATATGTTTAAGCAGGCGTCCGCGCTAAGCGGCGAAATAGAGCAGCTGTCGGCGCAGAATACGAATTATACCAACCTTCTTAACATTATCGCGTCCACGGCGTCCGTAGAACCCGAAAAGACAGAATACGTCGAAAACTCTCTTACCTCGCTCATTGCCTCTGCTTCGTCCGCTCTTGCGCGGGCAAACAACGCCATGCTGCAATATAACAGCGCGGAAGGCACAAGGGCGATTTCGGTGTCTAATGCGGCGGCTATGATTTCCACATCTTCCACTCCCTGGCTCTTGTTGTTCGCGCTGTTTGTTATCGCAGGTATTATAGCCGGTATAATAGCCCGCGGCATTTTCGCAGCGAGGCGCGCGAAAAAAGCCGCGAATACATCAGACTTTGCGGCGGAAAACGCAAAAGAATGATTTTAAACCTATTTCCTTTAATTAAAAGCGCCCTCGGAGGCGCTTTTAATTTATATATGCCGATAATGATTGTTTTTTATTTTAATTATGCTATAATTTAAAAAGAGGTACGTTAGTCAGGAGGATTTATATGCTTTTTTTTAAGTATCTTCCCGGAGGTATTCCCGTCAACAAAGTTACGGTTATACTTTCGTTTTTTCTGCTCGTTTTGCTTGCCGTAGGCGGCGCTGTTATTTTCAGAAAAAACAAAAAAGCCGGCGTTATTGCGGGGAAAATTGTTTTGGGAATTTTATTGCTGTATCAGCTAAATATCTTTTCCATTCAGATTTTTTACGACCACTCCGAGCTGCGCTGGATAATTCCGTGGAATCCTTCTTCCATAAGCTATTACGTTTTGCCGTTAGTTGCACTTTTTAACATAAAATCCTTTAAAGATACCGCCTACGTGCTGGGCCTTATGGCGGGTACGGTAATGACCTGTTCGTGCCTGTTGTTCCCCGATATGTGGCTGGATTTTTATGCCGAAAAGTTTGCTTCCGCTCCGTACTATGCCGACGCCGTGGTTTCGGGCAATACGGAAGTGTGGGCAAGTATTTACATGCACGGCTGTCTGTTCGTCGGCTCGGTATGGCATATCGCTTCGGGATACTTCAAAATCGTGCCCAAAAACGTCAAGCTGTTTCTGGGCGGGTTCGCCTTGCTGCTCACGTATGCCGAAATAGGAAATCTGTTTATAGTGCCCGGCAAAAACGCGTTTTTCCTTCACGAAAGCGAATTGCCGTTTGAAATAACGCACATACATTATCTGCTGGATTACGTAATACTGTTTGCCGTATTCCTGTGGTGCGTTTATTACCTCGTGCCAAGACTGCTGTTTAAGCTAAGATACAATAAACTGAAAGGAGACGTTTTGCCTTTTATGCCGCTTACCGAACAAGAACGGAAAATTCCGTATTCCAAATATTACGACAGGCCCATGCCCGTTTATAAAAAAACGGCCGCCGACGCCATGCGCGAGCTGCCTGCCGAGCTTGCCTGCGACCTTGGCAACCCCGAATCCGTTTACGACGAACGGAGTATCGGGCTCAGAGGCTTTGCAAAACTGCCGGACGGCGGTTACTTCGTGGCTAATTTTACACCTATGCCCGACGTTACGCCGCAAATGCTGGAATGGTGGTTCAAATGGCACCCGAAAGCCGATTTGCGCTATAAAATATGGTTCCCTGACGAACACTTCTCCATAAGCACGAATATGGACGAGAGCGTGCATTATCCCGTAGAAAAAGTCGGCATAAAAACACGACTGGCCATTAATTTCCTTCCGGGCGACAAACTCGGCTTCGACTGCGAGGATATGTTCGGTAAAGGCGTGGTTTGGGCCGTCTTTGCCAGAGTGGGTATACTGAAAGGAAAACTCAATCATACGTATATGATTCATTTTGCCAAACAGACGGACAACGGGCTTGTGCTGGCAAGCAGATTCTGGGTAGGCAAGGATATCACAAACGATAACGCTATTGGTAAATTTATAAATTTGAAACCCGTAAAATCCCTGTTCTTCAGTAAAAGACAGGCCAAAGCGACAGGCGTTCACTGCATGATGGAATACGCTAATCTGGCCTCTTTTCTTCCCGAGATTTATGAAGAATACAAAGACGACGTTCTGTAATAACAGATAAATTAAAAGCCCCGCGGCGCGGGGCTTTTTTTTCGCTTTTTTACCGTTTTTACCGAAGTTCGGCCGTGCTGCCGGTTGATTCGGTGTCCGTTGCGGCGGCGTTTTCCGCTTTGCGCGCTTCCAGCTCGGCCAGTATCTTTTCGTAACGGTCCCTGTTCATGTTGGCCCGATACGCAAAGATTACAGATACCAGAAAGATTACGCCGGGTATAACGCCGAGTACGATTCTTATGGCGGTCAGCGCGGAAGGAATCTGCTGTATAAACTCGCCCGTGTCGCTTTCCACATAGCCGCACAGTTCAAGAATAAGACTGACAAGGGCCACCGAAACGCCCGAAGCGATTTTATACATAAACTGAGTTATTCCATAATAAGCGCCTTCCCGCCTTACTCCGTTGACGTATTCGTCCACTTCGACCACGTCGGGTACGCTGGCATAAGGCAATATCTGTATGGCCGACATCCCCGCACCCGCAAACACGCACAGCAACACCGTCGTCAGCACGTTTTCCGCGGGAACTATTACCGCGAACAGCAACACGACGAACATATACACGCATGCTGCAAGATATACCTTGTGCTTTTGGAATTTTTTGCTGAGTTTTACCCAGAGCGCCGCCGTCAATATCGCCATTACGAGAGGTATCGCGACAAATATCATACCCATAAGGCTGTCGGGATTAGCGCCGAAATTGAGCGAGTAGTTTATAAAGAACATAAATACCGCCATTATAATGTCAAACCCTACCATGCTCAGCAGATAATACGCCATCGTATTACGGAATTCTTTAAGTTTAAAAAACTCTTTAAGCGTCTTAAAAAAGGGTTTATCGTTAGTTTCGCTGCTTTCAAACCGCTCTTTTACGTTGTAAGCGCATATAAACATTATTATCAGGGCTACCGCGCCGAATACCGCGCCGGCAAGCGCATACGCCTTTTTAACGCTGCCGAGCGCTGCGTAAAACAGGCTTCCCGTGCCCTCTGCAAACAGAGAAAACAATGCCGCGCCGAGAATTATTCCCACGTTGGCAAGCGCTATTTTCACGCCGTTTAAAGAGGTGCGCTCGTCGTAATTGTCAGTTATGTTGGCCGTCAGCGCGCTGTAAGGAATATATACCACCGTCCAAGTCGTGTTGTAAAGCATATAGGCAAGAGTGTAGTAAACGAATTTTGCGGCCTGCATGTTCTCTCCGAAAGGAGTAAGCCACAACAGTACGAAACTCAGGCCGTACGGCACCGCTCCGAACAGCATATATACCCTGCGCTTGCCGTATTTGCTTACCGTCTTATCCGATATGCGCCCCATAAAATAGTCGGTTACGGCGTCCCACACGCGCGCAATTATAAATATCACTCCCGCAAGTCCCGCGTTGAGGCCGCCAACGTTTACAAAGAAATATAAAAGATAAAAGTTTATGGCCGAAAACATTATGTTGGCCGACAGGTCTCCCAGACCGTAATTGAATTTTTCGGCAAATCTGAGTTTTTGCATAATTTCTCCGTATATCAAAACCGCCCCATGCGGGGCGGTTTGCAACGCTGTACTTATTTGTCGGCAGCTTCCCCGGCGGCTTTTTCTTCGGTTTGAACCTCTGCGGCCGCGCTTTCGGTTATCGCGTCGGAAGCTTCCTCGGCGCTTATTTCTTCGCCCGCGCCTACTGCGTCGCACGCAAGCCTGCGCTGTTCGATTTCGGCTTTGATATTGTCGTATTTGGCGCCGTAAAGATCATATTTCTTTTTATAAACTATGTACCCGGCTATACAAAGCGGAATGGGTACGAGGAACATGAATACCCGCAGTACGGTAAGAGCTCCCGTCCCCGCCGTAAAATCTACCACGTGACCGTTGTTGTCGACAAATTCCTGAATTACCTTGCCGAGTTCGGTATCGTATCTTTCGGATACCTTAGGAAGCCCGGCTACCTCGATACCTATACCGAGTATGAGCATCGCTATCGTCCCGGCGAATTTGGTGAGCAGTGTCTGTACGCTGAATACTACGCTGTCTCCGCGCCTGCCCGTCTTCCACTCGCCGTAATCGACTACGTCGGCTATCATAACGGTAGAACCTATCTGGTTAAGCCCGTTTGCCGTCATAAGGAAGGCACCGGCCAACGCCACGATTACCGTGTTAAGCCAATAATTGCCGGGTTGCAGAATAAAGAAGATTAAGAACAGTCCCGCCATTCCCACAACGGCCATGAAATAGTTGGCTCCGTATATCTTTTCCCTGGGAATCTTTTTGGTCAGCAGACTGTAGAAGAACATCGCTATGCCCTGCCCCGTACAAGCCACTACGGTAAATACAGTGTAACTGAACTCGTTGCTGAAATAGTTGAAGCCGTTGGGATAGCAGTATACGAACAGATACAGTATCTGGAACAGCGCTATCGTGGTTGCGGATACGAACAGCACGTAGGATATGGCGTATGCCACGAGCTGATCGTTGCTTTTGAACATTTCGAAAATGGCTTTGAGGCCTACTTTTTCGTTGGGTATTTCGTATTTCTCGCGATTGCACAGTATCGTTACCGACATGAAGCAGAACATCATGGCGCCCGCGCTGATACCGAGTACCAGATAGCCCTTTTCGTACGACTCGAACCCGGGCAGAATAAGCGACGTGCCTATCGACGAGATTACGAATCCGCCGAATCCGCCTACCAGCTTGGACAAAGAACTTACCTTGTTGCGCTCGTCCGTGGTGTTGGCTATGGTGGGTATCATGGACCAGAACGGTACGTCTACCATAGTGAAGGTCATGCCCCATACCACGTACATGAATATGTAATAAAAATATTTTCCTGCCGTGGACGCGTCAGCCCCGAGCGGCGTGAACATCAATATCAGCGATACCGTGTTGAGCAACGCGCCTACCGCCATCCAGGGACGGAAACGCCCCCATTTGCCGCTTTTGGTATTGTTTATAAGAGTCGCAAGCATCGGGTCGTTGATCGTGTCCCATAACTTAGCAAGCACAAACGCCACCGTGAGCACTATCGCGTTCAGTCCGACGTAGATGTTTAGGTATACCAAAAAGAATACGTTGATACAGTTGTTGCTGATTTCTCTGCCCAGCGAACCCAGCGAATAGGTAACTATTTCGCCGGTTTTTAAGGGCGTGTTCAAATACTTCTTGCTGTCGGTCATATATCGTCCTCTTAAACTTAATAATAAAAATATACCATATTTTTTTATTATCCACAATTAATTTGGGCATTAAATCCCTCCGTTTTAAAAAATATTGTTCGTTCTTGCCATAAAATTGTCAGATTTTGTCTTCTTATTTAAAATAATTCTTTTGGTTGTATTCAAGCCGATTTTGTAGTATCATATTAGATATGAAAAATCTGTTTGAATTTCCGCGTGCGGATTATGAAGTTTCCGAACTCGTTTTAAGCCGCGCAAACGTCAGAATCGAAAAAATTTTTTCGCCCGGCAACGATACTCCGTTTATGACTCAGGACGAGGACGAATGGGTGTCCGTTCTTAAAGGCGCAGGCGTTCTGGAATTTCAGGACGGCTCCTCCGTTTCGCTGAACGAAGGCGATTGTTTGTTAATAGAAAAAGGTACTTTGCACAGAGTTAAACAAACGGCAGATTCTACCGTTTGGCTTTGCGTATTTATTAAATGAGGTAACGGTATGGCATCATTAAGAGGACGGTTTTTTACTTCGGTTATTAAAAAATATTTCAGTATCAACCCCGAGGTCTGTAAAGACCCCGTTGCAAAATTGCAACGCCTCAACAAAAATTCGGTGTACGGCGGCCCGAAAGGATTCAACAAGCGGGTTATTCCTCTCGAAAACGCCGCAATAGAAATGTACGAATGCAAAAAAAACCAAAACAAATTTCTCGTATATTATCTTCACGGCGGAGCCTACATACAAAATCTGTCCGATTTATACCGTCTGAGAATACGTAAATACAGCCGCATAGCGCATAATGCCGACGTGGCGCTGCTCGATTACCGCCTCGCCCCCGAATACGTGTTTCCCTCCGCCCTCGAAGACGCCCTCGACGGCTGGCAGAAACTTATCGACGAGGGATATCTACCCGAAAATATTCTCGTCGGAGGCGATTCCGCCGGCGGAAACCTGGCTCTCGCGATGTGCCTCAAACTGAAAGATTCGGGACGCGAACTTCCGCGCGGTCTCATGCTCTTTTCGCCCTGGACCGATATGACGGGTTCGGGTTCTTCTTACGAAACCAATTTCAATCTTGACCCCATGTTCGGCGGCGATTCCGCACTGTCGGGCGACCAGATAAGGGCTTTTCAGTCGTTCGGCGTGTATGCTTTCTGCCTTGACGCCGACAGAATGAGTCCGTACGTATCGCCCGTTTTCGGCGACTACGAAGGCTTCCCTCCCTCCATCATAACCGTCGGCTCGCACGAACTGCTTTATTCCGATTCCCTTACCGTTTACGAAAAGATGAAAAAAGCGGGCGTGGACTGCTCGCTCGTGGTGGGCGAAGGAATGTTCCACGTATACGCCCTGTTCGGCAAGCTGATTCCGGAAGCCGAATTCGCCATGAAACAGGTTGCCGATTTCGCGGATAAACTTTTTTCGGGCTCCCTTTGAGTTAAATGCCCGCGCGCGCCCGCAAAAGTCGGGCGTTTTTTTATTTTTTTCGCCTTATCCCCCTTCATTTATTTGATTTTATTAAATAATAAATATATAATACTTGCGAAATACCGAGTTACGGAGATTGTTTGTTTTGATAAGAAAAGACCTCAGGAATATAGCCATAATCGCTCACGTCGACCACGGCAAAACCACGCTCGTCGACGAAATGCTTAAACAAAGCGGTACTTTCAGAGCCAACCAACAGGTCGAAGAAAGAGTTATGGACAGCAACGACCTCGAAAGAGAAAGGGGCATTACCATTCTCGCCAAGAATACCGCCGTCCACTACCGCGACGTGAAAATAAATATTATCGACACTCCCGGCCACGCCGACTTCGGCGGCGAAGTAGAAAGAGTACTTAAAATGGTCAGCGGCGTGTTGCTTCTCGTGGACTCCGTCGAAGGGCCTATGCCTCAGACCCGCTTCGTTCTGGGCAAGGCTTTGGATCTGGGCCTGAAAATCATTATTTGCGTAAATAAAATCGACCGCCCCGACGCGCGCTCGAAAGAAGTGGTTGACGAAATACTCGAACTTCTTTTGGACCTTAACGCCAACGAGGAACAGCTCGACAGCCCCATCGTATATTGCAGCGGCAGACAGGGAACTTCCACACTTAACCTCGATACTCCGGGCAAGGACCTCGTACCCCTTTTCGATACCGTCGTAAACTATATCGACCCGCCCGAAGGCGACGAAAACGCACCCTTTAAGATGATTGTTTCCTCAATCGACTACAACGACTACGTCGGCAGAATAGGCATCGGAAGAATAGAAAGCGGCTTTGCGGCTCCAAATACCGAAATTGTGGTTTCGGACTATTTCGGCCGTGTGGCGCAGCATAAAAGCAAGCTGGTAAACCTGTATCAGATAGAAGGCCTTAAACGCGTACCCGTAGAAAAAGCGAGTGTGGGCGATATCGTTTGCATTTCGGGCATAGAGGATATAAATATAGGAAATACCGTTTCCTCTCCCCTTTCTCCCGAACCGCTGCCCTTCGTTAAAATATCGGAACCCACGGTTGAAATGACGTTTTCGGTCAATGACAGCCCGTTTGCGGGAAAAGAAGGCAAATTTGTTACTACTCGTCAATTGAAAGACCGCCTTTACAGGGAACTTTTGAAAGACGTATCGCTGAGGGTGGAAGATACAGACTCGACCGACAGTTTCAAAGTTTGCGGCAGAGGAGAAATGCATCTTTCCATTCTTATCGAAACCATGCGCCGCGAGGGTTACGAATTTGCCGTAAGCACGCCCAGAGTCCTTTACAAAAAACAGGGCGAAACCATTATGGAACCCGTGGACAAACTTGTAGTGGACGTCCCTTCGGACTGCGTGGGCGGCATTATGAGCCAGATGGGACAACGCAAAGGCGACCTCGTGCATATGCAGCCCATGGGTAACCGCATGCGTCTGGAATTCAATATACCGTCCAGAGGTCTGTTCGGGTATAAAAACGAGTTTCTCACCGAAACCAAGGGCGAAGGCATTATGAGCTCGATATTCTTCGAGTATCAGCCCTATAAAGGCGAAATACCGCGCCGAACCACGGGCTCGCTGGTGGCTTTCGAAACGGGCGAAGCCGTTACTTACGGCCTGTTTAACGCACAGGAAAGAGGCGTGCTGTTTATTACTCCGGGAACTCAGGTTTACGAAGGCATGGTTGTGGGCTACTCGCCCAAACTCGGCGATATTGCCGTGAACGTGTGCAAGAAAAAACACCTGACCAATACCAGGGCAAGCGGAAGCGACGACGCATTAAGACTTATATCGCCCCGCGTTTTCAGCCTGGAAGAATGTCTGGAATTTATCGCCGACGACGAACTTTTGGAAGTTACGCCCAAATCGCTCAGAATAAGAAAATCCATACTCAACAAAGAATTGCGTCTGAAAGCCAGATTCAAGGCGCAGGCAACCGACTGAAAATAAAAAAACCGCCTTTCGGCGGTTTTATTTTTTGTTTACTCACCTTTTCATTACTATTGCCAAAAAGACGCAGCGGCTGCCTCCGACGGCTATCATGCCGTGAGGTCTGGAACTGTCGTAATATATAGTATCGCCTGCGTTGAGTATTTCGGTCTTGTCCTCTATCTGCACTTTCATGCTGCCTTCGAGGACAAAATCCATTTCCTGCCCTTCGTGCGTGCTGAGACGTATGGGTTTGTCCTGCTGCTCGGCTATGTAGGGCGCGGTTACCATGAAAGGCTCGGCGATTCTGTCTTTAAGGTATCTGGCTAGGTGAAGATACTCGAACCCTTCCCTTCGTCTGATGGGCATGCCTTCACCCTTTTTTACCACGCTGTATCCTGACAGACTGGGCGTTATGCCCGTTACCAGCTCGGTAAAATCGATGTTGAGTCTTGCGGCGCATTTGTACAACAGGGTAAAATTGAAGTCCCTGTCGCCGCTTTCGTATTCCTTATATTCCTTTAAACTTACTCCCGCAACTTCGGCCATTTCTTCCGGGCCGATTTCTTCCATTTCGCGCAAGCCTTTTAATCTTTCGGCTATTTCTTTGTTGGTTGCCATTTCACGACCTCGCTTTTTTTATTTAATATTAATACCGCAAGGCCCTGTTTGTCAATTACTTATTACGGCGATTGCGGTTAACGTGCCCTCCGCTCCGGCAGGAAGCCATATTTGGGCGCCGGCCGCATAGTATGTGCGTCCTTCCGCCTGGAAAGCGTAAATCCTGCCCGCCGTTTCCTGCTCCGCGGGATTTACGTCGGACGTAACGTATTCGTACATATACCACCCTTCGGGCCGTTTTTCAAGTGCGCCAGCATATATTGCGTTTGCGCTTTCGGCGGGATCGCGCTGTATTATAACGTAAAGTTTATCGGCATTCATCGCGTAATCGCCCGAAATATCGCCGTTTTTATTAACTGTAAGCCCCGTAAGCACGGCTTGGCCCTCAGTAATTTCGTACACGTCGTGCGCGACGTCGGCTATTTCGACGATTCCGCTGTCCGTTATTACCGTTCTGTCGGCCTGCGAAGTCGGTTGAAGATAAATTACCGTTGTTCTTTCGCTGTCGGTAAAGTATCCGCTGCCCTTGGCGTATACGCTTACTTCCGTTCCGTGCGGCAGCCCCGCCGAATTAAGATCGTATTCGGCCGCAACCGTTTCCGCTTTGAACGGCAACGCTTCTATCACGTATCCGCTCGCACCCGCGACGGATTGCCAACGTATAACGCCGTCCTCGATATAAACGTTGGGATTCTGAAGCCTGACGTATTTTTCGTAAACGGCCGTACCCTCTTCGGACGCAAGGTAATATCCCGTTCCGTTGGCTATTACGCTTATAACGTACTTGCCCGCACCGGCGGTGTAGGGCGACAGGTCAATATCCGTCGCTTCATATACGTTGCTGACAATAGCCCCGTTGACTTTTACCGTATAGTTAAGCGCGGCGGGCACGTCGTTCCAGTTTGCCGTGCTCCCCGTGACGGTAACAGAGGGAGTCTGCGCTTTCTCATAAACGGTTATACAGGTTTCGCCTATGTCGGACGCCGTGTAGTTATCGCCGCCTTCCGCCTGTACCCTTATTATATAGTATCCCGGCAGCGTGAGTTCGCTTGATAAATCGATCTGAGCAGACGTCAGCTCGGACGCTATAGATTTGCCGTTCACCGACACAGAATAGCTGCGGGCGTTCTCGATAGGCTCCCAGCTTATCGTTTTCCCGTCTGCGGTCGGGACGGGCGCGTCGAGTTTTTTAAAAACGCTGTACTTTATTGTCGCCGCTTCGGACTCTTTGAAATTTCCGTCCGCGATCGCGCTGACCGTTATCCCGTAATCGGCGGCCTCGGTTATCAGCGAACTGATATCGTAAAAAGTTTTGGTAGTGCTGTATCCCGCTACTTCAGCCGACACAACCGCCGCGTCGGTTTCGGAAACGCTTATCTCATAACCCGTCGCGTACGGTACCGCGCTCCACGACAATATGTAGCTCTGTCCGCTCTTGTACACGCTCAGATTGTCCGGCTCGGCCAGCGTTACGATATTACTGTATATATACACGGCCGAAAACTCGCTCTGCGTACGGTATCCGTTCTGCTCTGCCTGCACGCATATTTCGTAATCGTAAGCTCCCGTAAGCGTGTCCGATACGTCGTATTCCTTTCCCGCTACGTTTCGGGCAAGTATAAAGCCGTTTACTACTATCGTGTAACAGGCCGGTTCGTTGCCGTCGCTCCATCTGAGAATACCGTTATCCACCCCCGTGATTACAGGTCTTTCATACCGGACGTAATGCTCGTAGACCATTGTTTCGTTGGCAACGACCTCGCCGTCGGATTTGGAGGCGGTTACCTCTACTTCGTATCTGCCGGCTTCGCTTACCAGTCCTTCCAGGCTCATGCGCTGTACCCCGCGTACCGTCTCTCCCGCCGCCGCGCCGTTGACCTTGACGGAGTAAATGTCTCCTTCTTCCACGTCCGTCCAGCGGGCTTCGATTTCGCCTTGCAACTTAACTACGGTTACGTTTAGAGGCTGACCCTGCGCCAAGGCATACATTTCCGCCCCGAACACGCATATCAGCACCGCGCTTATTGCCGCAATAATCAGAATTGTTTTTTTCATACGCACTCCCTATTTAAACGGTTATTGATTTTTCAATATACGACGGGACATATCCCTCCGCGCTCACCTGTAAACGCACGGTATAGGTACGGCCCCCGATCAACCCTACTTCGGCATAAAGTCCGCTTCCTTCGTACACAGTTACGCCGTTTATGCTGAGTAGGTAAACGGCCGCGTTTTCTACCGCGGTCCATTCCAGAATGCCGTCCCGCAACGTGATTTCGGGACGGTCAAGGCTGCCGTAATACAAAAAGGACGTCTCGGCGCTCGCCACGGAGTCCCTCCTTGTACCGTCTGCGACTGCGACCACCCATAGCCGATGCTCGCGTCCCGCGGTGAGAAAATCCGTTACGTTAAACGCCAGACTGTCCTTGTTGTCTACGACTTTATCGGCGTGCTCGCTGACAGCCAAAGGCTCGCCGTCGATATATACCGTATAATCGCACGCCGCGTTTACCGCGCCGAACGAATAAATTATTCCCTCGGCAGTTCGGGTTATCCCTGCCGCCTCGGGTACGGGTAACCTCGTTTTATAATCGACCGTCAGATATAAGGGAAGAGAGCTTTCGCCGCCGCGATATCCCCTTATCTCTACGATGCCCGACGTACTGACCGTGAACAATTCGCTTGCTTCAACGCTTACTTCAGAGGTTTTAAGAATAAGCGCGCCTTCGAAATACAGCTCATAAAGGTCGCAGTCGCCCCGCCAGCTTATTGCGTCGCCGTCGAACGAAAGGTCGGTAATTACGGGAATTTCCCTGTATTCGGCCGTTACCGTTACGCTTTCGGTCGCGGTGAACGAATAGGTTTCCTCCGTCGATACCGTTTCGCCGTTTATCTTCCAGCCGATAAAACGGTAACCCGTCCGTTTTTCCACAGTAAGAATTACTTCGTCGCCTTTTCCGTATTCGCCCGCGCCCGTTACGAAGTCCGCGTTGTCGCCTTGTACTGTTACAGTTACCTTTATCTTTTCGAATACCGCCGTAATCTCCGCGTCGGCAACCGCCGCGAAAGAATACTCGGGCTTGTCCGATATCAAACTGCCGCCCGAATAATATCCCGCGAAAACATAGTCGGGAAAGGCTTGCGCAGCCAGAGTTATTATTTCGTTCTTTTCGTAAAGTCCGCCGCCGCTCGCTGTGCCGCCGTCCGTTGCCGTCAGCTCTACTATTACGCTTTTGCGGGCGGTTACGGTTATCTCGCCGTCCGAAGTTACCTTGACCGCGTCTATTAAATATCCTTCTTTTTTGAATGTAAGCTCGGCATCCGCCGTTACCGCCGATATAGAAAAAGAGCCGTCCGCTCCGCTGGCGCAAACAAACTCTCCGTTAGCGTAAATTTTGACGTCGGCAAGCCCTTCTCCGTAAGCGTATACGTGCCCCGTTACCTCAAAACCCGATGTTCTGCTTTTTATAAGGCACCCCGACAATACCCCAAAACAGGCTATTATCAACGCTGCCACCGATAATACCTTCGTTTTCATTCCAATACCCTCAATTCATTTATATTATACACAATACGCGCGGGTATGGCAATCCGTTTGTAATATTTTATCGGATTTTGTCGATATTTGTTGAGGCTTTACGCCCCGTAAAAGCCTTTATTCAACCGAAATTGCAATTTATTTTTACTTTATCCCATATTTTCGGTAAAAATATTTGCTATTTCGTTTATTTTATATTATAATACATTAAGTCAATCGATGGAGTATGGTGTAGTGGCAGCACATGGGCCTCTGACTCCCATGGTGTAGGTTCAATTCCTACTACTCCTGCCAAAAAACCCCGACGTTTTTACGTCGGGGTTTTTTCTTGCAATTTAACGGTTGCTCAGAAGCTCCTTTGCAAATTCAAGCCGCCTCAAAGTTTCCTCCTTGCCCAGTATTTCGGCAAGTTCCGTCGCTCCGCCGGGTGTGACCTCCCTGCCCGATACGGCTATCCTGACCGCCCAGAACATCTGCCCTTTCTTGATACCGAGCCCTTCGCACAGCCCGCCTAACAGGGCGTATATGCCGTCGTTGGTCCATTCTTCGAGGCCCGAAAGCGCGGAAAGCGCTCCGTCTATCGCTTTAAGCGCGATTTCCCGCGTGGTCTTTGTCTTCTGGTGCTCAAAAAGCGCGACGTCGAACGGCCCGTACTCTTCGAGGAAATTTACATGGTCGGGTATGTCCCCGAATATCTCCGTGCGGCCGCTGAGTATTCTGCTGAGCTTCATGTAATCGTACTTGCCCTTTACCTTGCTCTTTTCGTAATAGGGTACGGCATAGCGGTTGAAAGTTTGGAGGTCGAGCTCTTTTACGTACTGACAGTTGAGCCACCGCATTTTGACTTCGTCGAATATACTGCTGCTTTTGCTTATGCCCTCTATGCCGAAACTGTTTATGAGCTCGGCCATGTTCATCTTTTCGGTGTTGTTCTTCGGACTCCACCCCAGAAGAGCTATAAAATTGACTATGGCCTCGGGCAGATAGCCTTTTTTGACGAAATCCTCGAAATTTGCGTCCCCGTACCGCTTGCTGAGCTTTCTCTTTTCGTCCTTCATTATGGGGGGAAGATGCATGTACTGCGGACGCTTCCAGCCGAACGAATCGTATATAAGGTTGTACTTGGGCGTGCTTGAAAGATATTCCGTGCCTCTTATCACGTGCGTTATTCCCATTAAATGGTCGTCTACCACGTTGGCGAAATTGTAGGTGGGCATGCCGTCGCTTTTTAAAAGCACGTTGTCCTCAAGATCCTCGTAATCCACGGTTATTTCGCCGTATACGAGATCGGTGTAGCTGCCCTTGCCCGTTGCCGGTATGTTCTGCCTTATCACGTAGGGCTCGCCCGCAGCTATCCTGGCGGCGACTTCTTCCTTGCCGAGATTGAGACAGTGCTTGTCGTACTTTCTGACGCCGTTGGCGTCCGTCAGGCTTTCCAGCCTTTCCTTTGTGCAGAAACAGTAGTATGCCCCTCCCAGCTCCACAAGCCGTTCGGCGTACTTTTTGTATATCTCCTTCCTTTCGCTCTGAACGTAAGGGCCGCAGCCGCCGTCCTTGTCCGGGCCTTCGTCGTGCTCTATACCCGCCGTGCGGAGAGTGTTGTATATTACCTCTACCGCCCCGTCTACGTATCTCTCGCGGTCGGTATCTTCTATCCTGAGTATGAACTTGCCGCCCGAATGCCTTGCGTACAGATATGCATACAGCGCCGTCCTCAAATTGCCTATGTGCATGAATCCCGTGGGACTGGGCGCGAATCTTGTTCTTATTTCCATATATTCTCCTTAATAGCGTATTTTATCGTTTAAAAAATTGTTTACCTTTGTGTCTATGTTGTCGAGAACGTTTTCAAGCCTGAACGAAAAATAATCCTTGCCCGATATTATGTAATGGTCGTAAAAGTTTATTTCGAGCACGCTCAGCGACAGCATTACGAATCTGGTGAATTCCACGTCGTTTCGGCTGGGACGTACGTTCCCCGACGGATGGTTGTGCGCGAGTATCACGCTTACCGCCTTGTTTTTCAGCGCCGCTTCGCTTATCTGCCGTACCATTACGTTTACGCTGTTGGCGGTGCCGCTGTTGATAAGGCAGCAGTTTATTATGTTAAGGCTGTTGTCAAGACAAATCAGATATACCTTCTCCTCTTTCTCGCCGTTGAACAGATTTATCAGATAGTTTAGCGTGCTGGCCGGAGTGGGCAAACGCGTTTTTATTTTGAGAAGGTCAAGGTTGTACTGCCTGAACAGTTCGGGAAAGGACGTAAGCAGCACGGCCGCCGATTTGGTCATACCTTCGGTATTCATAAGCTCTTCGTAAGAGGCGTTCAGCACTCCGCTCAGACTGCCGAATTCTTCAATAAGTCTGTGCCCCAGCCCGTTGGTGTCCTTGCGGGGTATCGCGTAAAATAACAGAAATTCAAGCACCTCGTGCGGACTGAGTATGCTGAGACCGCCTTTTATTATCTTATCCTTAACCCTGTCCCTGTGCCCTGTATGCATATTTCTCTCCATTTGCTTAACATTTAAGCAACCTTCGGTATATAATGTTAACAGTTAAATATATAATAAATTATAAATTTTTAAATTACAAGCGTTTTTACGGCTTTAAGGCGGTTTTATGAACTCTTTTGACGACAATCTCATTCCCTCTCTTGTCAAGTGCCTGTCTTTCCTCAGCGTGCAGGATAAACCTCTGCCCGGCGCCCCCTTCGGCGCGGAAGTGAAAAAGGCCCTCGATTTTACGCTGGAACTGGCTTCCTCTATGGGTTTCCGGACTGAAAACCTGGACGGTTACTGCGGAATTGCCGATATAGGCAATGGCCCCGTTTTCGGTATTTTAGGTCACCTCGACGTAGTGCCCGTCGGAAAGGGCTGGACGGCAAATCCCGGGGGAGAAATCAAAGACGGCGTTATTTACGGCCGCGGCGTAATGGACGACAAAGGCCCCGTGCTCTGCTGCTTGTACGCGGTCAAACGGCTTATCGACGAAGGATTCGTTCCTAAACGCAAAATACGTTTTATTCTGGGCTGTAACGAGGAAAGCGGCTGGGCCTGTATTGACCGCTATAACCGCACCGAAGTCATGCCCGACGTAGGTTTCTCGCCTGACGCGAATTTCCCCGTAATCAACGGCGAAAAAGGCATACTGCACTTCAATATGTCTGCCGAAACCGTCGAAGGCATCACCGTAAAGGGCGGCGATCGCGCCAACATCGTGCCCAACGAATGTTTCGCAAGCCTGCCTTATACGGCCGAATTATACTCCGCTCTTGACGGACGCGACCTGGAACTCAGCATTTCGGACGACAGACTTCTGGTATACGCAAAAGGCGTATCCTCTCACGCGGCTCACCCCGAACAGGGCCGGAACGCCGTAATCAAACTGCTGTCCGCTCTGCCGTTTTCTCCGATAAAGGAATTTGCCTCCCGTCTGTCCGCCTCCGACGGAAGCGCGGCGGGTATAGCTTTGGAGGACGGTAAAAGCGGAAAACTTACCGTCAATACGGGCGTCATAAACATAGAAAACGGAAAGTTTTCGGCCGATATGGATATACGTTATCCCGTTTCGTATGACGCCGATTACGTGCTCGAACTTGTCGCAAAGAATTTTCCCGAATTCACTCTCAGAACGGACCAAATTCAAAAACCGCTGTTTATCGACGAAAACGACGACTTAATCCGTGAGTTGTGCGACGCTTACGCCTGCGTTACCGGTTCAGAAGCCAAGCCCGTTACCATAGGCGGAGGAACTTACGCGCGCGCTCTGAAAAAGGGCTGCGCTTTCGGCCCCGAACTTCCGGGAAGGCCGTCTACGATTCATATGCCCGACGAGTGCGTTTCCGTCGACGATTTGAAGCTTATTTACGATATATATTACGAGGCCGTCAAACGCCTATGCTTTGCTCCCCGTAGCTGACCTTGTCGGAAAAGTTTATCACCTGTTTGTCTATCATATATCCGAGCGCGCCCGAACATATCTGAAAAGCCAGCTCGGATATGTATTTTTCGGACTGCAGCAGTCTTTCGTCCTGCGCGTTCGATAAAAATCCGCACTCCACTATCACCGAGGGAATTTCGCTGCAGTTTATTATGTAGTAATCCCCCGCAAGCGCGTCGTAACCGCGGCCGCTGTGAATCTTGTTCACGTTTTCGTTCAGCGTCCGCTGCATGTATTCCGCTAAAAGTCTGGAACTCTGATCCCCTGCGTTATAAAATACCTGACTACCGCGCCTGCTGCGCTGTGCGGGAAAGGAATTCTGATGAATACTTATAACGGCGTCGGCGCCGCTTTTCCGTATTATTTCGCACCGCGCTTCGAAATCCTTGCGCTTGAAATCGGCTCCGTCCGCCAGCGCGCCGCCGTCCTTTCGGGTAAGAATTACCTTTACCTGCCTGCTTTCGAACTGCTGTTTGAGCGCGAGAGCTATCTTTAAGTTCAAATCGCTTTCGGTTACCCCCGTTTCCAGCCCGACCACGCCTCCGTCGCCGCCGCCGTGTCCCGCGTCTATCACTACGGTGGCAAGAGGCCTAGCCCATACTCTTTTTACGCATATTCCGGCAGTTGTCAGGCACACCGTAAGCACTGCCGCCATAATTACCGCCAAGCTCCTCTTTCTGAGTTTGATAACGACCGATTTCACCGTTTTCGCTCCTTTTTATTTGATTTACAATTTTATACAAAATCTGCATAAAAATGCCCGGTTATCCACAGAGTTATCCCCAAAAGAGCCCCTTAATGTGGATAAGACGCCCTTTTTTAAGTATTATTCGGGACAAACCGGCCTTTGTCCACAAGGCTAAATTATGCCGTGCAGCCCTCCTTTATGACAGCGGATTCAGCGGTTTTTTTTGTCGTGTTTGCACATTTTTGAGCATATATGTTTCCGTTTTGTCGCTTTAAGCGCGCATTTGCGTTTTCAGCCCTTTTCGGAAGTCTTTTCAGGTGCGGATACGGGAAAATTTTTATAATTTTCAGGCGCATCGCGTTTTTTGTCGGATTTTGCCTGTTTTCAGCCGCTTTTTTGCCTGGTTGAGCAGCTTTTTCGCGCAGGCGACGATACAAAATATTACGTTAAT
This sequence comes from Candidatus Faecicola pullistercoris, assembly GCA_018714105.1. GTDB lineage: Bacteria > Bacillota > Clostridia > Christensenellales > CAG-917 > Faecicola > Faecicola pullistercoris. The sequence goes on along the minus strand of DVNW01000024.1, from coordinate 31,364 downwards.
TATATAACGCGCTTTTTTACTTTTGATGTATTTTTCGTACATATACTTTTATGCATAATCCCGACCTCCGCCGCCCGCGCCGTAAACGGACGGGCATATTATTCCGCTTTCCGTAATATAGTTTTTATATGAACGTCCGAGGAGGTCGCTATGCCTAAACTTTCATATCTGTTCAATAAAAAAATCATCGCCGTTTGCGAAGGCAAATTTCTGGGTACGTGCTGCGGATTCCTTATCAGAAAATCGGGTTTCAAAACGGCATATATTCTGTTCCGAAGCGAAAGCGTGCCTTCTTTTACGGCTGCAGTGCCACTTAAAAAGGTAAAGGACTTCGGTTTTGACTGTTTGGTAACCGCCTCCGCCGCCGACGCATTGCCCTGCGAGGAGATTGATTCGGACGCCTTTTTCAGGGCGTCGCCCTTCTGTCCCGTATACCTTGACAACGGAAAACACGCGGGCTTTCTTTCCGAAATCGAAACCGACGAAAACTTTTGCGTAACGAATATTACCGCGGGTAATACCGTTTACTCCCCCAAAGACCTGTCCTCGATGTCGGCCGAACTTGCCGTTATATGTGAATGCAAGCCGTTCAAACGTAAAAAAGCGCGCTTTTCGGCCGACGAAAACTATAAAGTATCTCTGCTCTCCGCGCCCCGAAAACACCGCTCCGAACAAAAACGGGAAAATACGCGCAGCTCCGATGCTCCGCCGTCCGTTCCGATTGCGCCTGACGGGCCTGCCCCTGTCCTGCCGGACGGCGAGGAGCTTTCCGAAACCGATTCCGACGAAATTTACAAGGACGAACACACCCCGATGCGCCTGATAAGCGACTACCGCTTTCTGCTTGGCAGACTGATTGTTTCGGATATTACCGACTCCAACAAGAAAGTAATTATTCCCAAAGGCGACGTAATTACCGCCAAAACAGTGAATAAGGCGCGCAAATACGGCCGCCTTGTGGAACTTACCTTAAATTCCAGATGTTAACAGAGGTTTACCATGAAAAAAATTAAATTTATTCTGTTCTTTGCCACTTTGCTTTGCCTTACCGTTATGTGCGTTTCATGCACAAAGCCGGCCGCGCCCGAAGACAGCACGACACGCTACGATTTATGCCTGTCGCTCGACGGCAATACGCTGTCGGCAAGTCAGGAAGTGCGCTTTTTCAATTCGACGGGCTCGGAGCTCGCCGAGATAAAATTTCACCTGTACCCGAATGCGTATCGTGAAGACGCCTCTTTCCCCGCCTGCGACCCGGAAGACTCCCTCTGCTACTACGACGGGTTCGACACGGGCGGAATAGATATTGAAAAATGTTTTGCCGACGGCACAGCATCGGATTACACCCTTTCGGAAAATATGCAGATATTGTCTGTACCCCTTGACAAGCCGCTCGGAAAGGGCGAGGAAATATATATCGGATTTCAGTATACCGTAACCGTGCCAAAAACCAATTCAAGGTTTGGAATAACCGAAAACGGTGTTAATCTTGCTAATTTTTATCCTCAACTGTGCGTTTTTGAAAACGGAGCGTTTTCGGAATATCCTTATTATCAGAACGGCGACCCCTTTTACAGCGAGTGTGCCGACTACTTTTTGGAGTTTTCAACAACTTCCGATACGGCTTTCGCTTCAACGGGCGAACTTACGGACAGTTTTGTTCAGGACGGCAAGTACTATTATCAGGCAGAAGCCCGTAACGTAAGAGATTTGGCCGTATGTCTTATAGATAACGGCACGGTAATTACTCAGCGGGTAGGCGCTACCGACGTCAATTACGTATACTTTAACGACCCCTCTCCCGAACTTTCGCTGCAAACCGCCGTCGAAGCCGTGCAGACTTTCGGCGAGTATTTCGGCGACTATACCCTGTCCGACCTCAACGTCGTTCAGACCGATTTCATACACGGCGGAATGGAATATCCTGGTCTGGTGTACATATCTTCGTTCCAGAAGGACGCCGCCTACCGATATACCATAGTACACGAAATAGCCCATCAGTGGTGGTACGGAGCCGTGGGCAGCGACCCCGTTGCCAATCCGTGGCAGGACGAGGGCCTGACCGAATTCTGCACCGCACTGTTTTATAAACTGAACGGAAACGCAGCGGCTTTCGACGCCGTTATTTCCTCTGCCATGAACTCCTACTCCTCCGCCCGCTCCGAGGCCGAAAAGCAAGGTCTTACCTTCGGCTCGATGCGTCTTAAAAGCTATGAGTTCGACAGTTCGGATATTTACGTCGTTTCAACCTACGACAGAGGCATGCTTATGTTCAACTCGCTGTACCTTGCAATGGGCGAAAAGGCCTTTCTTGCCGCGCTCGGCGACTACTTCCGAAGCTATAACGGAAAAATCGCCGCGCCAGACGATATAAAGGCCTGCTTCGAGACCGGGAAACCGGGCGCCGCTACCATCATCGACAACTGGCTCGACGACAAGGTCTACGCCGCCGGAGCATAAACAAAAGCCCTCTTGCGAGGGCTTTTTCATTGCGACTGAGAGAGCTACCGCTCTTCCCTGAAATACGTCGTACCCAGCGAAGCGGGCGGTTGTTTCTCTTTTCCGTTTCTGATACTTGTTATGATAAGCACTATTATGGTTACTAGATAAGGTACCATTTTTATCAGTTCCATCTGAGCAAACGAAACCGCTACGAACGTCGGCAGCAAATATAGCATCGCAAATATTAATGAGCCCAGTATTGCCCAGTTTGTGCGCCAGATGGTAAAGATTACCAGCGCAACCGCCATCCAGCCGTACGTGTCGATGGTATATTCTATATTACCCGCGCTTTTGTCGATTATATAAAATAATCCGCCCAGCCCCGCAATCATACTGCCTATAAGAGTGGCGCCGTATTTGTATTTGGTTACGCTTATGCCTGCCGCGTCGGCGGTTGCGGGATTTTCGCCTACCGCCCTGAGATTAAGCCCTGTTCTGGTTTTTTTGATTATTACGGCGGTTATTATTGCTATAATTATTGCCGAATAAACTAAAATTCCGTACGAGAAGAACAATTGTCCGAAGGCTTCCAGATCTGCCGCAAAGGAAAAGGACTGTCTGAAATATCTGCTTATTAAACTCATTCCCCTGCTGTACGTCGTGCCGAATTTACTTCCTACAAAGGCCAGAAATCCTATGCCGAACGTAGTAAGCGCCAGGCCCGTTACGTTCTGGTTACATCTTAAAGTGACGGTAAGGAAAGAATATATAAGTCCGCCCAGCAATGCAAAAAACATCGACATAAATACAGGCACGAGTATGGCTCCCGCCCAAGTCATGACTTCGGGGTCGGGAAGGGAATTTATATACATTACGCCGCCTATTACGCCGCCTGCGCCGCCCATACACATTATTCCCGGTATGCCCAGGTTGAGGTTGCCCGATTTTTCGGTAATGGTTTCACCTACCGCTCCGTAAAGAAAAACCGTGCTGAACCGTATTACGCTTTGAAGAAAAGATACTATCATCAGGCGTTTACCTCCTTAACTTTTTCTGCGGATTCGGTCTCCTGAGCAGCCGGAACGCCTCCTTGCGGAAATTGTGTGCCGTTTTGTCGTATCCTGAATTTGCGGGAACTTGAAAACTTTACCTTGTAGTTGACGAAAAACTCGCACCCGATTACGAAAAAGAAGAATATTCCCGTAATCAAGGACGAGAAAGACCCTCCCATTCCGAACGCCGTGGCTACCTGCCTTGCACCCTGATCGATAAAAACGTATAACATCGCGGTGCCGCACATGAAGAAAGGATTGAATTTACCCAGCCAGGCTACGAGTATCCCCGTAAAACCTCTTCCGGCAACAGTGTTTGTGTTGAGCGAGTGATCGGTTCCCGCAACAAGCAATAAACCTGCTATTCCGCAGAACGCACCCGATATTATCATTGTGCGTATTATAACTTTTTTGACGTTTATGCCTATGTATTTGGCCGTATTTTCGCTTTCGCCGACTACGGACAGCTCGTATCCGTGCTTGCTGTAACGGAAATAAATATACGATAAAACCGTAAGTAGCGCCACTATTATTATGTTAAGTATATAATTATATCCGCCGATTTGGGGAAAATGCCCGTGATTGAGTACGCCCAGCACGCCCGAACCGCTGGGCACCCATACGAATATGCAACATGCTACCAGCTGCATTGCTATATAGTTCATCATCAGCGTGAACAGCGTTTCGTTAGTGTTCCATTTCGCTTTGAATATAGCGGGTATGACCGCCCATATAATACTTGCAGCCACACTGCATACGGCCATTATCAATATCAGGATGCCTTCCGGTACCTTGCCGCCCATATACTGTATGCATGCCACACAGGCAAGGCCGCCTGCGAGTGTCTGGCCTTCGGCGCCGATATTCCAGAATTTCATTTTAAACGCAAAAGTAACCGCAAGAGCAAGACACAATAAGATGGCGGTGTTCTGGAAGAGGTTGAGTATTCTGCGCTCGGTACCGAATACGCCGTCGAATAAATTTGCAAAAAACTCTCCTATTCCTTCTCCGTCCGTTATTATGCTGCTGACCACGGAACTTACGAGCAACGCCGCTACAACGGCTGCCGCTCTTATAGCAAATGCTTTCCACGGCTGCAAATTCGTCCGTTTCGCGATGTGGAAGAAGGGTTCGCGCTGTTTACTGCCGTTATGCATGCTTTTCCTCCTTTCCGGCAGGCGTCGCTGCTGAATCGGTCATCAACAAACCGATTTCTTCTTTTGTGATGCTTCTGCCGTCTACAATGCCGGTGACTTTACCGGCGCAAATTACTATGATTCTGTCGCAAAGTTCCAAAAGCACGTCGAGGTCCTCGCCTACGAATATTACGGCTACGCCGTTCTCCTTTTGGTTATTAAGCAAATTGTATATAGTGTAAGAACTGTTGATGTCGAGGCCTCTTACGGGATAGGCCGCCATCAGCACGGTGGGAGCCGAGGCTATTTCGCGCCCGACGAGAACCTTCTGTATGTTGCCGCCCGAAAGCCGTCTTACGGGAGTGTGAGAGCTCGGAGTTACCACTTCGAGGTCGTGTATTATGGTATCGGCCAGTTTTTTGGGATTTTTCCTGTCCAGGAAGGGCATTTTTCCGCGCTTGTAGCTTCTGAGCATCATGTTGTCTATAATATCCATATTGCCTACAAGGCCCATGCCGAGTCTGTCCTCGGGAACGAATGACAGCCTTACGCCGAGTTCGCGTATCTGAGAGGGCGTTTTACGCACCAGATTTTCGTTTTTGCCCGTCTTGGGATTGTTGTAGTTTATGCTGCCCGTATCGGGACGTATCAGCCCCGCTATGGTTTCCAGAAGCTCGCGCTGACCGCTGCCCGCTATGCCCGCTATGCCCAGAATCTCGCCCGAATTCGCTTCAAACGATATATCTTTAAGCACGTTAACGCCTTCGGCGTTGGTAAGCGACAGGTTCTTGACTTCGAGTCGCTTCTGTACGTTGACGGGGACGGCTCTGTGTATGTTAAGATCGGTTTTGCGTCCTACCATCATTTCGGTAAGCTCGCTTATGGTGGTTTCGGCAGTGTTGACCGTGGCCACGTGTTCGCCCCTTCTGAGTACGGCAACGCGGTCGCTTACCTCCATAACTTCGTTGAGTTTATGCGTAATTATTATGATGGATTTGCCGTCGGCACGCATCTTTTTGATAACCTTGAAAAGGTTGCGCGTTTCCTGAGGCGTAAGTACGGCCGTGGGTTCGTCGAGGATAAGAATGTCCGCTCCTCTGTAAAGTACTTTTATGATTTCGACAGTCTGCTTTTCGCTGACAGACATATCGTATATTTTCTTGTTTAAATCGATTTCGAATCCGTATCTGGACGCTATATCCTTTACTCCCGCACCGCGATCGGACGAAAGCCAGTTGAAACGCCCTTTTATTTTGAGTTTTTCAAAAGGAACTCCGGCCAGCTTGAAAAACAGCTTTGCCCGCCCTTTTAACGTGCTTGTGCCGTCAATCGCTTTGACGGGAGCGGACGTATCCTCCGCGTCTATCACAAACTGCGGCCGTTTGGCTTGTTTTTTATATTCTTTCCACCTTTCGGATATTGAATATTCCGGCCCTTTTTCGCCGAGTATTATATTATCCGTAGCCGAAAAGACATCAACCAGTTTGAAATGCTGGTGCACCATTCCTATTCTGTGCTTATACGCGTCCCTGGGCGAACGTATTACCACGGGTTCGCCGTCTACATAAATCTGGCCGGCGTCGGGATAATAAATGCCCGCCAGCATATTCATAAGAGTGGTTTTTCCGCAACCGTTTTCGCCGAGTACGGAAAGAATCTCGCCGCGGTATACGGTAAGATTCACTTCTTTATTGGCCACTACGTCGCCGAAAAACTTGGAAATTCCTTTTAATTGGACAGCGATTGGTTTTGCCATTCGTTTCCTCCGTGTAGAATTGCCTGTAATAAAAGTCAGACTATCGGTTAAATAAAGCGGATAAGGCGGAGCTTTTGCTCCGCCTGTTACCGCTGTTATCTGTTATTAGTTGTTGATTTCGGTAATACCGTCAATGCGTACATCGAAGTAAGGAGCCGAACGGAATTTGGATTCCATGAAAATTCCGTTTTCGACAACCTGAGTATCGGGAATGATCTGGAAGTTGGGATCGGTGTGTACGTCCGCCTGGTAAGCGGTAAGTTTACCGGTTGCATCTACCGTGGCAGCAGTGTTGAGGCTGTCGGTTTTGGTTACGGTGAAAGTGGCGGTATCGAATACTTTGCGTTCGCCGCTGAGAATTTCGGCTTTAGCTTCGGCTACAGCATTCTTTATAGCGTCGGAAACGCCTGCGCCGAATTCGAGAACCTGTACGGCGTCATTGGTAAGAGTGCCGGTCCAGTCTTTTTCCACAGCTTCGCCTTTTTGCGTCTTTTCAATCAAATACTTGAAGTAAGGAGCCCAGTTGATTTTGCTGCCGATAAGATAGGTATCTTCACAGGTAGCTTTCGTGCTGATATTGTAAGTAACGTTGGGAATACCTTTTTCTTCGCATACGTTGGGAGCGCCCATGCTGTCGGCATGCTGACTGATGAGTTGCGCGCCGTTGTTTATAAGTGCGAGTGCGGCGGTACCTTCTTTATCGGGATCATACCAGCTGCTGGTATATTGTACTTCCATGGTGATGCTCTTGCCTGCCGGCATAACGGATTTTGCGCCAAGGTAGAACGAGGTGTAACCGGATACTACTTCGGCATAGGGGAAAGCGCCTACGTAGCCCATTTTGTAAGCAGTTGCGTCGGGATACATTTCAAGCAGTTTCATGCCCGCGGCTACGCCCGCAAGATAGCGGCCTTCGTAAATGGAAGCGAACGCATTGTGGTAGTTGGCTAATTCTTCGGTGTGAGCCTTGGTACCCGTCGCGTGCGCAAACTGTACGTCGGCAAACTCTTTAGCAGCTCTTATCATGTGATCTTCATGACCGAAACTGTCGGCGAATATTACGTCCGCGCCCTGGTCTACCAGGTCAACCGCAGCATCGTAACAAGCACTGCTTTCTTCAATATTGGTTTTGATAACGAGTTTGACGTTAAGCTCCTCGGCTACGGCCTTGGCCGCATCGATAAAGTTTTTGTCATACGTGCTGTTTTCGTCGTGCAAACAGATAAGACCGAACGTAAACCGGTCCTTATCTTTGTTGCAACCGGCAAAAGCAACCGCCATCGATGCTACAAGCGCTACTACAAGCACAAGTATCAGGATCTTTTTCTTCATAGGTACCTCCGTATATTTTTAGCCTTTCGGCTTTTTTCCTTTAACCGCGAAATACGATGCCGTCCTCGCTCATTTTATCGATTATCGCGAGCGATTCAACCCTCACGCCTTCGCCGCGGAGCTTGTCTCCGCCGCCCTGATAGCCCTTTTCTATGGCTATACCTACGCCTTTGAGCCGCGCCCCGGCCTGGTTTATTATGTCAATCATGCCGTACAGCGCGCTGCCCGTCGCCAGAAAATCGTCTACGATAAGCACGTTGTCGTCCTTGCCGAGATATTCCTTGGATACCACTATCTCGAAATCCTTGCCGCGCGTATAACTGTGCACGCGCCCAGTGTATACGTCGGACGACGAATTGGACGTCTTGGCCTTTTTGGCAAATACCATCTTTACGCCGAGAGAAAGCGCCGCCATTATGGCGACGGCTATGCCTGACGCTTCCAGCGTGAGAACCTTGGTGATGCCCTCGCCTGCGAACCGCCCGGCGAGTTCGGCCCCCATTTTATTTAAAAGGGCTACGTCCACCTGATGGTTCAGAAAACTGTCCACCTTTAAAACGTCGCCCGCATAAACCTTGCCGTATTTCAAAATGGTCTGTTCGAGAAGCTGCATGTCCGCCTGCCGTCTTACGTGATAATATAGTATATAATCTATAATAATATAAATCGGAAATACTATATTGAGATTATACTAAATTTTTAATTTTACCGCAACTAATATAATGCGGTTTTTTAATATTATTTTAACAACGTGAGGGCAACGGGAAAACTCTTGCAGGTTTTTGCCTTTTTTTGACAAAAGCATAGTCGCCCGTAAAAGCGAAGCAAAAGCAAAACGGCTCGGAATATCCGAACCGTTTGCCAATTATATGATAAGGGGGAAAATTATGAGCTGTTTTTTAAATCACCTGCATTATATATGACAACTTAAAGTTTGTCAACTGTTTTTACAATGTTTTTTAAAATTTTTTAAAAAATTTTTCGGGAAAGGTCCTCTCTATCTCTTTCACGGCGGCAACTGCGGTGAATTCGGACGAGGACTCGGCTATTATCTTTACCCGTCGCAGAGTCCTGTCCTCGAACAGCAGAAGTCTGCCCATTCCTTTCAGCAGACCGCTGATTCGTTTCAGGCACGCGAAAAACTCCTCTCCCAACCCCGCCGCCTGCGTGTTTTCGAGAATAAGACTCCGTCTGGCGAACGGGCGGTATTCGCAAGGCCCTTTGGCGGCCTCCGCAAGATAACACAGCGCCGCGGTAACCGCGTCGCCCTCTCTTTGCAACACAAGTCCGCTTTCGCTTACGGCGAGCGCGGCCTTTCTGACTTCGAATGCGCGTTCCATTACCAGACGGTTTTCCTCTACCACGAAACAACCCCTGTTTTCTTCGTCCAGCCGCGCCTTCAACGCTCCGTTAATTCCCTCTGTGATTACCGTGTCTCCTCCGTCCCTTACAGAAAGACGGTAAGCCACGACGTCGGCTCCCGCCACTCTTCCACCGTCAAGCGCGGCAAAACCGTCGCCCGCCTGGCTGAACGATATGCCCGCATCCGAAAACGCGTTGCCCTCGATATACTCGGGAAACTGCATGCCGCTGTATTCGTTGACGAGGTCGGGCTCGTAATCCGCCGCCAGCAGCCCGGGCTTTATATTAAGCTCGGCGCACAGCGGCCCTATTATTTTCTGCATACTGCCGTGACCGCAATCGAAAACAATCTCTGAATTGCAAAAATCAAAGTTTACTTTGTGTTTTACAAACTTTAAGTATCTGTTTATGCTGTTTTCAGCGGAAAGAATCTTTCCGCCGGAACGCACGGACAATCCCTTTTTAAGCTGGGAATACAGCTCCCGCTCGAAGGCCCTGTCCGGTCTCCTGCCGCCCACGGTTATCCTTATTCCGTTTACGGTCTTGTCGCCCTCGCCGCCGCTTATAGTTATTCCCGCGCCACTTTCGTAAAGGCTGCCTATATGATTTATTCCGCCCTCGGGAAATATGCCCGCATTGATTACCTTTCCTCCGCCGGTGTATATTCCCTCGGCAAGATATTCGGCAAGCCGTCCGCCGCTTTCTCGCCCGTCCCGGCCTATCACGAAATATCTGAGGCCCGTGCCCGTAAGCGCATTACCCAAGGCCCGTACGTAATTCTCGCTTTGATTTGAGTTGATTCCCGATACTATTTCCCCGCAGGACAAAAAAACACCCCCTGTGAAGGGGGACGTTTTGTTATTTTTCCAGATATTCCACGGCCATGCTTCCCGCTATAGCGCCGTCAGCCGCAGCAGTTACCGCCTGCCTAAGCTTTTTGGCCGTTACGTCGCCGGCCGCGTACACTCCCCCTACAGATGTACGCATATCCCTGTCCGTGATTATATATCCCGCCTCGTCAAGCTCTATGCCGCTTCCTTGCAGCACGGCGGTATCGGGATTTCTGCCTATGGCCACGAAAAGCCCGTCGGTATTGATTATTCGGCCGTCGTCCAGCGTGAGCGTAAGCCCTTTTTCGGCCTTTTCTATTCTTTTTACGGTGCGTTCGAGCAGGAAGTTTACGCCCGCGGTTTGCGCTCTCTTTAACGAGGCGGCGTCCGCGCGGAATCCCTTTCTGCGGTGAATAAGCGTTACTTTTGCCGCTATACCCGAAAGATAAACAGCCTCTTCCAGCGCCGTGTTTCCGCCGCCGACCACGACTACTTCCTTGCCTTTATAAAAATTGCCGTCGCACGTGGCGCAGTACGATACTCCCCGTCCGACGTTTTCCTTTTCGCCCTCGGCACCCAGCATCCTGGCGGCGGCGCCCATACATAATATGAGAGTGCGACCCTCGAGTGTGCCTGTTGCCGCGCATTTTACACGTTTTATATCTCCCGCGGCCTCTATTTCGACCACTCTGTCCGCTATTATCTCCGCCCCGAACGACTGCGCCTGCTCGGCAAGTATCATACCTAAATCGAAGCCGTTTATCTTTTTTATGCCCGGATAGTTTTCAAGCTCGTGCGTGAGCGCTATCTGACCGCCGTAAACTTCGCCCTCGATTACCGCCGTCTTCTTGCCGCCGCGACCTGCGTAAATCGCCGCCGACATGCCTGCGGGACCGCCGCCTATAATTATTACGTCGTACATGTTTTCCTCCTTTATAAAAGCGACCTTTCAGGCCGCCTTTATATTATACTATCCTTTCTTTCTTTTTTCAACCGCTACATGATAAGTTGCCCGTTATCGGTTTCTATAACGTACAGAATATTGGCCTCGTTACCCGTTACGGCGTCGATATAGACGTAATATTCCCCTTCGAGGTTGCCCGTGAACTCGTAGCACAGCAGCTCTTTTTCGCCCTTGGGTATCAGCGTCAGCCTGCCGCCCTCGGGACTGAGCGACGGACTTACGAACTCCTTCGCCTGAGCCTCGGTCAGTACGGGATCGGGAAATTCTCTTTCGGTATGATTGTAAATATAGTTGTTTGCCTCCATACCCAGAATCTGGCCGTTGTCCGTTGCCATTTTTAATTTTATCAGGTCGGGATAATATATGACGCCGTTCTTCACGGGCGCGTAATTGACGTATACGTTGCTGTTTACGTCGGATATCCACACGGCCTCCATGCCCTCGAAACCTATCTTTTCGAGATACTGCCTGCCCAGTTCGGCACATTCCTCGCCCGACAGCGAGGGATCGGTAACTTCGCGGTGCGAGCTCAGCGACAGCGGAACGCCTCCGTAACGGGTAATCTGAACGGTTATCTCGGAAGCGAGTTCCTTTACCTTAACGCTGAAATTAAAAGTGTCGAGATCTGTTTGCCATTCCCCGAGATCGGTTACGTTTTCCACCGTATAGCCTTGCAACAGGGAGTTTATCGCGCTTTTTGCCTGTTCGCCGGATATTTCGGCCTTGCCTTTCAGATAAAGCGCCTCCTTGTCCTTTAAGGCGTCGCTGAAAGGCCCGTCGTATATAAGTTGAGGATATTCTACCGAATCGCCGCTTAAATTGTTAAAAGCGTCGGATAAAATGTCGTTTTCGCCGCCTAGATTGTCAAGAAACAACCAGCCGTCGCTTATTGCCGTTTGAACTTCGGCCAGTTCTTCGCCCAGTTTTTTTAGTATCCGGCGCATTGTTTCAAGCGTAGGAAGCGCCTTGTCGACTACCTCTTCCTCGTCGGCACGCACGGCCAAATAGAAACAATAGTCGCCCGTTTTGTTGATAAAGTCGGCGGCTTCGTTTACGCTTCCGTCTTTTGCGGACAGCGTGGAAAAACAGCTGCCGCATACTTCGCAACCTTTCCATATTTCGTAAAAAAGCCGGCGTCTGGTGTCCGACGACTGACTTACGGCAAGTTTGGCCATTTTGATTTCCATATCGTTGGTCTGCGTTATCAGCTCGTAATAAGCCTGTTGGTATCTGCCCTCAAGCGTGGAACCGTAACTTTGGTTCTTTTTGCGCTCGGCGGCAATCCATACCGACAGCCCGGTAACCGTCAGCACAAATACGAATGCCGTTATCCATATTATTACGCGTTGTTTTTTATTCCGTTCCATACTTTCTCCTTATACCGCGAAATTGTGTCTGCCTATGGTAAGACGTACTTCCCGCGACCATATCCAGGCGCTCGTGGCCGTTGCGGGATTATAGTAATACAGACAGCCGTAAGTGGGATCCCATCCGTTGAGGGCGTCCTGAGCCGCGCTTCTTGCAGTGGCGTCCGGTTCGAGATTTATCTGCCCGTCCGCTACCGCCGTGAAGGCGTAAGGCTGATAAATCACGCCCGCTATCGTATTGGGAAAACTGCTGCTTTTTACCCTGTTAAGCACTACGGCCGCTATGGCCACCTGCCCGACGTAGGGTTCGCCTCGCGCTTCGGCGTATACGCATTTGGCAAGCAGGTATAAATCCGAACTGCTGTATCCGCTGTTGGAGGACGAACCCGACGAAAGCGTCATTCCCAGTGCCGCCGCCGTTTTTGCGCCCACTATGCCGTCTACCGCAAGTCCGTTGACCCGCTGAAAATACTTGACCGCCGCCGTCGTCTGACTGCCGAATATGCCGTCTATATTTCCGTTGTAATAGCCCCAGTTTTTAAGCTTGGTCTGCATCGTCTTTACCTGACTGCCCGTACTGCCCTGTTTGAGCACTACCGTTTCCTCTGCTTCTCCCTCGGCGGGAAATACCGTAAGCCCCGTTATCACGGTGAGTACCATACAGATTACCGCCGCCGTTTTCAATATTACGGAATTCATCTTTCCTCCTTGAAAAATTTTTCTATGATTTCGACTATTTTGGATTTGTATCTGAAATTTTCGCCGTCGCCCGAGGGGACAAAGCACAGCGGAGGAAAAGCCACGCACCACCAATTATCCCCTTCGCCGCTGCCCAGCTCTATTATAAGCGCGTCGTATTCGCCCCGGTCGAATACGTAGCCGCCGTACTGCCGCGCGGGAAATTCCTCCCGTACCGCTTTTGCCGTGCTTGCGTACGTCTTGCCGCATTCGGCAAGTTTGTTGTCCGCAGTCCGCTCGATTTCGCGAAGATTGCTCTTTATGGCCTCTATCGCCTCGGCTTTGCTGTCGCATTCGGCAAGCACGGGCGTGAGATAGTCCGTTACTTCCTTGACTACCTCGGTTTTTACGGCCTGATCTTCCGCGCTGTTGCTGTTTGCGCGGATATGTATGCGTATGACGTCGTCGGCGGGTGAAGCGGTGTTGCACGCGGCAAGACTTGCCGCAAATACAGTTGCAATAACTATAAGAATAAACTTTTTCATAAAATACCTCTGTTCAATTATTGACAGCGGCAAAAATTTTTATACATAAAAAGCCGCCCGACGGGCGGCGGAATATATAAAAAAAGCCCCGCAAGGGGCTTCTTTTAAACCGTTATGAGCGTCACGACGCGCTTTCGAGCTGAGAGGCTATCTTTTTGAGGAGTTTATCGTTGTTGTCGGTAGCCTTGTCGAGATTGTCGGCGGTGAGCTTTTTGACGAAAGCGTTGTATACGTCGGTAGTGGTATTGCTTTCGATAGTATCCCTGATTATATCGGCATAGGTCTTGGAAGGCGTAGCCTTGCTTTCTTTAAGCTCGCCGTCCTCGCCGTAAAACTCGGGCGATACGTATGTGAGGTCGTATCTTACGAGCGAGGCGTGGGTTTCGTCGGAAGCGTCGTAAAGCACGTATTTGCCGTCGGCGGTTTTAACGTATTTACCGTCGGCCGCTTCGGTATAATCCAGAGTGCCGTTGCAATCGGTAAGCCTGCCGAAGCTGACTATATAATCCATGGGAGTTTCCATTTTGTCGTATTCTTCCTGCGACGCGAAGATGCTTTCGCCGTCAAGACCGAAGGCGTTGAAATCGTAAGGAATATAGCTTACCACGAGAATGTGTATGCCGTAATCGGTCACGCAGTACATGGATTCGAGAGTATCGCCCGTCATATAGCTGCCTATACCTTTTTTGATTAAGGCACGGCCCTGCTCGGTAAATTCCTCGACGTAGGTGCTTTCCTCGCCCTCGGGCGTTACGAGATAGCCGAGGCCGTTGTTGGTTATGGCCTTCTCTGCGGTTTCCGATGACGCAAACATGCCGCTGTCCTCGTTAACCCTGTACGTCCACTGCGCAGCTACTTCGAGTATGGCCATCTGACGTTCGTACTTATCGGCAATGGCGGCGGCCTTGTCCAGGTCGGCCTTTATCCAGCCGAGTACGGTTTGAACGTCTACGTCATACGCTATATAGGCGTTGGAGGGGCATTGTGCGTTGCCGCAGGTGTGTTTGTCACAGTCGCCCGTGCAGTTTTCAAGCCCGCAATCGTGGTCTTCGCACTCGTATTCGGGATCGTATTCGAGATTGGCGATATTAACGGTTATCTTCTGAGCTTCGCCGTCGCGTATCTGTTTATAGATTTCGTCTCCCTGATAGTAAACGCCGCCCTCCGCGTATTTTTTAAGCATGGCGGTCTGTTCGTCGGAGAATTGAAGAAGTATGTTGTATACGAACCCGTATCCCGCTTTCTGATGATAGCCTATGCCCGTTACGCCGCTTGTGAGCGCGCTCGAATACGCGCTGTCCGATTTGGAGAAGGTCTCCTTGTTGGCGGCTACGGTAACGGCGGCCTTTTCGCTGAGCTCTTTTTCAATCTTTTCGGGGGTAAGCTCCGCGGAAGCGAGTTTGCGCTGAAGTTTGGCAAGAAGCATGGTTTCGAGTTCTTCCTCGTAATACTCGTCGTAACCCGTATAATTGGAAGCAAGGTTGGAGTTAAGCGTCTTTACGGCCTGCTCGTAATAAGGGCTGGACGCCTGCTCGGATACGTATCCCTGCTCGGTAAACTTCTTGGGCAGCTCGCCGGTGTATTCCTCGTCGGGATCCTCGGCAACCTCGCCGTCGGACGGGCGTACAGGCCTTGCCTCGGCCGCCGAAGCAACCTCGAATTCGTATTCGTATACCTTGTCGTTGTATCTGACTTTCAGTACTTTAACACCGGGCACGCTCATGTCGGGCAGACTGCCTTCCACCATATCTGTAGTGATTTCCACGCTTTCGGTGCCGTCGTCCGTCTTTACGGAAAGTTCGTAATTATCGAGGTCGAATTCGTCTCCCGCCTTGTAAGTAACCTCTTCCTTGGCGACTATCTCGATATCTTTGCTTTCGGTTATGTTGCTGCCGCTGTTGGAAGCCTCTTCCTTTTCAAGATCCTCGATAAGGGTTTTGAGGGCGTCTTCCATGTCGGCATTCACGTTTTCTATGGCTATCTTTTTCTCGCGGGCGCTGAGTATGGCTTCAAGCCCGGCTATGCCGTCAGCGTATCCGTCCGGCGCGAAATAATCCTTCGCGTAAAGTATCAGTAACTTGCGCTGGGTAAGCGATTCGAGTATGGTCTTGCAGGCCTCCTCGTAGGTGTAACCGTAATAATATACGTAATAGTAGCCGTAGGAATTGAATACGGTTACCACGTCCTGCTTGGTTACGGTGGCGCTGTGCCCGTTGTATGTTACGGTGGATACTACCTGTTTATAGTCGCGCTCTTCGTTTTTGGTTATTACGTTGCACCCTGCCAGTACGGTTGCGAATATCGCCGCAACAAGCAACAGGGCAAGCACTTTTTTCTTCATACTTTCTACTCCTGATTTCAGATATTTAGAAATTGTACTTAATTATTATACATAAATAAAGCAATATAGGCAAATC
Organism: Candidatus Faecicola pullistercoris; assembly: GCA_018714105.1. Lineage (GTDB taxonomy): Bacteria > Bacillota > Clostridia > Christensenellales > CAG-917 > Faecicola > Faecicola pullistercoris. The sequence goes on along the minus strand of DVNW01000024.1, from coordinate 15,483 downwards.
TTTTTTCGCACTTATACTACTTTATTTGCCCATTTTTCCCTCTTTTATGCCCGCCGCCGAGGAGAAAAAGTCTATTATTAACTCCATTGCTCCTTCTGCGTTCAAATTTTTACTATCGAACAGCAGCTGTACGGGACTTACGGTAAGCACGACGCTCTTGCGGTTCCGGTTGACTTCGGTGATGAGAGCCTCGTCTCTGAACGCGTCGGCGTCGGCAAAACGCACGGCCGCCCCTCTCGCGTTTATTATTACCGATACCGCCTCGAAGCCCGCTACCAGATTTTTGAGCAACGATACGTTTATAAGGTTTTTCAGCCCGCGCGCCGGCGCGCCGTAAGTATCGGTAAGCTCGGCAATCAGCTCGTCGCGGTCCGCCTTGCTTTTTACTTCGGATATCTTGCGGTATATCCTGTACTTGTCCGTGCCGCTTACGTACGAATTGTCCACGCAGGCGTCGCACGCTATCTTCATCTCTATCTCCCTGCCCGACGGAGTCCTGACGTTTTTGATTTCGTCCACCGCTTCCCTGAGCAGTTTCATATACATTTCGTATCCCACGCTGGCTATGTGCCCGTGCTGCTCGGCACCCAGCAGATTGCCCGCGCCGCGTATCTCGAGATCGCGCATGGCGATTTTGAATCCGCTGCCCAGCTCGGTATAATTCATAAGCGCGGTAAGCCTTTTCATGCCTTCGTCGCTTATCACCTTACCCGCGCTTACCGTAAAGTACGCGTGCGCCAGCATGCCGCTCCGCCCTACGCGCCCCCTCAGCTGATAAAGCTGGGCCAGACCGAACTTGTCCGCCTCGATGACTATCAGCGTGTTGGCGTCGGGCAGATCGATGCCGTTTTCTATTATCGTGCTTGCCACAAGCACGTCCGCTTCCTTCTGATAAAAGCCCGTTATCCGTTCGTCGAGAAGATTTCCGCTCATCTGTCCGTGAGCCACGGTTACTCTGCCAGCGTCGCCTATAAGCCGTTGCACGGACGCCGCGAAAGAATCGATGCTTTCTACCTTGTTGTAAAGCAGCAGCACCTGCCCGCCCCTTTCGAGTTCGCGCGTTACGGCGTCCTTTATAAGCCCTTCGCTGTATTCGGTTACGTAGGTCTGAACGGGAAGCCTGTTTACGGGCGGCGTTTCGAGAAGGCTTATGTCCCTTATCCCGTTAAGCGCCATGCTTAGAGTGCGCGGTATGGGCGTTGCAGAAAGCGTAAGTATGTTTACGTCCTTTTTTATGAGTTTGAGCTTTTCCTTGTGCTCCACTCCGAAACGCTGTTCCTCGTCGAGCACCAAAAGCCCGAGGTCTCTGAACCTTACGTCCGAACTGAGCAGCCTGTGAGTACCTATTACCACGCTTATCTGCCCGCTTTCAAGCCCCGACAGAATTTTTTTGGTCTGCTCGCCCGTCTGCAACCTTGTAAGCAACGCGCACGGTATACCCCAGTCCTTTACCCTGGCCATAAACGTATTGTAGTGCTGTTTGGCCAGAATCGTGGTAGGCGCGAGTATTGCGGCCTGCTTGTCGTCCATAACCGTTTTGAATATGGCGCGGAAGGCCACCTCCGTCTTGCCGAAACCCACGTCGCCGCATATGAGCCTGTCCATCAGACGGCCTTTTTCCATGTCTTCCTTGATGTCGCGCACGGCCGAAAGCTGGTCTTCGGTCTCGTCGAACTCGAACGAATCCTCGAATTCTTTCTGAAACGGCGTATCCTCGGAGTAGACGTATCCCTTGCGGTTTTCGCGCTCGTTGTACAGTCTCAAAAGGTCTATGGCTATCTTTTTAACCGACTTTTTTACCTTTTCCTTGGTTTTGGAAAAGTCCTTGCCCCCGAGTTTATTGAGCTTAGGCGCGTTTCCGCCCGAATAAACGGACAGAAGTTCCATCTGATCCACGGGGATATACAGGACGTCGCCGTCGCGGTACAGTATTTTCAAATAATCCTTGTCCGCATCCTGCACCCGCAGCTTTTCCACACCCTGATATATGCCTATGCCGTGTACCTCGTGAACGACGTAATCGCCCTCTTTCGGCATAATAAAGTTGCGTTTTTGCTTATATAAAACCCGTTTTTTGCTTTTTCCGAAAAGGTCTTCCGCCCCTATCACCACTATCTTGGGCGCGTAATAATTAAAGCCTGTAAGCATCTGCGCCTGTGTCAGAAATACCCCCGGTTTGGTTAAATCGTACCCGTCCGACAAGGGAACTTCGTTATCCTTGAAATTGTGGCGAATGTTTACCAGGTGCTCCTTGTCCTTGCAGCATACGATAACTTTATACCCGTTCAGAAAATAATTGCGCACGTCGGAAAAAAGCCCGTTGTAATCGAGATAATATCTTGTTACGGGATTGCATCTGATGTTAAACAGCGCCTGCGGAGCGAATATCGGATTGACGGAGGAAAGCTGCATGAAGGCAAGCATTTTTTTGGTTCGGCATTCGGACAGCGCCCGCTCCGCGCCGCGCAGGGATTGCAGATGCGCGGACGTGCTCTCGCCCGCCTCGGTAAGGCTTTTTACCCTGCTTTTGTGCTCGGTTTCGGTAAGACACAGTTTGTCGTAAAGTATTTTTACCTCGTCGAACACCACGGTTACGTCGCCGAAGTATTCGAGTATCGAGGACATCTGCCCGGTTGCGAAAGGCAAAGCCCATATCAGCGACGGATCGCAGGGATTAAGCTCTAATCTGAACGCCACTTCCTTGCGGATCTCGTCAGCGCGCCCCTGCAGGGCGGCCGTGCCCAGCTTTTTCAAAACGGCCGCTTTGTCCCTTATCAGAAAATCGCTCACGGGGGCAAGCACCGCCTCGGTCAGCCTGTTTCCGGATTCGCCCTGTTCTACGTCGCGCTCGCGTATCTCCTCGACAAGTTCGTCGAAAAAGGATATCCTGACGGCATTGCCGCTGAGCGGCCATACCTCGATAACGTCTCCCTTCTGAGTGAATTCGCCCCGTTCGCCTATATCCTCTACGCGGACGTATCCGCCCGATATCAGCTTATGCACGGCCTCGGACGGCGACAGTATTTCACCCTCTTTTACCCGTATCACGCTTTCCCTGAACGCTTTTGCGTCGGGATAGTACTGCAAAAGCCCCTCCGCGGGTATTACCGTTACCTTGTTCCGGCCTTCGGCTATGCTGAGAAGGGCCTTCGTCCTGAGCGAGAGCTGTTCGGACGAACTTGCCTTGCGGTTCAGAAGCACGTCGTCCTTGGGCGGCAGATACACCGCCTGCCCCTCGCCCAGATATGCGTTGATATGCCTTGTATGCTCCTCCGCCGACAGCCTGTCCGGCGCAATAAGCAAAACTTTTCCGTCCAGCTCGGATATCACGTGCGCCTTGGCGCCGGTGTTCAATGAAAAAACAGCCGCCGAACGACCGCTTTTGACAGTGTAATACAGCGATTTGAAATCGCCGCCCAGTTTTTCAAGTTCTAATCCGTACATTCCGCTTTTGCATTGTAAACGCGCATGATTTTTTGGAAATCGGCCGTGCGTATATACTCTGTTAAAGCCTCGGCCGCCCTCTTTTGCATATCCTCTGCGGCCTGTCTGCTTTCCTTTTTTACCTTCATGAGCACGAAATCGGCAAGCGCGAGTTCGCCGCGATCGCCGCCGATACCCAGCCGTATGCGTTTGAAAGCGTTTGTCCCCGCGCGCTCGATTATGTTTTTCATGCCGTTGTGAGTGCCGCCGCTGCCGCCCTCTCTTAGCCTGAGCGTGCCCGTGGGCAAGTCGACGTCGTCGTAAACTATTACGGTATCCTCGGCGGCGACCTTGTATTTTCCCATAAGCTCCTTGACGCTGTCGCCCGACAAATTCATATAAGTCTGCGGAAGAGCTAATACGATTTTTTCGCCGTTTATATACAAAGTCGCGGTTTTAGCCTTACATTCCGTACAGTTAAACCTCGTGTTAAGCAACTCTGCGGCTTTCTTTACCGCTTTAAACCCCATATTGTGATAGGTGTTTTCGTATTTGAGGCCGGGGTTGCCCAGCCCTATTACAAGTTTCATTTTAATTTATCCTTACGTTGTTTTTCAAATGTATGTACGGGCCTATTCGTACGCCTGCGCCCACCGTGCTGTTTTCCACCACGCTGCGGACTATTCCGGCCCCGCTTTCTATAAGGCTGTCGGTCAAGTCCGAATTGTCGATAAGCGCGCCGCTTTTTACCGTGCTTGCTCCGCGTATTCTGCTGCAACCTTCGATACGCGCGCCGCGCTCCGCTGCCGCCGCAAAATCGATTTCGGCGCGGCCCGTTATTATTACTCCGTTAAGACGCAGTTCCTCGTTACGGCGCCTTACCGCTTCATTATACACTATTTTTAAAAGGTTTGCATTACTTACCGACAAAAATTCACGTTCTTTGACGCAATATTTCTGTTTTTCCGTATATCCGCCCATTTTCACGTAACCTCTGCCCAGGCCGATGCGCCCGAGTCTTTGCGCCGTTACCGTTTTTACTGCTTTTTGTATGCTTTCGGCCGTTACCAGCGGCATATCCGTGTAAATAACGCATACGTCGTCGCCCTCCGCCTGTTCCTCGCAGTCTGCCAGAACGTAATCCGTTCCTTCTAGATTGCGCAACACGTGACGTCTGAGGGCAAGCCCCAGAACTCTTTCTTCGGCCATATAAAAAGGCCTGTCTATAACATAAATCTTTATCCCGTTTTCCATATTTACCATTATATGCGGCAGACGCCGTTTACTGAACGGGATTTAATTATTATTAAAGACGGAGATTACTCCGCCTTTTCCCTGCGCTTTTTTCTGAAAAACTCGCTGAGCACTCTGCCGCACTCTTCTTCCATGATGCCGCCCGTTGCCTCGAAACGGTGATTGAGGCGCGCGTCCGACGGAATATCGTACAGGCTGCCGCAACACCCGCCTTTGGGATCGTACGCGCCGAAGTACAGCCTGCCTATCCTGCTGTTGACCATGGCCCCCGCGCACATGGCGCACGGCTCCAGAGTCACGTACATCTCGCAGTCGTTAAGCCGCCAGTCCCCGATTTTTTTTATCGCTCTTTCTATAGCTATCATCTCGGCGTGTTTCAGGGCGTTGCCCGTCTTTTCCTTTCTGTTGTATCCCGTCGCTATTATCCTGCCGTCGCGCACTATAACCGCGCCTACGGGTACCTCGTCCGCCGCCGCCGCTTTTTTTGCCAAACGCAGCGCCGTTTTCATAAACTTTGTTTCCATTTATATCTCCGTGAGCAGCTCGGCCGCTCCTTTGTTTTCAAGGTATATTTTTTCGAATTCGCCGTAGAGCTCGTCGTAAGAGAGATTTTCGCTGCCCACTTCGACGGTGAGCGCGAACAGCCCCTTTCCTACCATCCAGTCCTTGAATCCTCCGCAGCTGCCCTCGCTGTGCATGCAGGGATAGCCCGTAAGCGCAGAGAACCGCCGCGCGGCCGCAAAATGCTCTTCTCCGTTGCCGTAGCCGTAAAATATTACCTCGCCCTTGGCGTGATATGCCAGACCTTTTGTTATCCCGTAACGCCTGACAAGGTCGGTAAGCACTCTGGTTTCGGGCTCGCTTTCGGGATAGGCGCCGATATAATCCGACGGAGACGGATACCTCTTGTTGGTTTTGCCCTTGCCCCAGTCGGCGTCGAAATTGACGTTGATGTCCACGCCACGCGCGTTGGCTTTCCACATCGAAAAATCCTTGCCGCCGTTTATCCTCAGCGCGTTTTCGCGGTACTCGGGCGGCAGACTTTCCGCTCCGATCCGGCAAAGCTCCACGCCGTCCGCGTTTACCATGGGCACGAATATCAACGCCTTGCCCCTGTGTTCGAGCGCGAGTCGCGCCACAAGACGGCAAGTTACGTGCTCTCTGGCGTGTATGCCGCCGAATATAATGCCCTGCGGCCTGCCCTCGCCCGCGATAATCGCGGGTATTCGCCTGCCGCATACGCTGTGCCCCGCCGTTATTACGCGCTGTCCGAGCCTGAGGGCGTATTCCGTTGTTTTAATGAGGTCTCCGTATCCGTACATACTGCATTATATGCGCGGAAAAGTTTTACTTGTGATAGGGCATTTTGTTCAGTATGGTAAACGCACGGTATATCTGTTCGGCAAGTATCACGCGCATCAGCTGGTGCGGATAGGTTACTTTTCCGAACGAAAGTACCTTGTCGGCGCGTCTTAGAACGTCTTCGTCAAGCCCGTCCGAACCGCCTATCAGAAAACTTACTTCGGACCTGCCTTCCACCATCAGGTTTCCCAGCAGTGCGGAAAACCCGCGGCTGTCGAGCTGCACGCCGCCTTTATCCAGAGCAATCACGTAGCCGCTTGCCTGTTTAAGCAACTCTTCCCCTTCCTTTTTCACGCTCCTGGGAATTTCGCCCGCGTCCGACGGCGGATATTCGGCCGTTTCCACTACCTCCGTGCGCGAAAACCTGCCCGTCCTTTTGACGTATTCGGCAAGAGCTTCGCGGTAATAGCTTTCCTTTATTTTGCCTACCGCCACGATTTTTACCTTCATCTTAATACCCCCCACACGAAACTCATTGCGGTGGCAAGCGTATTCATTACTATTACCCCTGCGAAGAAGGCCTTTTCTCCCCGCGACGGCTTCTTGCTCTGCTCGGGCTTGCCGTAAACGCTTAAATCGTCAAGACGCGTGGCGTATATATAAGTATCGTATATCTTTACCGGGCGGGGCGGATTGGCCGCCGCCCTGAGCTTCACGAACAGCCTGTATATCAGGGGTATCATTATTATTACTATTATCAGCGAGACCGTCTGCCCTGCGGTAGTCCCCAGCAACAGCCCGTAAAGCGCGGCCGGCAGTATGCCCAGCACGTTTCCGCGAGCCCCCGCCTGCAACAGAACGGCTATGAAATTGTTGAGGAAATGATATAACACCGACGGATATATGCTGCCCGTTACGTATACCAGCCCGGCCATTACCAGCCCTCCGCAGAAGGTGTATACCGTCTGAGTTATGTTCTGGTGCATCAACCCGAACAGCAAAGCGGATACCAGTATATAGGTATAGGCGTCCTTCTTTAAGGGATAAGCCCTGCGTAACAGACCTCGGTGAGAAAACTCCTCGAATACCGCGGGAAGCCCTGCCGTCATTACTGTCATGCCTATTACGGTAAACAGATTGTAAACCTCGTCGTCGCCCGACGAAGACAGGTATTTGTATCCGCACAGACTGAGCACTCCCGACCACATCAGCGAAACGAAAGTGGTTATGAAAGTAGAAAACAGCGATATGACAACTACGTATTTCCATACTTCCCTGCGCGGCTTGTAAAAGCCTATCTGTCTGAGCGCGCGCCCTACCCCTATACCCTGCCTGCGTTTGAGACACAGATACATCAGCCCGGGTATCGCGCCCATACAGATCACCTGGGTAAGCAGCGTAAACAGATTGTCGCTTCCGATAAGCGCTTCCAAAGGAGCCAGAGCGTCGTAGGCGAAAAGTATCCTTACTGCAAGCACGGATACCATGGAAGTAAAATAAATAAGACCTATATAAAAGCGCTCGGACTTTTTCATGCTACATACTTAAAACAGTGTTGCCTATATACATCAACAGTAAAAGCACTATCGCGAAAATAATATTCGCAGGAGTTTTTATCTTCTGCCCGTTTTCGTCGACAGGACAAAAATCAACTTGTTCGCCCGGACGAATTATGTTTATTTCGGCATTTAATCTTTTGATTTGCGCTTTTAAACCGCCCTTTCTGAACATATTGCAAAAGTCTTTAATGCTGTCGGCCAGGTATGACCCGCCGGCCGTTTTGCTTCCCGCGCGCTTTAACGACTGCGCTTTAAGCAGTTTGAGCGCTGCGCCTAAAATTATTCCGGCCACCAGCGACACGCACAGCGAAACCAGAATGTACAGGGGGGTTATTTCCATATTCAGGAAGGGCACGTTGACACTGTCCAGAATTATGGAAATGAAGTTGTTCAGAAAATGAAGCAGCATTGCGGGCTTTATGTCGTTTGTTACAAAAAAGATATACGCAAGCACCGCCCCCAGGCAGAACTGATGCACCGTCTGCGACGGACTGCCGTGTGCCAGAGAAAATATCAGCGCGCTCATAATTATGGCGTAGCCGTATCCCTTATGCCTGAGGCTGCCTGCAAGCGAACCTCTGAACAGCGTTTCTTCGCCGAGGGCGGGAAGTACGCACAGGGTAATCGTGAGCGTCAGAAAACTGCCGTCAACGCCGATGTCGCTGCCGCTGTAACCCAAAAGCGAGAAAACATACACAAATACCAGTGCGAGAGGCAGAAAAGCCATTATGCATAACGGCGAAATTGCCGCTGTCAAAAGATATTCCTTGATTCCCGCACGGCCGAACAGCCCCGTTTCCGCACTCATATATATCTTGCGGCTGCGTCCGTACAGGTATGGCACAAACATGTATATGACCTGATTGAGTATCACTATCAGCATTGTGTTGAGGCTTATTTCGGCGGCGTCCGTCTGCCCTGCGTAAACCGCTTTTACTATGGCGTACACGCTTACGGCTACCTGCATGAGCAACATCGCGCCGTAAGAATATATGAATATGTTTCCTCCGTCTTTAAGTCCGAGTTTGTTCATACCCTTCTCCTAAAATATATCGGTCGTTTTGTTTTGCAGGGCGACTTCGACTTCTACGTCCCTGCCTTCGCGCACGCCTTTAGCGTAAAGCGCTTCCACCACCGTGCTGAAAGCGAGTTCGGGGGTGTTGTTTTCCTCGCTGAGATGCCCGAGAATTATTCTTTCGAGTTTCGCCCCGGCTACTTTGCAAGCGATTTCGCCCGCGTTGCCGTTGTTGAGATGTCCGTTGGCTCCGTCAATCCTCTTTTTAAGCTGCTTGGCGTAACTGCCGCCCAGTAACATTTCCCTGTCGTGATTAGCTTCAAGAAATACCGTCCTGCTTCCCGTAAGGTTGTTGACAATCCCGTCGGTAATATGCCCGGCATCGGTAACCACTCCGATTTTATCGCCGCCCGAAGTCAGCGTGTATCCAAGAGGATATGCCGCGTCGTGAGGGACCCTGAAAGGATTTACCCTGACGCCGCCTACATAAAATCCGCTGTCGTAAAAGTCAACCTGCTCGAACTTTATTAGCCCCGTCCGCGCCTCGATTGCGCGTTGAGCCAGCGGATGAGCGTATATTTTTATGCCTTCCGACGCCGCGCGCGCAAGCCCTGCTATGTGGTCGTGATGCTCGTGCGTGACGATTATTCCCTCTACGTCGGACACGTCCGCGCCTATCGCTTTAAGCGAATTTTTAATCTGACTGTACGGAACGCCGGCGTCTATCAGTATTATACTGCTTCCGTCGGAAATATATATGCAGTTTCCTTTGCTGCCCGACGTCAGCGAACATATTCTTAACATTTTGCCGCCCTGAAAGATTATTGCTTGTATTATACCATATTTTAACTTGAATTGACAACAAAAGCATTGTATAATATATTAGCGAGGTCAGCTATGGTTACTTTAAATACGGATAGAATAAAAGACGCGGTAAAAGAAGCCTTTTTCAGGATATGCCTGCGCATGGACGACGATGTCGAACAAAAGCTTTCCGAACTTGCCGATAAATCGGAAGGCCTGGAAAAATTTGCCTTCGGTATAATGACAAAAAATGCCGAAATCGCCCGTACCAAAGGCTTTCCTCTATGCCAGGATACCGGTATGGCCGTGGTTTTTCTCGACATAGGACAGGACGTCGTGCTTACGGGCGAATACGTCGAGGACGCCGTCAACAAGGGCGTAAGGGAGGCTTACGTCAATCTGAGAAAATCCGTTCTGTCGCCGCTGGAACGCTTAAATACCGAGGACAATACTCCCGCCGTTATCCATACCCGCATAGTAGAAGGAGACAGCGTTACCGTAAGCTGTATGGCCAAGGGCTTCGGCAGCGAAAATATGAGCAGGGTGTTTATGCTTACTCCCGCCGACGGAACTGACGGGATTGTCAGGTGCGTTACGCAGTGTATGAAAGACGCGAGAAGCTGTCCCTGTCCGCCCGTTATACTGGGCGTGGGCATAGGCGGAACCATGGAAAAAGCCGCGCTCATGAGCAAACACGCCCTTTTCAGAACTCTCGGCTCGCTAAACAACGACGCAAAACTTGCAGAGCTTGAAGCGCATATTCTTAAAAGCGTGAACGCTTTGGGGATAGGCGCGCAGGGTTTAGGCGGCCCGACAACCGCGCTGGCCGTTTTTGCCGAAAGCTATCCCACTCACATAGCGGGACTTCCAGTGGCCGTTACGGTACAGTGCCACGCTAGCAGACATTCCGTTACGGTAATTAAAGGTGAAAAATGATAAAAATAAAGTTTCCGTCAGACAAGAAAACGCTTGCCGCTCTGAACGCGGGCGATATAGTAAGCATAAGCGGAACGCTTTACACGGCGCGCGACGCCGCGCATAAGCGTTTCAGCGAGCTGATTGAAAAAGGCTTGCCCCTGCCTTTCGATATATGCGGACAGGCTCTGTATTATACGGGCCCCTGCCCTGCCGTATCGGGTCAGGTTATCGGCAGTTGCGGACCTACCACTTCGGCCAGAATGGACCCTTTTACTCCCGAATTGCTCGACAAAGGCCTGGCCGCCGTTATAGGTAAAGGCAAGAGAAGCGAGGAAGTGAAAAACAGTTTCAAAAATAATAAAGCAGTGTATTTTGTCGCCATAGGCGGCGCAGGAGCGTATTACAGCGACGCCGTCAGAAAAACGGAGTGCGTTTGCTTCGGCGACCTCGGAACGGAGGGCGTTTATAAACTTACGGTAGAGGATTTCAAGGCCGTTGTGGCAGTAGATTCCTCGGGAAAGAGTATTTATTGACTGTATTTATTGATTGTGCGTATTTCTTTATAAATTCAAAAGGACGGCAGACGCCGTCCTTTTTATTATTTCAAGGTTTTCTGTTATGCAAGTGCGGGAGCAGTTTTGCCGGCTTTGCTCTTTTTGGACTTCTTCTGCTTTTTGCCGCCGTCTTTCCTGATTCTCAGTATAGAGCCGAGAATAAGAATTACGATTGCGGGTACGAGCAGGTGGATTATTACGGGCAGGTTGTTCATAAGACCGCCTACAATGCCCGAAAGTTCGAACTTGAAGCTGCCGTCTACTATCATAAGGTTAATCATTTCGTATGCAACGAACGCAACGTTGAGCAGTACGAGTACGAAACCGTAAGCCCAATAGCTGATCTTAAACCTTACTATTATTCCGATTAAGAATACTATCATGGACAGCAAGGTAACGACTATGCTGGCAAACAGGAACAGATTGCCCAGATTGTCAAGCGAGAAGAACGAGGTTACGTCGCCGCCCGAAATTGCCGCTATGAAAGATCCGATTATATCCTCTTTAAGAATACCCTTGCTGAGGTCGGTGATATAGTCGATGCCCAGACTGCTGATTATATCGGTGTTGGCATTGAGATAGCACATAATGAAGGGTACGAGATAGAACAATCCCGCAAAGAACATTATGAGGGAACGAACTCTGCTGCCTTTTTTGACCTTCTTGCCGCCGGCGGCTTCATAGGAAGAAACCTCGTAATTTCCGTCTGCTGCGGCTACGCCGTCGTTTGTGTAAGATTCGTCGTAGTAAATCTGATCGGCGGGTTCTTCGTAATATACGGGTTCTTCCGCGGGAGCGGCGTAAACTTCTTCCTGAGCGGGAGCCTGTTCTACGGTCTGCTGAACGGGTTCGGGCTCGTCCTTATATTGAAGCACGGGCTGATTCTGCGACGCGAAAGGCACCATAGCCACGGGTACCACGATGGGCGTCAGCTGTACGTGAGATGCGGGAGCTATTACCGGTTTTACCGCAGGCAAAGGTTTGAACACTCCGCCGTTTATTATCATGGGGCTGTACATCCCCGCCTGTGCCGCGGTAACCTGCGCGGCCGCAGCCTGCCTGGCTGCCTTTTCGTTAGCAACGTAAGCGTCGAAAGGAGACTTCTTTTCCTCTGCGGGCGCCTCGGCTACGGTTTCTTCCGCCGGCGTCAGGATTACATCCTGCTCTTCAACGGGATAAACGTTATCCTGTCCGAGAGCTTGCTCTTCATTGTAATTCATAACATAACCTCCGAATTTGTGTAATTATTCTTCAATATACCTGTTTCTCGTGCTTACTGCGGTTGCTATTATGGTGAGTATGCAGTAAATCAAGCCTATCGCCACAACCGTCAGGAACTGATTGTCGTTCCAGAAAGTTTTGATGGTTTCAAAGTCGTTGAACATATCGGTTATCCTTATAATCTGCCCCGCGGTCAGAAGCAGGAAGGACAGTATACCGAGCACCGTGAATATCATGCGCTTACCGAACAGCAGACCTATAAGTCCCATAAGGAAATTGAGTACGGCTATCAGAATACCTGCCGACGTTACCAGAAGCGCGATATCGGTAAAGTCCATATTCTTGATAACGTCCATTATGGAATAAATAAGGTTGGGTACGCTGAATACGGAAATTTCCCATGCTGCTCCGGTCGGTTCGAGAAAATATGCAACCGCAAAAGGCGCTACCGCGAGTAAAGAGAATAACATGCATAAGAATCCGCCTACGCGAGGGCCTCTTTTTGCCTTCCTGCCGGAATATTCGCCGTACTTTCTTACCTGGTTATCGGCAGCGTAATCCTGCGACGCATAATAACCGGGTTGAGCGTAACTCTCTGCGGGAGCCTGGTACGCTTCGGGAGCGGCGGGAATAGCCTGCTGCGAAACTTCGGGTACCGCCTGTACCTGGCTTTCCACCGCGCATGCGTTATCGTCGAAAGAGACGAAAGGCACTACCGCTACAGGTTGAACTATGGGCTGTAACTGCGTGATCTTAGTAGGCTTTTCTATGGGAACGGGCTTACTGACGGGCAGCTTTTCTATTACCGCTTCTCTTCCGTCAATGATAATTTTTTCTTCCATAATTAACTCCTTACCGGACTTCGGCTATTTGTTTTGAGAATTGCCTAAATTTTTCAGAGTTATACCCGCTACTTCGTCTGCGGACGCCGCTTGCCACAAGGGCTGGTCCTGCGATACGTAGGGTACGAACGCTATGGGCTGTATGATGGGAGGCAGCTGACCTCCGAAAGGATAAGCGTAAGGCTGTGCAAACGCTCCGTCCTGAGGGGGATAAGGATATCCGTAGGGATAATAATAAGGATTCGTCTCCTGAGCGGCAGGTTCTTCCTTAGGCTGAGCCTCGGTCTTCTCTTCCTCGACCGCGGACAGAACTTCCTCCTCGGCGGCTTCTTCCGCCACGATTTCTTCCTCGGCGGGAGCCTCGGCCGCTTCTTCAACCGCGTCTGCGGTTATCTGCTCGGCTATTTCTTCTTCCGAAGGCGAATATACCGCCTCTTCCGCCGCAACGGCTTCCTCGACGGCCTCGTCGGCGGGCTGAGCTATTTCAAGCTCGGGACGGAACTTCCTGTCGGGCACTTCGCCGCTGATTTTCTTGAATTTGTTTTTGGCTACAAGCGCGGCGCTCCTCTTCCTGTCGCGACCGCATCTCTCGCACTTTTGCGAATTTAAACTGTTGCGCTTCCCGCATACGGGACATACGTAAGTCATAGCCTCGATTTCCTCCTCGCTTGCGCCGGCATAAGGATCGCCGAACGTTGCGCTTATCGCTTTGATTTTGGGTATGAGGCCTTTGAGTTTGCTTACGGACTCGCTTTCGAAATTTTCGTTTTTCTCGGCGGGCATCTCAGCCCCGCATACCGCACAGTAAAGTGCGTTAACATCGTTTTCGGAACCGCATACGGGACATATCGCCGTTTTCTCTTTTTGCAGAAGTACTTTGCCGCACTGAGGACAAAAAGTGGCGCCGTCCTTAATTTCCGAACCGCAATTTGTGCAAATAGCCATTTGAGTCAGCCTCCTTCGAAAGGATAATTTTAGTATAGTACTTGCTTATTATATAACATTTACGCGCACTTATCAACTTTTTTAATATATATTTAATAATTTTATTTCGTTTTTTGAAAAAATCGTGATTTTGCGCATGATTTTACCATTATTTGTTGTAACTGTCTTTGAGGCCGACGATCGAAACGAATTCGCGCTTGCCTTCGCCGTAATCCCCTCTCGTCATATAATATCCGCGGCGCATAAACTGAAAGCGCTCGTATCCGCCCGCGTCTTTGAGATAGCTTTCGGCAAGCGCGCCGGTATTGATTTTCAAAGATTCAGGATTAATACGCTCGGAAAAATCTCCCTCTCCGTCGAGAAGCAGATAATCGTACTCTCTCAGCGTAACGGGCAGAGCGTCCTCGGCGTTTACCCAGTGAATTACGCCCTTAACCTTCATGCCGGCATTGGCGCCGCCGCTTTTGCTGTCGGGAACGTAGTTGCAATATACCGTCGTTACCTTTCCGTCGGCGTCGGTTTCGCATCTCGAATACTCCAGAATGTATGCGCCTTTCAGCCTTACTGCGCCGCCCGGCTTTAACCTGTGATACTTGGGCGGAGGATCGAGTTCGAAATCGCTTTCTTCGATATACAGCTGCCGCGAAAAACTTACCTTGCGGGTACCTTCTTCGGGCTTGTTGGGATTGTTTTCAACCTCAAGGTACTCCGTTTGTCCCTCGGGATAATTTTCGATTATAAGTTTCAGCGGACGGCTTACTACCATAACCCTTCGGGCGTTGACGTTGAGATTTTCCCTGACGCAGTGCTCCAAAAGAGTTATGTCTACCTCGGAGTTGGACTTGGCAACGCCTATCCTTGAACAGAAATCTTTTATAGCCTCCGCGGGATAACCGCGCTCCCTCATCCCGCTGAGAGTGGACATTCTGGGATCGTCCCACCCCTCTACCACGCCTTCGTCCACGAGCTTTTTGAGATAGCGCTTACTCATTATCGTGTGATTCATGTTGAGCCTGGCAAATTCTATCTGCCTGGGCCTGGGATCGAAGCCGCAGTTAAGCGTCACCCAGTCGTATAACGGACGGTGATCTTCGAATTCAAGGCTGCAACAGCTGTGAGTTATGCCTTCGACGGCGTCCTCTATGGGATGCGCGAAATCGTACATGGGATATATTATCCACTTGTTTCCCTGGCGGTGATGCGTGGCGCGGACTATGCGGTATATTACGGGGTCGCGCATGTTGATATTGTTGGACGCCATATCGATTTTCGCGCGTAGGACCTTTTCTCCGTCGGCGTATTTCCCCTCCCTCATTTCGGTGAAAAGCCTGAGATTCTCCTCCGGCGTGCGGTTGCGGTAAGGGCTTTCCTTGCCCGGCTCGGTAAGCGTGCCCCTCGTGTTTCTGATTTCGTCGGCAGACAAATCGCACACGTATGCAAGCCCCTTTTTTATGAGACCTACCGCGCACTCGTACATCTTATCGAAATAATCGCTGGCATAATATTCGTTATCCCATTCGAACCCCAGCCACCGTATGTCCTCTTTTATTGAGTTGACGTATTCGACGTCCTCCTTGGCGGGGTTGGTATCGTCGAAACGCAGGTTGCACGTGCCTCCGAACTTCTGTTTTATTCCGAAATTAATG
>DVNW01000023.1 GCA_018714105.1 Candidatus Faecicola pullistercoris | reverse complement strand
TTTTGTTTAATTCTTACAATTTCACTTCGCTTTTCCTGTTTATTCAATTTTCAAGGTACGGTCGCCGCATTTGGGCGACAGTGATAATATACTACCACACAAAACCGTGGTTGTCAACTGCTTTTTTGCAGTTTTTTAACTTTTTTTAAAGAATTTTTTCCGTCCTTAAAGCCGCAAAAAAAACCGCGTTTTGCGGCTATACTATATATGGTATTCTATCTTTGAATTATACAATATATATAGTATTTATACGCGCGTGTGCGTGAGAAAGTCATTTCAGAAAATCCTGTCGATTTTTCCGCCGCCCAAACATATATCGCCGCTGTACAATACGGCGTACTGCCCTTCGGCTATCGCGCGCTGTTTGTTTTTAAAAACAATTCTGACGTTATCGCCCTCTATTCTTGCAATCGCATCCTGTTCGGGCTGTCTGTGCCGTATGCGAACGGTGCACTCGAACTCTTTTTTGTCGGGTTTGAGGGTTATAAAGTTAAAACCGTCGGTTAAAAGTTCGTTTCTGAACAAAACGTCGTCTTCTCCCTGCGATACGTAAAGCACGTTGTTCAAGATATCCTTTTTCAGTACAAACCACGCCTGCCCGTCTCCTCCGCCGCCTATTCCGAGACCTTTGCGCTGTCCTACGGTATAAAAAGCGACGCCGTTATGCCTGCCTACGACCCGCCCGTCGCACGTTTTTATGTCGCCTTCCCGCATAGGGATATACCCCGCGAGGAAATTGCGGAAATTTCTTTCGCCTATGAAGCAAATACCCGTGCTGTCCTTCTTTTCGGCCGTGGAAAGCCCGCGCTCCTCCGCGATTTTTCTGACCTCGGACTTCAGAAGATTACCTACGGGAAACAATACGTTTTCTATCTGCGCTTCGGTAACCTGGTTCAGGAAGTAAGTCTGATCCTTGTTGCCGTCCTTTGCTTTGGCAAGAAAGGTATGCCCGTCCTTTTTCAGGATATTGCAGAAATGCCCCGTGGCGATATAGTCGGCGCCCAGCCGCAAGGCGTATTCCTTAAAAGGGCCGAACTTGATTTCTCTGTTGCACAGCACGTCGGGATTGGGCGTCCGACCACGCTTGTATTCTTCCACAAACAGTCTGAAAACCCTTTCCCAATACTGTTTGGAAAAATTGACGGTATAATACGGTATGCCTATTTTGGTGCATACCGCTCGGACGTCGGCATAATCCTCCTCGGCATTGCAACGTCCGTTTTCGTCGGGCTCGTCCCAGTTCTTCATAAAAAGCCCTATAACGTTATATCCCTGTTCTTTGAGAAGAAGAGCGGTTACCGAACTGTCCACGCCGCCGCTCATTCCAACTACTACCGTTTCAGTCATAATCGCATAAAGGCGAATTGTAATATTTGTCGCCGCCGTCGGGCAGCATGACCACGATTTCGCCTACTTCCACTTCCTTAACGAGGCGCCTTGCCGCCGCTACCGCCGCGCCTCCGGACAATCCGCAGAAAATACCTTCCGTTACCGCAAGTCTGCGGGACTCCTCTATAGCCTCGGCGTCCGAAACGTACTCGATGCGGTCGAAAGTTTTGTCCCCCACTATCCCGGGGACAAACGACGCGCCTATTCCGCGTATAATATGTCTGCCCGCAGCGCCGCCTTCCAGAAGCTTGTTGTTTTCAGGAGATACCACGCATACACGGCAATCCAGCCTGTTGGCGATGATATAGCGCGTTATGCCTATTACGGTAGCTCCCGTGCCTATTCCCGCAACTATCCACTTTACCGACCTTAAATCGGTAAAGATTTCCCGCGCCGTAGTCGCGAAATGGCTGTCCGCCGCCGCTTTGTTCGCATACTGGTTGAGAATGAACAAATCCTGCGTCCGGGAAAGTTTTTCAAGCTCGCTTACCGCGCCCTCGTATCCTCCTGCCGCAGGCGTGAGCACTACTTCGGCGCCGTACGCCCTGACCGCCTTAATCCTGTCCGGGTGAACGTTTTCGGGCATAACCAGAAGGCACTGCAAGCCTTTGGCCGCGCAAACCATGGCGATACTGACCGCGCTGTTTCCCGCAGCAGCTTCGGCCACCTTCGTGTTGCCGCCTATTTTCATATTGGCCAAAGCATCGTTTACGATGAACATAGCGGACCTGTCTTTCAAGCTGCCCGTGGGAAGAAAAAATTCCGCCTTGCCGTAGACGTTCACCGTGCGCTCGCACAGCGTACTCAGTTTTATGAGCGGAGTTTTTCCAACCGCTTCCAGAATGTTGTCGAATACCATATTATTTCTCCGAAACTTATAATTATATTTTATAATTTAGTTATATTTTAGTCAATCTTATTCCGCTCTAAAATTTTAAAGGCGGTTCAAAATTGACAAAACTCCCGCGTGCATATATAATGTTTTAAGGGGGTACGTTTATGGACTACGCAAAACTACTTAAAAAATACTTGGATTATGCCGACAAAAAACAGGCTTCGGACCTGCATTTAAAATCACTTTTACCCGCTGCCGTAAGGGTATTCGGGGAACTTGAAAACATAGACGAAAAAGTGTTGTCGCCGGAAGAAGTGTCAGCAATCGCCGACGTTGTGCTGACCGAAGAAAACAAGGCGGCTCTCGACGCCAGCAAGGACGTGGATATGTCCTTTTCTCTGGACGGCAAAAAGCGTTACCGCTGCAACGCCTATTACGACAGAAACGGTTTGTCTCTGGCCATAAGACAGTACTGCGAAGAGATACAGGACTTCGAAAAGCTCGGCATACCCGAACTGTTAAAAAGGTTATGCCTCAAACGAAGCGGACTGATACTGATAACGGGGCCTACCGGAAGCGGTAAAACCACCACCCTGGCCGCCCTTATCAACTACATAAACAATAACAGAAGCGGCCATATAATAACTGTCGAGGACCCGATAGAGTTCGTCTTTCAAAGCAATAAATGCATGATTACCCAGCGCGAAATAAACACGGATACTCCGAGCTTCAAAACGGCGCTGAGAGCCATACTCAGACAGGACCCCGATATTATCGTTCTCGGCGAAATGCGGGATCTCGAAAGCATGTCCACCGCTCTTACCGCGGCGGAAACGGGACATCTGGTTCTCGCTACCATGCACACGACGGGCGCAGAAAACTCGGTAGACCGTATTATAGACTCTTTCCCAGCCGACCAGCAGAATCAGATACGAATGCAGCTTGCCATGGTACTAACCTGCATAGTATCGCAACAGCTTATTCCTAGGGCCGACGGTACGGGACGGATTCTTGCAACCGAAGTCATGACGGGCAGTTCCAACGTCAAAAGCCTTATCCGTCAGGGCAAGTCCCACCAGATGCAAAACGCCATGGCAACGGGCAACAGTTCGGGCATGTATACTATAAATCAGTGCCTCGACAAACTTTATCTGCAAGGGCTCATCAGCCATAACGATTATAAGATTTATCAGACCAATCAGATTATAATTTAAAGTTCAAGCATTAAAAAAGGCCGCTTAAAGCGGCCTTTTTGATTGCTGCAAAGGATTTGCTTTATTCCCCGGCCGACTCGGCAGCGGGATTCGCGGCGGCTTTCCTTGCCGCTATTTCCTCGACAAGCTCCTTCTGGCGTTTTTCCGTTATCGTGTAGAAGAACATCGGGATTACGCACAGGATGAAACTGATTACGCCCGAAAGTACGAGCATGTTCCACAGCTTGTTAAGGCCTTCGGTAGTCATGCTTCCGCCGGGGTTGGAGGGGCTGATGTTGGACATGCTGTACGCAAGAACGCCTATAAACGCGCCCGCCGCCATACCTATCTTATTGATAAACGTCTGCATGGCGAAGCAGATACCTTCCGCCCTTTCGCCCGTCTTCCATTCGAGATATTCGACCGTGTCGCCTATCATGGCGTAAGTCATTATATTGCTGATACCCTGAGGTATGCCTATGATTACCATACATACGATACATACTATAAGCCCGCCCTGCGACAGCGAACCCGTTTCCGAATTCCACATAAAGTACATTATAAGCATGGCAAGGCCGCCCAGAATATGCGATACTATAAAAGTCCATTTCTTGCCGAACTTTTTGGTAAGATAAGGCACCATGACCGACGCCACAAGACCGCCGGGAATTACCAGCATTGTAAGAAGGCTGTATGCGCTTTCGTTTTTAAGAGCGTATTTGCAGAAGTAAAGACCGCCCGTATAGGTATAAACCATTCTGGCAGCGCCGAATATACCCGAAAGTACTATCAGCAGAAGTTCTTTATTTTTAAACAGAAGTTTGAGATTGTGTCCGAAAGAAGGAGCTTCGGCTTCGCTCTGGAACCTTTCTTTCGTGTTCTTGAAGCCGTAGAAGAACATGGGCATCGCGATTATTACGAGGACTACCGCGCAGATAAAGTACGTCCATCTTAAAGTTGCGGCGTTCTCAGCGGCATATACGGGATTGAGCAAACCGTCCTCGCCTTTATATTTAGCCGTTACGGCCGAAGTGATTATGGGAATAAGTATGGTTACGAGACCCGCGCCCGCCGTACAGAACAGCCTGGCTACGGTAAGCATGTTTCCGCGGATGTTGGTATTGTTTTCCATCGCCGTGGACAAGCCCCAGTACGGAACGTCCGCTACCGTGTAAACTACGGACCAGATCACGTATATTAAGCCCGCAAACACAAAGCCGGTGTCGTTGCTGGGATAAAACGGCAGGAAGCACAGCATCGTCATTATCGCTATCGGAATAGCCATCCATTTGAGATAAGGCCTGCATTTGCCCCATTTGGTACGCGTCTTGTCGACTATACTTCCCATAATCGGGTCGTTAAGCGCGTCGAATATCCTCGTGCCGAGCATCAGCCAGGCTACCGCCACAACGCCCGTCGTCCCGAATATCGTCGCGTTAAGATCGAAACCGAGCGCGTCCGTCATAAATATAGTCAGATACGAACCGATAACCGTACATATAAGGTTTTGTCCGAAACCCGCTATACTGTATGCCATCGCCTCTTTGGGTTGCATACCTTTTCCGGAAGTTGTGCCGAAAAGTTTATGGAATATAGGCTTATCCCATATAGACGTTTTTTCCATAATCTGCCCACCTTTTTCGTTTTTTAACTATGTTATTATAACATAAGCAAAATTTTATTTCAATAAATTATCCTAACTTTTCGCCGCCGCAAGCCTGTTTTTTTGCACCGAATGACCGTTTTCGCACCGTTTTCAAAAATTTTAAGCCATTTTTTAAAATTGTTTCCGTACAACCCTTCCGCTAAAATACTTGCCATAATCATATTTGGAATATATAATATCATTATCCGATTTTTTTAAGCACCCGTAGCTCAGATGGATAGAGCAATAGCCTCCGACGCTATGTGCCGCTGGTTCGACTCCAGTCGGGTGTACCATTAAAAACGCAAGCCGAACCGATAAAGTTCAGCTTGCGTTTTTAATATAATATTGCCTTTAAATAATGCGAATTATTTATATCTATATGGATAAAAATATTTCCATTATTGCTAAGACACCGACGAGCTAACATTAACCTGTTTCTCATAAAAGTTAACCAGGTAGAACGAGAAAACCTTGGTTACGAATATAAAATAATAGTCGCATTGCGGAATTACTATAGGAACGTCTTTTTTAAAATTGCCTATAATTTCGTCATCGGAATACCAAACCCTTCCATAATTGGCGTCCGACCGTTTCTTTAAATAGTATTTAAAAGATTTTGCGGTTTCCGCGCCTGCCTCGCGATAGCATAAAAAAATTCTGCATTTGCTGTCTGAATGTTCATCTATCATTTCTTACCTCTCGTTTGTCAGTTTATAATGTCAAACCGGATGCGGTTTAATTTAATTATACACCCAACCCGTGAAAAACTCAATCCTCTCAAACGAACAAAACTTGATCGGAAACCTTTGCTACCCTGCCTGACTTAAAATTTTTTTATTGTAATTTTTTGATATAATAACGAAAAAAATACTATTATAAACCGAATAAACTTTTTATAATAATAAATCAAATTTGCGTATTTTGTAAAGAATCAGCCTTATTTTAATAAAAAAACAAATAAAAACGTTTTATGTTACGGAAAAATTGTCATTGTTATAAACTATAAAAAATAGAAAATTTTTGTCTATTTCATTGACCGGCTACCGTTTGTCTGTTATACTTTATTTGATTATGGTATTATATTACGCATATATATAATATATATTAAACCGTATTTCTTAACTCGAAATAAATATAAATAGAGAGGTGAAAATTATGGGCAGCAAATTACATAGCAAAAAATCCGTACTTGCCATAGTAATGATTTTGTGCTTTATGATGCTTTGCTTCACGCTGGTCGCCTGCAACACGGACCGAACATCTGACGGCGGCCAACCCGACAGCGGTATAACCGGTGGCGGAAGTCAGTCCGACGACGATTCTGGCGACGTTACTTTCAAACCCGTTCCGGACGGAAATCAGGGCGGCAACGAAGGTAACGACGGCAAACCTTCTCAGGACGATGAGGACGACCAGACCGTTACTACTCCCCCGGCAGAAGTTTCGGACATTCTGCTTAACCCGAATACCGCCGAACTCAAAGAGAGCGACGGCATCGAAATTTTAGGAGCCACTCAGCTTCGCGTAAACGTAAACAAAGTATCGGTTAAAGCGGGCGACGTTCTCGTAGTAGACAACTCCGAAACGGGTATTAAAGAGGCCTTTAAGGTTGTAAGCGTGGGCAACGCGGTTGACGGTCTTGCTCTCGTTCAGGTAGAAAAACCCCAGATCGAAGAAGTTTACGAAAAATTCGTTTACGAAGGCAATGCCGAACTTTCCTCCGACAGCGATATCGAATTTCTGTTTAACGACGACGCTGCGGCAGCAAGCGCGATAGCAACCGCGGCGGCATCCATCTTCAACGTAGCTCCCGAAGTCGGCGGCGACATTTCCAGAAACGACGACGGAAGCATTACTCTCGTTCTTACCGTTACCCTTCCCAACGTAGTTAAAATCGGAAGCGAAACCACCAACCTCATTCTCACGATAACGGATACCGTTACCGCGGAATCGGCTACCGATATCAATTTCCAGGGCATCAAGAAGGAGTACGACCTCGATCTTCTCGTTAAAAACGCGATTTCCTGTAACGTTAAAATAGAAAGCGGTTACAGCTATTCGCAGGTTACCAACGTAAACGAGATTATAGCCAAACTCGAAGCGCTCAGCGAAAACACCTCTTCCGACGAGGAAGGCATAGTTGTTCCCGCTTTCGTATGGACGCTGCCCATTGCCAACGGCGCGGCAAGCATCAGCTACGGCGCGAATGTGGTTTTGAGATTTGATTTTGCCGGCGCTTTCAATCTCGACGCCGACGCAGACCTTAACTACAACCTCAAAATGAGCTATAATCAGAACGACGGTTTTTCGTCCGACTCTTCGGTTACCGACGACTCCGGTTTCAAATCGGTTTCGCTCAGCCTCGACGGCTCGGTAAAAGTTAAAGTCGGCCTTGAACAGAACCTTACTTTCGACATTCTCGCGGGCGTTCTCAGTGCCGGCGTCAGTGCCGAACTCGGCCTGTACAACAATCTGTACGGCAGTGTGGTTACCAACAACCTGCTCGTTGACGACAACGTTTCGGCCGGCTGGTACCTCGAAGGCGGATTCTATTATGACGTAGATCTCGCGCTTGCAGTAAACATCGGCGTTATAAACACCGGTAAGGATATAGGTATAGTAGACGGCGCTATCGAGCTTTATAATGCGGGCGAACGCTATCTCGTATCCGATATTCAGGTTGAAGACAGCTACAAACTCGGCGCTTACGTAAGCCCGTTTGTAGACATCACTCTCGTAAAATACGATCTCATTACAAGAGCTTACTCGTACGAAACCGTTAAAGCCGAAGCGTTCAACGCTGCTTCCGATTGCGGTATGGCGTTTGTTGACGGCGAAATAGTTATAGACGAAGCTTTGCGCAACACCGAATTCTCGGCGGTTGTAGGCCTCGTTTACGGCGAGTTCGAAAAGGAAACCACCCTGCTCTTCTCGGGTAACTTCATCGCTCAGAACGCTTCCGCCGATTACGTTAAGGTAGACCGGAGCGGCGTTCAGTTCGTGCTTCGCGGCAACGACGTTACCGCCGACAGCCGGATCACCGCTACTCTCGACGACGGTACCGTTCTTGCTTCCGACTACACCTACTATATGAATATGGGTACGGTAAGCATTTCGGCAAGAGCTCTGTGCACTCTGGATAACGGAACTTACGACGTTACCCTTTCCGACGGCGATAATTCCGTAACGGTTCAGGTCAACGTAAGCGGTTACGTTTATGCGGACGCCTTCCGCTTCTCGGACGGCTCTTACGATATCTTTACCAAGGACCAGATTCTCGACATATTCAACAACAGAGGCAACAGCGAGGGAATGGTTTACGTTCTCAGCGACGATATCGACCTCGGCGGCGCGGTTATAGCTCCTCTTGCAGAGTTCAAAGGCACCTTAATCGGTAACGGTCACACCCTGTCCGGTTACGTTGTTAACTCCTTCAACGGCAATTCTGCAGCCCTTATCGCGAACAATTACGGCAGTATTTCCGACGTTACCTTCGACGGCGACGTAAACATTACCTTCAATGGCAAGCTTACCGCTACCTATTATATCGCAGGCGTTATCGCTCTTAACAGCGGCGCTCTCGATAACGTAGCCTTTACGGGCAGCGTGGTAATGCGTGAACAGGGCGGCAATGCGGGCGTAGACATCTACGTGGGCGGCGTCGTTTCTAACGAGGTTGCCGAAGGTTGCGACTCTACCGCCGCAAGCCTTGACCTCGACGTCAAGTACGACAGCAGAATAGTTAACGTTTATTATGACGGCACTATCGCCGATACCGTAACCGATTGTTCGGCCGGCGTTGGCGTAAGCATCAAATTCGAAGCGTACAACTGATAACAAAAAAGGACGGGAACTTATCCCGTCCTTTTTAAACCTTTATAGAAAAGACGCTGTTCGCCAGCGTCTTTTTATTTTGTAATAATATATATAATAATACTATTATATTAAATTCTTTCCCTTATAAGGCCTTTATCCGTGAACACGAAAACGTCCGAAAACCCCAGCGATTCAAGCCTGTGCAGACAGTTCTCGAAGCCGAAACCGACAGCGGCAGCCGAATGCGCGTCCGACGACAGAAGCACCGTGCTGCCCTTCTCTTTTATCCTTTTAAGAATAAAGTCGGAAGGATAGGCCGTCTTTTTAACGCCTCTCGACACGGCACCCGTATTCATTTCCAGCACGCATCCTTTTTGCAGCAGAATATCAAGCGCGGCGCAGGCCGAATCCACGTATCTTTTATCGTTTTCGTCGAAAAAGGCCCTGCCGTCGTTATATTTTGTAATCAAGTCGAAATGACCTATTATGTCGGGCTTCAGTACATCCTGCATCAGCACAACGGATTGAAAGTAATCCTCCGCCAAAGCAAGCGCGTCGCCGCCGTATGCCGCTTTTACGCAGTGTCCGAAGCCTTCCGCGGAACAGTCCAGAGCATAATACGCGCCTCTTTTTTCGAGATAATGCACGGAGCCTATAATGTAATCCGTCCGCTTTCTGTCAATCATGCCGTAAAGGTCAGCTTCAAGACCTACAAGCACTTTGATTTTATCTTTGTATTTTTCCGCAAGTCTTCTCGCCTCGGCAAAATAATTGTCGGTATCGCGAATACAGTAGCTTGTGTCTATCGGCGTATATGCGTGCCCCGACAGTCCGATAACTTCAAATCCCTTACCTGTTGCGGACAGAATCATATCCTCGAGGCTGTCCTTGCCGTCGCAGTACAGGCTATGCGTATGAACGTCGGACAAAATCATTTCATGGTCTCCTGCTTGACCTTATGATCCACGACGTGCCTTTTTGCCAGCTCGTCGATAACTTCTTCAACCGTTATTTCCTTTTCGACCATAAGCACAAAGGTATGATATAAAAGGTCGGCTATTTCGAAAACGGTTTCTTCCTTACCGTTTTTTGCGCCTATAATGACCTCGGTGCATTCCTCTCCCACTTTTTTCAGTATTTTATCCAGGCCTTTATTAAACAGATAAGTGGTATAAGATCCTTCCTGCGGGTCGGTTTTTCTTCCCTTGATAAGCTCGTACAGCTTAAACAGCGAAAATACCTTTCTGTCGGGACTGACGTAAAGGTAATTATTAAAGCAGCTGTCCGTGCCTAAGTGACAGGCGGGGCCGTCTTTTACGACTTCGATAACCAAAGCGTCGCCGTCGCAATCGCTCTGAATACTTACTATATGCTGATAATTTCCCGAAGTCTCGCCTTTAAGCCACAGCTTCTGCCTTGACCGGCTGAAAAAACAGGTCAGCCCCTTTTCTATGCTTATATTAAGGCTTTCCTCGTTCATATAGGCCACCGTCAGCACCTTTTTGGTGTAATAATCCTGCACTACGGCCGTAATAAGCCCCTTGTCGTCAAATTTAAGTTCGGATAAATCTAGCATTGCCCTCTCCTTTATATTCTGACGCAAATACCGCTTGCGTCAAGATTGTGTTTCAGTTTCCCGATACTTACCGTTTTATAATGGAAAACGGAGGCCGCAAGCCCCGCGTCCACTCCGGGAACGGTCTTGAAAAGATTGATGAAATGGTCTATGCTGCCCGCCCCGCCCGAAGCGATTACGGGTATGCTTACCTTTTTGCATATTGCGTCCAGCATTTCAAGGTCGAAGCCGTCTTTCACGCCGTCGGTATCTATACTGTTGACGACAAGCTCGCCCGCGCCTTCTTCCTGCCCGCGCCTGGCCCACTCCGTGGCCTCGATACCGGTATTATCCCGTCCTCCTCGGGCGAAGATGATGTAACTGCCGTTTACTCTCTTCACGTCCATGGAAAGCACCACGCACTGATTGCCGTATTTTTTTGCCGCAGCTCCTATAAGATCTGGGTTTTTTATCGCGCCGCTGTTAACGCTTACCTTATCCGCGCCGCTGTTGAGCACTCTTTCGAAATCCTCAACGCCGTTTATGCCTCCGCCTACGGTAAGAGGTATGAAAATTTTTCCGGCGACTTCCTTTAAAACGTCGGTAAACAGTTTTCTGCCCTCGAAAGAGGCCGTTATATCGTAAAAAACCAGTTCGTCCGCGCCTTCTCTGTTATAAAACTCGGCAAGAGCCACGGGACTGTCAACGTCTCTTACGCCCTCGAAATTCCTGCCTTTTACCACTCTGCCGTCCCGTATATCGAGACAGGGTATTATTCTTTTTGCTATCATACGCTTTCCTCCGCGGCCCTCAGCGCATCGGCAAGATTCAACAGCCCCGCGTACAGCGCTTTCCCAAGTATGGCGCCGTAAACGCCGACGCGGGCAAGCTGCCTGATTTCGTCGATATAAGTTATACCGCCCGAAGCTATTACGTTAAGTCCGCCGATTTTAACCAGTTTGCCGTAAACTTCCATATTCGTGCCGGAAAGAGTGCCGTCCTTGGATATATCGGTATAAATTACCGTTTTAACGCCCGCGTCGCGCACTCTGACGGCAAACTCCGCGGCATCGGTATCCGACACGTCAAGCCAACCTCTTGTGGCCACCTTGCCGTCCTTTGCGTCTATTCCCACGGCTACAGAGCCCCCGAATTCCTTTACGGCCTCGGCGAGAAAATCGGGATTTTCGAGCGCGGCGGTGCCCAAAATAACTCTGCCTGCGCCCGCTTTTAAATAATTTTCTATCCGGCGCATGTCTCGTATGCCGCCGCCGACCTCGGCAAACAATTGCGTTTCCGACACTATATCCTTTATTACGCCGTAATTTACCGGGCTTCCCTCTTTCGCGCCGTCGAGATCTACCAGATGTATATTCCCCGCGCCCGCTTCTTTAAAGGAAAGGGCCGTAGCTACGGGATTGTCCGAATAAACGGTTACCTTTGCGTAATCGCCCTTGTAAAGCCTTACAACCTGTTTGTTTTTTAAATCTATTGCGGGATAAATCTGCATACAATCCTCACAGTTCGGCAAAAGCCTTTAAAATTCTGAGTCCGGTATCGCCGCTCTTTTCGGGGTGAAACTGCGTGCCGAACACGTTGTCTTTCTGCACCGCTCCGGTAATTTCCATGCCGTATTGCGAGGTTGCCGTAACGTATTGCGCGCAATCGGCAGCATAATACGAATGCACGTAATAAACCCTCTCGCCCTCGCTAACGTACTTGAAAACAGGGCTTTCGGCCTTGAAGACCAGGCTGTTCCAACCCATGTGCGGCACTTTGAGCGGAGCGATTTTATCCTGCGGTATTTCTCTGACCGTGCCGGGTATAAGCGACAGACCTTCGGTGTAACCGTATTCCGTACTCCCTTCAAACAAAAGCTGCATCCCGAGGCAAATTCCCAAAAGCGGTTTTTTAAGGGCAACCTGTTTGTAAAGCGCGTCTGTTACTCCGCTTTCGCGAAGCTTACGGGCGGCGTCCCCGAAGGCGCCCACGCCGGGCAATATGATTTTATCCGCCCGTTCGAGGTCGTCGGGGGAAGAAGTAACCACCGTTTCAAGTCCCAGATATTTAAGCGAACCCGTAAGCGAATAAAGGTTGCCCACACCGTAATCTACAACGGCAATCATTACAGTATCCCCTTTGTTGACGGAAGGCTGTCGGCGTTGGCCTCGTCTAAGGCAACCGCCTGTTTGAGCGCCCGCGCCAGACTTTTGAAAGCCCCCTCGAATATGTGATGCAGATTTTTTCCGTCAAGCTGAACCAGGTGCAGATTTATCTTTGCTTCCCGCGTAAAGGCCTGTAAAAATTCCTCGACAAGCTCGGTATCGAATTCACCGAGGCGCGGGCATACCACTTTAAGCCCGAAAGAAAGATAACTTCTGCCGCCGAAATCCACGGCCGAAAGGATAAGCGCTTCGTCCATAGGCAATATGAAATAACCGTAACGGTTAATTCCTTTTTTGTCGCCTAACGCCCGTAAAAAAGCCTGTCCCAGACATATTCCGACATCCTCGACCGAGTGGTGACAATCCACTTCGGTATCGCCTTTGCACTTTATTGCAAGGTCAAACGAGCCGTGTTTGGCAAACAGTTCGAGCATGTGGTTCATGAAACCGCAGCCCGTGTCGATATCGTATTTGCCCGTACCGTCCAGATTCAGCGACAAATCAATATCCGTTTCCGCGGTTTTTCTGTTCAATCTTACTTCACGCATTTTCCGCTCCTTGTAAAATTATTCCGAGTTTTTGTATTAGCACGGCAAGTTCCTCCGCGCTACCCACCGTAATTCTTATGAAATCGTCTATTCTCCCGCCGGGGAAATGTCTTACCAGAACGCCCTCTTTTTTAAGCGCAAGATATAAATCCCTGCCGCTTTCGGCCCCGTGAGAAGCAAGCACGAAGTTGGCTTTGGAATCTATTACCTTAAAGCCCATCAGTTTCAGACTGTCGGTCAGAAACTCTCTGTTTTTAATAATTTCGGCCGTGGTTTTTACAAAATACTCTTTATCGGCAAGTGCCGCCGCTCCCGCAAGAATACTGAGTCTGTTAAGGTTATAAGGGTTAAACGAGTATTTTATCTTTTTAACGTCGGCTGCAAGCGCCGCGTCCGCCACCATAAAGCCTATGCGCGCTCCGGCAAGCGAGCGGGATTTGGAAAAAGTCTGCACGACGACAAGGTTGTCGTATTCGCGCGTTAAAGGAATAACACTTTCTCCGCCGAAATCGACGTAGGCTTCGTCGATTATCACCAACCTTTCCTTATTCTCCGAAACAAGGGTTTTGATGTCGGAAACCGGTATATAAACCCCTGTTTGCGCGTTCGGATTGGCAATAATTATATTTTGCGAAAGTCCTTTGTAGTCGTTTACGTCTATTTTGAAATCCCGGTCTAACGGAACTGTAACAAATTCCACGCCGAACAGTTTGCAGAACACTTCGTAAAAACCGTACGTAACATCGGCAAAAGCAAGTCCCCTGTCCTTGCAGAACGCTTTGATTATAAAAGCGAGTATTTCGTCCGAGCCGTTGGAGGTTACTATACTGTCCGAAGGCACGCCGTAATAACGGGCTATCGCGTCCGTAAGCGTTTTGGCCGTGGGATCGGAATAAAGCCGAAGCTCGCTTACCCGGCTTTCGTCAAGCGCCTTTTTGACTTCGGGCGACGGAGGAAAAGGCGACTCGTTGGTATTGAGTTTGACAAACCCGCCGCTGACGGGCTGCTCCCCGGGAATATACGGGTTCAAATCTTTCAGGTCAGTCGAAAAAAATCTGCTCATTTCAACCTCTTTTTTATAGCGGCGGCGTGGGCGTCCAGCCCTTCGCGCGCGGCAAACGCCATTATCTGATTTCCTACGGCGCTCAACGCCTCTTTGCCGTAGCGGATATATGACGAACGTTTGATGAAATCGTCTACCGAGAGCGGTGAAGCAAATCTTGCCGTACCGCTTGTGGGCAAAGTATGGTTGGGACCCGCAAAATAGTCTCCGAGAGGCTCGGGCGAATATTTGCCGAGAAACACAGAGCCTGCGTTTCTGATTTTTTCCAACAGTTTTTCGGGCTTATCCACCATCAGTTCGAGATGCTCCGGGGCGATGCGGTTTGATATTTCCGCGGCCTGCTCCGTGCTTTGCGCGATTATTATTTTGGAATTGTCGCGTATGGCCGCGGCCGCTATCGACGCGCGCGGAAGCGCCGACAGTTGCGACTCGAGTTCTTCCGCCGTTTTCAGGCCCAGATTGCGGTCGGTTACTATCAGCACGGCCGAGGCAAGCCTGTCGTGCTCGGCCTGTGAAAGCATATCCGCCGCCAGATATTCCGCATCCGCCGTGCCGTCGGCTATTATAAGAATTTCACTGGGGCCGGCAATCATATCTATGCCCGTTTTGCCGAAAACCTCTTTTTTGGCCGTAGCTACGTAAATGTTGCCCGGCCCCACGATTTTATCTACGGCGGGTACGGTTTCGGTACCGTAAGCGAGCGCGGCTATCGCCTGAGCTCCGCCGCATTTGAAAATCCTGTCGACTCCCGCTATTTTGGCAGCGCAGAGGATTTCCTTTTTTATATTGCCCTTTTTATCGGGCGGAGTTACCATTATCACTTCTCCGACTCCGGCTATTTTGGCGGGAATCGCGTTCATAAGCACGGTAGACGGATAGCTGGCCGTTCCGCCTGGAACGTATATGCCCGCGCGGTCTACGGGAAGAAAACGCTGACCGAGCAGAATGCCGTCTTTCTGAATTTCAAAGCCCGTTCTCTTCTGCATGGAATGAAATTCCGAGATATTCGCTGCCGCACTTCGGAGTATATCTATAAATTCGGCGTCCGTTTCCGCAAAAGCGCGCTCAGTTTCCTCGGGCGAAACTTCGAAACAATCGACGTCGGCTCCGTCGAATTTCAAGGTCAGTTCCCTTAAAGCCCTGTCGCCTTCCCTGACTACCCGACCGATAATTTCGCGTACGGCTTTTTCGACTTCGGGATATACCGCCGAAGTCCTGTTTAAAATATCGTCGTCTTTGATGTTTTCCGCGTTTAATATTTTTATCATAGTCAGCCTTTGTTAAGATTGTCCGCTATGCCTTCTATTTCGGCAAGTTTGAATTTGTGACTGGTTTTGTTGGCTATAAGCCGCGCGCTTATGGGCACTATATCCTCGATAACTTCCAGATTGTTTTCCTTAAGGGTGGTGCCCGTTTCCACAATATCCACTATCACGTCCGAAATGTCTAAAATGGGCGCGAGTTCAATAGAGCCGTAAAGTTTGATTATTTCGCATTCCCTGTTCTTTGCGTCGAAATAATCCTTGGCTATTTTGGTAAACTTAGTGGCTATTCTTACGGGCCTTGACATGTCTTCGCGGTAACCGCACTTTGCCGCGACCGCCATTTTGCATTTGCCTATGCCGAGGTCGGCTAATTCGTACACGTCGGGATCGTTTTCAAGCAGAATATCCTTTCCTACCACGCCTATATCCGCGGCGCCTAGTTCTACGTAAATGGCTACGTCGGACGGCTTTACGAGAAAATATCTGACTCCCGCGTCGGCGTTTTCGAAAATGAGCTTTCTGCTTTCGCCGAAAATATCTCCGCACCCCTTGCCTATTGCTTCGAGCGCGGCATAAACTTTTTGTCCCAGTCGCCCTTTCGGAAGAGCTATATTCAACATATCACACCTCGAATTTAATAACTGTTTTGGCTTTCACGCCGTCGGCGGGAGCCTTTTCTACCCTTACGGAAAGGCCTGTTTCCCGCAATTTTGCGGCTTTTTTCTCCACCAGATAGGGGTCGTCGCCGTCTTTGTATATCAAAAGCGCGTCCGTAATGCCTTCGCCCCCCGAGTAATAGGCGTTAAGCTCGCTCAGATATATTGCAAATCCCGTCGCTCCGATGCCGCCGGGGCAGAACTTTGCTATAAGCCTGTCGTATCTGCCGCCCGAAAGTACGGAATGAGGCACCTTTTTGACGTAACCCTGAAAGATTATCCCGTTGTAATAGTCAAGCGCGTTAAGAAGAGAAAGGTCGAATCTTACCTTGTCCCGGTATCCGCTTTTATCCAGTACGGCGAAAAGCCGCTCCAGCTCCTTGACCGCCGAAATCAGCGTCTCGTCGGAAAAAGCCTTTAAACTTTCAAGCGCTCCTCTGCCCGTACCCGTTGCCGTAAGGGCGGCAACAAGCCCCGTTCTTTTTTCCTCTGAGAGTGCGGCCACAGCCGGCAATCTTTTGAGATCATGCGGATTTTTGGCCCTTATATACCCTATAAAATCGGCCTTGTCCTGCGAAGCGGTTATCCCCGCTTCCTTTATAAGGCCTTCTATAATGCCCATGTGCGAAATATCCAGCAGATAATCCTCGTCCACGGTTTCCAGCGTTTTAAGCGCCAGGACCACCGTTTCGGTCTGTCCCACCTCGTCGATTGCGCCTATGAATTCCAGCCCCATCTGAGTAATTTCCCTGTATTCGCGGCTGTGCCTGTCGGGACGGTAAACCTTTTCGTGATAGTAAAATTTTTCGGAGCTGTCGGCGGAAGCCTTTGCGTTTTTGACTATGGAAAGGGTAACGTCGGGCTTTAAAGCAAGCAGTTTGCCGTTAAGGTCGCTGAAAGTAAGCACGTATTCGCTCGAAAGAAAACTCTTGTTTTCGAGATACAGAGAGTATTCCTCGAACTTGCGCATCTTGTACTTGGTAAAGCCGTAACTGCCGTACAGCTTGGTAAGTCTGGCGATTATCCTTTCTTCGCCCGGAAGAATATCGAAATAATTATCCATACTTAATCCTCCAACATTTTGGCAAGCAGTTTGTTATATCCGCCGCTGCCGTGCTGAATACACCTCGAAATCCTGCAAAGCGTAGCGGACGAAATATCCGTTTTTTCCATAATCTGAATATATGTTTCGCCTTTAAGCAGGTATTCGGCGCAACGTACGCGCTGAGCCATCTGCTCAATTTCCTTAAAAGTGCAAAGGTCCTCGAAAAAGAGTCTGAATTCTTCCTCGCCATTCAACGAGCTTAAAATTTTAAACAGGTTTTCCGAATCTTTCCCGTCACGGTTTTTTTTCATACAGTCGATATACCTTTAACCTTTATTTTGAAATATTATACACTATAACTTTAGCATAGTAAAGTGTTTTTTGCATTTAATTTAAAAAAGCGGAGCTTTACGCTCCGCCGGTAAGGCCGGAATTATCTGTAAACCGCTTTGGGTTTTTCCATAAGCTTTACGAGCACCGCTTTCTGCGCGTGCATTCTGTTTTCGGCCTGCTCGAAAATTTCCTTGGCGTGAGCTTCGAGCACCTCGTCGGTTATCTCCTCGCCGCGGTGCGCGGGCAGACAGTGAAGCACCATGGCGTCGGGCTTAGCTGCTGACATAACGGCCGAATTTATCTGGAATCCTGCAAAATCCTTCTTTCTGCGTTCGGCTTCGGCCTCCTGCCCCATACTTGCCCATACGTCGGTATAAAGCACGTCGCAGTCCTTTGCCGCTTCGAAAACGTCCTCGGTAAGAGTGAGATGTCCGCTTTCGGTGGCCGCCTTAACCAGTGCGGAATCGGGTTCGTAGCCTTTGGGGCAAGCTATGTTGAGCTTTATGTCAAGAGTTACCGCTCCGGCAATAAGCGAGTTGGCCATATTGTTGCCGTCGCCCACAAAACACATTTTAATGCCCTTAAACGTATCTTTAAACTCGCGAATCGTCATTAAATCGGCCAAAACCTGACACGGATGACAATAATCTGTAAGGCCGTTGATTATGGGAATCGTGCTGTAACTTGCAAGTTCCTCCACGTCGCTTTGCTTAAACGTTCTTATCATGATGCCGTCAAGAAACCTGGAAAGCACTCTTGCCGTATCCTTTACGGGTTCACCCCTTCCCAGCTGAATGTCGTTTGTACTTAAAAACAGCGCCATTCCTCCGAGCTGAAACATTCCCGTTTCGAAGGATACCCTGGTTCTTGTGGAAGATTTGGAAAATATCATGCCCAAAGTCTTACCTTGCAGTCTGTTGTGCATAATGCCGTGTCTGTGTTCGAATTTTAGCTGGTCGGCAAGATTGAGTATGTCGGTTATTTCCTTACGGGACAAATCCTGAAGTTTAAGTAAATGTTCCATCATAACACCTCTTTAAGTATTTTAAGGCCTCTTGCGAACGTATCGTCGCTTATATTGAGCGGCGGCAGAAGCCTCAGCTTGTTTTTGGCCGTTAAAACTATAAGGCCGTTCTTTCTTAAAAGTTCGACTTTTCCCGCGGCGTCGTCGCATTCTATGCCTATCATAAGCCCCATACCGCTTATGCTTCTGACGGACGGGCAGTCGGCAAGTTCCTGTTTGAGCAGGACGAATTTTTCCTTTACCGAGTTAAGGAGTTTGTCGTTTATCCTGTCAAGCACGTTTATCGCGGCTGCGCAACAGACGGGATTTCCGCCGAATGTGGAACCGTGCGTCCCCTGCGAAAGCACCTCGGCGGTTTTTTTGCCGAACATGGTGGCTCCCAGCGGAAGTCCTCCTGCAAGTCCCTTTGCCGTGGTTACTATATCGGGATGAAGCCCGAATTGTTCATAGCAGTACAGGCTGCCCGTACGGCCGTTTCCGGTCTGGACCTCGTCCACGATAAGCAAAACGTCTTTTTCGGCGCAGATTTCGGCGATTTCGGCGACGAATTCTCTGTCAAGCACCTCTACGCCGCCCTCTCCCTGTATAAGTTCTGCCATGATAGCGGCGGTTTTAGGCCCGACAGCCTCCCGAAGCGCCTTCGAATCCCCCGCTTTTACATACTTGAATCCGTCCAGAAAGGGCATAAAATAATTATGGAACACCTTTTGTCCGGTTGCCGTTATGGTTGCCATGGTGCGCCCGTGAAAAGAGTTTTCAAGCGTGATTATTTCGTATCTTCCCTCTCCGTACTTGTCGAAGGAGTATTTGCGCGCGCACTTTACCGCCGCCTCGTTGGCCTCTGCGCCCGAATTGGAGAAAAACACCTTTTCCATGCCCGTACGGCGGACAAGTCTTTCGGCAAGCTCGACCTGAGGACGGGTATAAAACAGATTGCTCGTATGGCTTATTCTCATAAGCTGGTCGGTTACGGCCTTAATCCATTCGTCGTCGGCATAACCCAGCGTATTCACGGCTATTCCGCCGCCGAAATCTATGTACCGCTTTCCTTCCTCGTCGATAAGCACGCTGCCCTCGCCGCGCTCGAAAAGCACGTCCTGCCGTTTATAAGTGCCGCAAATGTATTTTTCGTCTTTTTGTTTGACGCCGCTTCCTTCTCTGTTCATAATCAGTAAAACATCGTTCCGATACCTTCGTCGGACAAAATTTCTATAATGATTGCGTGAGGCACTCTGCCGTCGATTATAAACACCTTGTCCACGCCCCTTCGTATAGCTTCCACGCAACAGGCAACTTTGGGTATCATACCGCCGGTAATGACTCCCTCCTTGATAAGCTGATTGGTTTCGCTGACGCTGACGGCGGGAATAAGAGTGCTTTCGTCCTCGGGATCGGCCAAAATACCTTTAATGTCAGTCATGGATATAAGACTCTGAGCGTTGAGCGCTCCGGCTATCCTTGCCGCCACTGTATCGGCGTTGATATTGTATACGTTATTGTTCTTATCGCCTCCCACCGAACTGATGACGGGGATATATCCCATATCCAGAGCGTCCTTGACGGTTTGAGGATTCACGTTTACGATATCACCCACGAAGCCCAGTTTCTCGCTTACGGGTACGGCCTCTATCATATTGCCGTCCACGCCGCTCAGGCCTACGGCCTTGCCGCCGCAGTTGCCGATGAGGTTTACCAGGTCCTTGTTTATTTTGCCGCACAGAACCATCTGCACCACTTCCATGGTTTTGCCGTCGGTTACGCGAAGCCCTTTCTCGAACTTGCTGGTAAGGCCCATTTCGGCCATTACTTTGTCTATTTCGGGGCCGCCGCCGTGCACCAGCACGACTTTTACCCCTATCTGACTGAGAAGCACGAGGTCGCGCATGACGGATTTTTTCAATTCCTCGTTAATCATGGCGTTGCCGCCGTACTTGACCACGACGGTTTTGCCGCTGTATTTCTGAATGTAAGGCAAAGCCTGAACGAGAACTTCGGCTTTTTCGGAATCGGTTATTTTCATACTATATCTCCTAAGTTCGGTAATCCCCGTTTATTTTTACGTAATCGTAAGTAAGGTCGCAGCCCCAGGCGGTAGCGACGGCGTCGCCGTCACGGCAGGTAACCGTTACGGTAATTTCGCTTTCGGACAAAATCTTTTTGGCGAGAACCTCGTCGAAATTCAATCCTTTACCCTGCCTGCAAACGTCTATACTTCCCGCGGCCGACGAAAAAGCAATATCTATTTTATCGGTATCCGTATTCGCGCCGCTGTACCCGATAGCGCACAAAGCCCTGCCCCAGTTTGCGTCCGCTCCGAACATCGCGGCCTTGAAAAGAGAGCTGGTAATAACGCTTTTGGCCGTTATCGCGGCGTTGCCGTAATCGAGCCCGCCTGTTACCTTGCATTCGAGAAGCTTTGTTGCGCCCTCTCCGTCTTTTGCTATCTTTTTACACAAGTTAACCGTAACGGCATTTAACGCTTCGACAAACGCTTTATAATCATCGTTTTCTGTGGTTATCTCAGGATTACCCGCTTTTCCTCCGGCTAAAATGGCCAGCATGTCGTTAGTCGAGGTGTCGCCGTCTACGCTTACCATATTGAAACTACGTTTAACGTCGTCCGATATAGCTTTCTGCAACATTTCGGAAGATATGTTTGCGTCCGTGGTCAGAAATACCAGCATGGTTGCCATATTGGGATGTATCATTCCCGAACCCTTTGCAATACCGCCGATTACGCACTCTTTACCGCCCGCGACGAATTTGGCCGCAACCGTTTTCGCTACGGTATCCGTAGTCATTATGGCCTGAGCCGCGCCCTTGCCGTCGTCGCCCAAAGCCTTTACCAGCGCGGGCATTGCCTTTTTTATGGGCTCTACGCTGAGCGGCAGACCTATTACGCCCGTGGACGCCACTATTACGTCGTTTGCGCTAACGCCCGTGCATTCCGCCACGATACGGCACATTTCGGCCGCTTTTTGCTCCCCGTCCGGATTGCAGGTGTTGGCGTTTCCGCTGTTGCATACTATGGCCGCGGCCTTTCCGTCGGCCAGGTTTTGTTTGGTTACTATTAAAGGCGCGCCCTTGACTTTGTTTAAGGTATACACGGCGGCGGCGTTGCAGATTCCGTCCGCAAGTATAAGAGCAAGGTCCTTTTTGTCCTTGTTCTTTCTTATACCGGCATGTATTCCGGCCGCCTTAAAACCCTTAGGCGAAGTAACGCTTCCGTCAAAAATAATCATTTGCTCTCCTTATATCAGTCCCGTGGTTTCATCCATTCCCAAA
This sequence comes from Candidatus Faecicola pullistercoris, assembly GCA_018714105.1. Taxonomy (GTDB): domain Bacteria; phylum Bacillota; class Clostridia; order Christensenellales; family CAG-917; genus Faecicola; species Faecicola pullistercoris. The sequence continues at coordinate 65,617 of DVNW01000023.1, read as the reverse complement.
GCGATGTTCATACACTGTACGGCGGCTCCCGACGCCCCTTTGCCGAGGTTATCGAAAACGGCCGTAAGAATAATCCTATCATCATTGCCGAAAATGTATATTTCGAGATTGTTTTTGTTTTTCAGTTTGTTCGCGGCGAGGAAGGCCGTATCCTCGTTCTTCACGCTTATCAGCTTCGCGCGCCTGTAATGCTCTTTAAAAACTTCCCTAACCCCTGCAAGCGTGATTCCTCCCGCAAAAGCCGATACCAAAGGCACGGTAACCTCCATACCCCGATAGTAGTTGCTTACTACGGGACAGAATACGGGCGGCCTAGTAAGTCCGGGGACAGCCGTCATCTCTTTAAGGTGTTTATGATTCTGCGCCAGACCGTACTGTCTGGGCGCGGAATACTCGCTGTCGGCTTCTGCCTGTCCGTACTGAGCTATCATCGCCTTGCCTCCGCCGCTGTAACCGGTAAGCGAAAAACATGTAAACGGATAATCGGCGGAAACCAGCCCGCTTTTTATCAAAGGATACACCAAAGCTACGAAGCCGCCCGCATGGCAGCCCGGCACGGCTATGCGATTGCCCCTTCGTATAGCCTCGAAATGAGCGTCTGAAAGTTCGGGAAGCCCGTACGCCCAGCCTTCGACGGTGCGGTGTGCGGTGGAAGCGTCGATAATTTTCGTGCGCTCGTTATCGACAAGCGCGACCGCCTCTCTTGCCGCGTCGTCGGGCAGACATAAAAACGTGAGATCGCTTTGATTTATCAGCCTCTTTCGCGCTTCGGCGTTCTTTCTGTCGGCATCGCTTATTTCGAGTATACGGACGTCGTCGCGGAGTTTGAGTCTGTTTGCAAGTTCGAGCCCCGTGGTCCCCGCGCTTCCGTCGATGAAGATATTATGCATTTTTCTCAATAAATTCTTTAAAATACTTTATCTGTTCTGCCACGGCCTTTTCGCCCGCGCCGCCGTACGAGTTGCGCTTGTTAAGGCAGTTTTTAAGTTCGATGGCGTCGTAAACGTCCTTATCGAACAAATCGCATTTTTCCTTGTAATCCTCTATACCGAGTTCGGAAAGCGTCTTGTCAAGAGAAATTGCCTTTGCCACAAGCTCGCCCGTAATTTTATATGCGTCTCTGAAAGGCTTACCCTTCTTAACCAGATAATCGGCACAGTCGGTTGCGTTAATAAAGCCTTTACCTGCCGCTTTCAGCATATTATCCTTGTTTATCGTACAAGTATCCAGCATCTTGGTAAAAATAGGCAGACAGAGTTTCACGGTGTCGATAGCGTCGAAAAGGCTTTCCTTGTCCTCCTGCATATCCTTGTTATAGGCAAGCGGAAGCCCTTTCATGACGGTGAGCAGAGCCATAAGATCGCCGTAAACTCTGCCGGTTTTGCCCCTGACGAGTTCGGCGATGTCGGGATTTTTCTTCTGCGGCATAATGCTCGAGCCCGTGGAATACGCGTCGTCAAGCTCTATAAACCTGAATTCCCACGAACACCACATTATTATTTCCTCGCAAAACCGCGAAAGATGCGTCATTATAAGGGATATGGCGGCCGTCAGCTCGATTGCGAAGTCCCTGTCCGAAACCCCGTCCATGCTGTTTACCGACGGAGCGGCAAAACCCAGCGATTCGGCCGTTTGAAACCTGTCTATATCGTACGTGGTACCCGCCAGAGCACAGCTTCCCAAAGGACTGATTGTCACCCTTTTGAGGCAATCGTCAAGCCTGTCGCAATCTCTGGCGAACATGCTCGCGTACGCAGTCATGTAATGCGCGAAACTCACGGGTTGCGCCCTTTGCAGATGGGTATATCCCGGCATGATTGTCGACACATTTTTCTCCGCCAGCGAAACCAGACATTTAAGTAAGCCTATAAGTGCGGCTTTGATGTTTTTTATTTCCTTCACGCAATAAAGGCGGGTATCCAGGGCAACCTGGTCGTTGCGGCTTCTTGCGGTATGCAGCCTCTTCCCGACGTCGCCAAGCCGTTTGGTCAGCTCGGCCTCCACGAACATATGTATGTCCTCGGCCGCGGCGTCTATTTTCACGGTGCCGTTTTCAATACCTTCCTCTATCTCTTTAAGTGTGCGGATTATGGCAAGGCTGTCTTTTTCGGGAATAATGCCCTTCGCGCCCAGCATAAGAGCGTGGGCGATGCTGCCGCGGATATCTTCGGCATACATTCTGCTGTCCACGGCTATCGAACTGTTGAAATCATTGGTATCGCTGCTGAGTTCTTTTAAAAAGCGTCCCGCCCACATTTTATCCATAAATACGCTCCGTTATTTGGAATTCTTTTTGTTTACCGTCGCCTGCACTTTGAGGGGCAGACCGAACAGATTGATAAAGCCCTGGCTGTCCATCTGATTGTAAACTTCGTCCTCGTTGAAAGTGGCGATTTCCTCGTCGTACAGCGAATAAGGAGAAGTTACGCCCGCGTTGATGATGTTGCCTTTATACAGTTTGAGTCTGACCTCGCCGGTAACCTTTTCCTGAGTCTTGTCCACAAAAGCCGAAATGGCTTCTCTTAAAGGAGTAAACCATTTGCCGAAGTATACGAGCTCGGCAAACTGAGCGGCGACAAGGTGTTTGTAGTGCTGAGTATCCCTGTCGAGGCATAGCGTTTCCAGCACCTCGTGCGCGCGGTAAAGAATAGTGCCGCCGGGAGTTTCGTAAACGCCTCTTGATTTCATGCCTACAAGTCTGTTTTCCACTATATCCGCAATACCGATGCCGTTTTCTCCGCCTATCTTGTTAAGAGCGGATACCATTTCGACGCCGGTCAGTTTTTTACCGTCCAGCGTAACCGGCACGCCCTTTTCAAAACCTATGGTCACGTAAGCGGGCTTGTCGGGCGCAAGTTCGGGACAGACGCCCATTTCGAGAAAGCCGGGTTTTTTGTAATCGGGTTCGTTTGCGGGATTTTCGAGATCTAGCCCCTCGTGAGAGAGATGCCAGAGGTTTTTATCCTTGCTGTAATTGGTTTCCCTGTTTATTTTAAGAGGCACGTTATGAGCTTCGGCATAGTCGATTTCCTCATCGCGCGACTTGATGTCCCAAATTCTCCACGGAGCGATTATGCCCATTTCGGGAGCGAAGGCCTTGATGGTAAGCTCGAACCTCACCTGATCGTTACCCTTACCGGTGCAACCGTGACATATCGCGTCGGCGCCTTCCTTTTTGGCTATCTCTACAATTCGTTTGGCTATTATGGGCCGCGCGAACGCAGTACCGAGAAGATAATCGTTTTCGTATTTCGCGCCCGCTTTGAGCGTGGGATATACGTAATCCTGAATAAACTCCTCTTTCAGATCCTCGATATAAAGTTTGCTGGCTCCCGTTTTGATGGCCTTTTCTTCGAGGCCGTCGAGTTCGGTCCCCTGTCCCACGTCGCCGCTTACCGCGATGATTTCGGGATTATCGTAATTCTCTTTAAGCCAGGGAATAATAATGGAAGTATCAAGCCCTCCCGAATATGCCAGAACTATTTTTTTAAACTTTTTGTCAGCCATAAGTAACCTCCGACCGTTAATATTGCATTAATATTATCACTAACTGAAAATCAAGTCAAGCGTTTATTTATATTTATTCATAGTTTTTTGCATAAAATTTTGACTTTATTATATAAATATAATGTCCTGTGCATAAAACTGTGTATAATGCATAATTTGCCGTATTTTATGCATAAAAAAAGCGCCCCGGCATATCCGGGGCGCAAATTAAGGCTTTAATTATTTGAGTTCTGCAAAGTATTTGATGGTCCTTACCATCTGGCTGGTATAGCTGTTCTCGTTATCGTACCAGGAAACTACCTGAACCTGAGTGCAGCCGTTGTCCATGGGAGCAACCATAGTCTGAGTAGCGTCGAACAGGCTGCCGTAACGGATACCGATAATGTCGCTGCTTACGATTTCGTCCTCGTTGTAACCGAAGGATTCGGTAGCTGCGGCTTTCATGGCGGCATTGATCTGTTCTTTGGTTACGTTACCTTCTACTACGGCAACAAGAATGGTGGTGGAGCCGGTAGCGGTGGGAACGCGCTGAGCCGAACCGATGAGTTTGCCGTTGAGCTCGGGAATAACGAGGCCGATAGCCTTTGCCGCGCCGGTGGAGTTGGGAACGATGTTCACTGCGGCGGCACGGGACCTTCTGAGGTCGCCCTTTCTTTGAGGTCCGTCCAGAGTCATCTGGTCGCCGGTGTAAGCGTGAATGGTGCTCATGATACCCGATTTGATGGGAGCCAGGTCGTTAAGCGCTTTGGCCATGGGAGCCAGGCAGTTGGTGGTGCAGGAAGCAGCCGAAATAACGGTGTCGTCGGCTTTGAGCGTGTTATGGTTTACGTTGTAAACGATAGTGGGAAGATCGTTGCCTGCGGGTGCGGAGATAACGACTTTCTTTGCGCCGGCCTTGATGTGAGCGCTGGCCTTTTCCTTGGAGGTATAGAAGCCGGTGCATTCGAGAACTACGTCAACGCCGATTTCGCCCCAGGGCAGTTCTTCGGCCTTAGCCATAGCGTAAATTTTAATTTCCTTTCCGTCGACGGTGATGGAATCTTCGCCCGCGGTAACCTTGTCGCAAAGAGCGTATCTGCCCTGCGAAGAGTCGTACTTCAGAAGATGGGCAAGAACTTTGGGGCTGGTCAAATCGTTAATAGCGACAACCTCGTACCCCTCGGCACCGAACATTTGTCTGAAAGCGAGACGGCCGATTCTTCCGAAGCCGTTGATAGCAACTCTAACATTTTTAGCCATAATAGATATATTCCTCCAAATATTGTATTTCGATTAAAAGCGCCTTAATGATATCGGCTTAGTATATTTTACTCTCAAAACAAATTTTTAACAAGCGTTTTAAGCATAAAATTAAAATAAAATATATAAAGCGTCATATTGCGGCATAAATCCGCCCTGCTATTTGAGATTTTCGGGATTGAGGCCGGCCAGTTCGTCAAGGACGAAACGGCCGTCTTTTCTGACGAGTTTTCCGTCGAAGTATATTTCGCCGCCGCCGAATTCGGGCGTCTGTACCAGAACAAGGTCCCAGTGCACGGCCGAACGGTTGCCGTTAAAGGCGTCGTCGTAGCAGCATCCGGGGGTAAAATGTATGGAGCCGCTGATCTTTTCGTCGAACAGAATATCCCCCATCGCCTTTTTGATATAGGGGTTTACGCCTAACGCGAATTCACCAACGTAGCGTGCGCCCTCGTCGGTATCGAATATGGCGTTGGCGCCCGACGTGTTGTTGGCGGTAGCCTCAACTATTCTGCCGTTTTTAAAAGTGAGTCGTACGTTCTCGTATCTGAAACCGTTTTCTATAGACGGTACGTTGTAGGAAATCGTTCCGTTGACGCTGTCTTTTACGGGGGCGGTATAAACCTCGCCGTCGGGAATATTTCTCAGGCCCGAGCATTTCACCGCTCCGATGCCTTTTATGGAAAAGGTCAGATCGGTGTCTTTTGCCAAAATATGCACTTTATCGGTCTTATTCATCAGTTCAACCAGCGGATCCATAGCTTTGTCCATTCTGGCGTAATCGAGATTGCACACGTCGAAATAGAAATCCTCGAAGGCTTCGGTGCTCATGCCTGACAGCTGACTCATGCCCTCTGTGGGGTAGCGGAGAACTACCCATTTGGTTTTGGCCACTCTTTCCTCGTGGTGCACCGGGTGAGAATACAGGCTCGTATACGCGTTTGTCCTGTCGTCGGAAACGTCCGAAAGTTCGTAACCGTTCTGTCCGCCGCGCACGCCGATATAGGCGTCCATTTCCGCCATAAGAGCTTTGTCGCGGGCCGCCAGAAACCTGATCTGTTCGTCGGACGCCCCCCTTCTCCATACTCTGTCCACCCTGTTGTCGCGTATAAATACGAAGGGCCAGCCCCCCGCCTTATATACTTCTTCTACCAGCAGCGCGGTAAAAGCCGAATCCACGCCGTAAGCGTCTATCCATACCTTTTCGCCCTTCTTGACCGAGCAACTGTAATTAACCAGATTGCGGGCAAGTATGAGCTGTCTTTGGTCGTACATATGCTGTCCTCCCTGTTTTCTTTATCAATCATATATTATATACTATTATTTTGCAAATCTCAATTATTATAGCCTTGCAAAGCGCTGTCGGCACGGGCAATTTTTTATTTTTTATTTGTGAAAAAGACTAGCGTTTTACGGCTTTTTATTATATAATGTACTCAATGCTGAAAAGTAACAAATTTACGGAGGTTTATTATGCCATTAGTTACCAGTACCGATATGTTTAAAAAGGCTTACGAAGGCGGTTACGCCATCGGCGCTTTCAACGTAAACAATATGGAAATCATTCAGGGTATCGTGGAAGCCGCCAATCAGGAAAAGGCTCCCCTTATTCTGCAAGTTTCCGCAGGCGCAAGAAAATATGCCAACCCCACCTATCTCAGGAAAATGGTTGAGGCCGCGGTTATCGAGTCCGATATCCCCATCTGCCTGCACCTTGATCACGGCGACAGCTTCGAGCTGTGCAAAGATTCCATCGACGGCGGTTTTACTTCGGTTATGATTGACGCCTCGCACCACAGTTTCAACGAAAATATCAAAATTACAAAGGAAGTAGTTAAATACGCTCACGATAAAGGCGTTGTCGTTGAAGCCGAACTCGGCCGTCTCGCAGGTATAGAAGACGCCGTAAACGTAGCCGAGAAAGACGCCGCTTATACCGATCCCGATCAGGTTGAGGAATTCGTTTCCAAAACGGGCGTAGACAGCCTCGCCATAGCCATAGGCACCAGCCACGGCGCATACAAATTCAAACCCGGTACAAAACCTCAGCTCCGCTTCGATATTCTCGAAGAAGTAGCCAAGAGGATTCCCGGCTTCCCCATCGTTCTGCACGGCGCGTCTTCCGTTCCGCAGCAGTTTGTGGAAAAAATCAACAAATACGGCGGACAGATGCCCAACGCTATCGGTATCCCCGAGGAAATGCTCCGTCAGGCGGCTACCATGGCCGTTTGCAAAATCAATATCGACAGCGACCTCAGAATGGCCTGCACGGCAGCAGTACGCGAGCACTTTGCCCTTAACCCCTCTCACTTCGACCCCAGACAGTATCTCGGCGACGCGAGAACGGCCATCAGGGAAATCGTACGTCATAAACTCATAAACGTACTCGGTTGCGCAGGCAAAGCGTAATTATCAAGGCTTTCAGAAAAGGACGGCATCTAGCCGTCCTTTTTGTTTTTGCCCAAACTTCGGTATACCGACAGAAGTATTCCGAATACAACGGCAATCGTGAGCGCGAGTAACAATAAATCCGTATAGTCTTTAAACAGAGCGCTCAGCAAAAGCACAAGTCCCGTCGCGATAAGATTGCCCGTTGCAACGGCTGCCACCGCTTTTTTATACCCGACGCCCAAAAAAGCGGCTATGGCCGAACCGGCCCATACCCCCGTCATGGGAAGAGGCACGGCCACAAACAGCATAAGAGGCAGAAATCCCTCTCGTCCCGAAAGAGCGGAGGCTTTGCCTGCAACCGTACTTTGCGCTTTCTCCGCAAGCCCCGCGAAAAACTTTCTTTTTTTCATCGCCCTGACCGCGGGAGTAAACACCGCCATAATCGGAAGGCATACCAGACTCGAACCCGCCCAGCATACGAACAGCGCGGCCAAAGCGTTTACGTCCATACCCGCGGACAGTATTACCGCCCCTCTCATTTCGGAAAAAGGCAACATCGATATTATGAAAAGCAGAAGATATTCGTCGGACACGATATCTTTTAAAAACAGGATGATTCTGTCGGTAAAGCCGCTGGCCGAAACGCTTGTCAAAATGTTCATAGTCCTGTAAAATAGTATATTATCCGAAGAGGTGGGAATATGCAGAAATTACTCGGCACGATGCGTCGCGCCATAACGGATTTCAATATGATAGAGGAAGGCGACCATATCGCGGTAGGCGTATCGGGCGGAAAAGACAGCCTTGCTCTCGCCGCCGCACTTTCGGCGTACAGACGCTTTTCTCCTCAGAAATTCACTCTTTCGGCCGTGCGGATAGATATGGGCTTTGCCGATACCGACCAATCGCAAGCCCTTAAACTCCAAAATTACATCGAGCAGGAACTGGGCCTTTATTACAGCGTCGTAAAAACCGATATAGCCGAAATTCTGTTCGAGGCGCGAAAGGAAGAAAACCCCTGTTCGCTGTGCAGCAAAATGCGCAGAGGCGCCCTTAATAACCAGGCTAAAGAAATAGGCGCGAATAAAATAGCTCTCGGCCACCACGCCGACGACGTGATACAGACATTTTTCCTGTCGCTGTTTTACGAGGGACGACTGTCTACGTTTGCTCCCACGGCATATATGGACCGCTCCGAAATGGGCCTCATACGGCCTTTTATCTACGTATGGGAAAAGGATTTAAAAGGCGTAGTTAACAGACTGGAACTTCCCGTACTTAAAAATCCGTGTCCTGCGGACAAGCATACTCAGCGCGAGTACGTAAACGGCATGATAAAAACCGTTTCCAAAGAAATACCTTTTATCAGGGAGCGCGTGCTGGGCGCAATAAAGCATCCCGAACGCAACAATCTCTGGCCTGAACTGAAATTAGATAAATAGCAAAATACCGCTTTTAAACAGATAAAAACGCCGGTTAATCGGCGTTTTTATCTGTTATGTCTGCTGCTGCTTCGGCTTTCAGCCTGTACTTGTGCTGAGTCGCCTCCCCGCCTCTTATGTGTCTTACCGAAAAGTTGTACCGAAGTATTCCGGCAACTTCGTCGTACAGAGAACTGTCGATATGTTTAAGTCTTTTTGTTATATCGGCATGCAGGGTGCTTTTGGAAATTCCCATGGCCTTTGCGGTCTCTCTTACCGTACTCCGGTTTTCGGCGATGTACTCGGCTTCTCGTAAAGTTCTGTCTGTCAGCTCCTCTTTCATAACTACCCCCTTGATACGGACAATATAGTATATTTTACCCGGGGGCGCAATATAACCCGACAAAGGCAAGCCCTGTCAAAAAGTTGCACTCATTATGAAAAGGTATAAAAAAGGTATAAAAAAACGGCTCTGTCGAGCCGTTTTGAAATTGACTTCCTCAGATAAGCTGAAGTATGCACATTTCGGCGTTATCGCCTCTTCTCGTGCCGGTTTTGATTATCCTGGTGTAGCCGCCGCCCTGTCCGTTCTGACGGTTTCTTTCGGCGTATTTGGGGGCATATTCGTTGAACATCTTCTCAATCAGGGGATGATTGATGTCGGCCGTACGTGCCTTGAAAGCGGCCTTGGATTCCTTCTCGGCCTTAACTTCCTGAATGTCTCTGAGTTTTGCCATCATCCTGCGACGCGCGGCAAGTTTCTTGGGACCGTCGTTGGTAAAGTCGACGCTTACCTTTTCGCCTTTGAGGTTGGTCTTTTCCTTTTTGACGGTAACCGTGTCTTCGTAAGTGTTTATGGCCAGAGTAAGCATTCTCTCGGCAATTCTTCTTACGGATTTTGCTCTGTCAACAGTGGTTTCTATTTTACCGTACCAAAGCAGTTCGGAAGCCTGATTGTACAGGACTGCCAGACGCTGGTCGGTAGGTCTTCCTAATTTTTTGGGTTCCATATATTTAAATCTCCTTACTCGTCTTTATTGCGCAAATCCAAGCCTAAATCTTGCAGTTTTTTGATAACTTCTTCCAAAGACTTTCTGCCGAGGTTTCTTACCTTAAGCATATCTTCTTCCGACTTTTTGGTCAAATCGTCGACGGTATTGATACCCGCGCGCCTCAGGCAGTTATACGAACGTACGGAGAGGTCGAGGTCTTCGATGCTCATTTCAAGCACTTTCTGCTGTTTGTCGTCGTCCTGGTTTACCAGAATATCGATACCCGACATATTGTCGACGAGCTCAACGAACAGACGTACGTGGTCGTTCATGATTTTTGCCGCGAGGCTGGTAATTTCCTTAGCGGAAACGGTGCCGTTTGTCCTTACTTCCATGGTCAGCTTGTCAAAGTCGATGCTCTGTTCCACACGGGTGCTTTCAACGGTGTAGTTGGCCATTTCCACGGGGGTAAAGATGGAGTCTACGGGGATATAACCGATAGGAGCTTTGCTGTCCTTGTTCTTGTCGGCGGAAACGTAACCTCTGCCGGTGTCTACCGAGATCTGCATATCGAGCACGGCGCCCTCTTCGAGGTTGCAGATATACATATCGGGGTTAAGTATTTCCACGTCGGAAGGAATATCTATATCACCTGCGTAAACAGGGCCTTCGGTATCCTTGTAAAGAGTAAGTTCTTTACGGGTGGGTTTGTCGCCCGAAGCGTGAATTTTAACAGCCAGTCCCTTGATGTTGAGGATGATTTCGGTAACGTCTTCCCTTACGCCGGGGATAGTGCTGAATTCGTGCTGGACGCCAGCTATACGGATACCTACGGGCGCGGCTCCCGGCAAAGCGGAAAGCAGAATCCTTCTGAGGCTGTTGCCGAGCGTAGTGCCGAAACCTCTTTCAAGGGGCTCTACGACGAAAGTGGCTACGTTTTTGGCCTCGTTCTCTTCGTAGGTAATTTTGGGTCTTTTCATTTCCATCATAGAAAAAGTTCCTCCTATAACTCAACTTGCGCTAGGCAAATTATTTAGAGTACAACTCAACGATGAGGTGCTCTTGGATGGTGAGGTCGATATCGCTTCTTGCGGGCAGCTTTTCAACCTTACCGGTGAGGGTGGCGGCGTCGAAGCTGAGCCATTCGGGCAGATTGACTTTTACGTTGCCGGCCTTGATGTCGGCGAAAACGGGTTTGTCAACCTTAGTGGATTTAACGGCGACTACGTCCCCTGCCTTAACGAGGTAAGAGGGAATATTAACGTTTTTCCCGTTAACCGTGATGTGACCGTGGTTTACGATCTGTCTGGCCATGGCTCTGGAAGAACCGAGACCGAGGCGGTAAACTACGTTGTCGAGCCTGCGTTCGATTAAAATAAGCATATTTTCACCGGTAACGCCTCTCTGTTTTTCGGCCATATCGTAATACATTTTGAACTGCTTTTCCAAAATGCCGTAAGCTCTTTTGGCCTTCTGCTTTTCACGGAGCTGTATAGCGTAACCCGAGGCTTTTTTTCTGCCGGTGCCGTGTTGACCGGGAGCCTGAGGACGTTTAGCCAAGGTGCACTTGGCGGAATAACATTTTTCACCTTTGAGGAATAATTTGCATCCTTCTCTGCGGCACAATCTGCAATCTGCGCCTGTATATTTAGCCATAACTCAAATACCTCCTATAACCTTCTGCGTTTGGGGGGACGGCAACCGTTGTGCGGAATGGGAGAAACGTCTTTGATAAGGGTAACTTCCAGTCCTACGTTAGCCATAGCCCTGATAGCGGACTCTCTGCCTTGACCGGGGCCTTTTACGTAAACTTCTACGGTCCTGAGACCTTGGTCGTAAGCAACCTTAGCCGCGTCTTCTGCAACCATCTGAGCCGCAAAAGGAGTGGATTTTCTGCTGCCTCTGAGCCCCAGCTTGCCGGCGCTCGACCAAGAAATAGTATTACCTTGGGTATCGGTAATCGTTACGATGGTGTTGTTAAACGATGCGTGAATATGGCAAGCGCCTTTCTCGACGCGCTTGATATCCTTACGTCTTCTGATAGTTCTTTTACCGGCCATAAGTCAACCTCCTATTTCTTCTTGCTGCGACTAACCGTGCGCTTGGGACCTTTTCTGGTTCTTGCGTTCTGTTTAGTGCTCTGGCCTCTTACGGGCAGACCCTTACGGTGTCTGACACCTCTGTAACAGCCGATTTCCATAAGTCTTTTGATGTTCATCATAACTTCACGTTTCAGGTCGCCTTCGACGTGGAGCTCTTTTTCAATGTAATCACGAAGCAAGCTGACCTGCTCTTCGGTTAAATCCTTAACGCGAACATCAGGGCTGATTCCCGTGGTTTCCAAAATTTTGTTTGCGGTAGGACGGCCAATACCATATATATAAGTAAGGCCGATTTCCACTCTTTTTTCACGTGGCAAATCTACACCAGCAATACGTGCCATTAAGCTACCTCCATAAAATTGTGTTAATTTTAGTAAATATATTAATCGCTTTCAGGATATTGTCGTTTGAAATTCGGAATGTAACGACAACCAGCCGCCCTTAACTTGCGAAAAACTATCCTAATACAAAGGGTGATTAGCCCTGTCTTTGTTTATGGTTTTTGTACTTGCTGCAAATAACCATAACCCTGCCGTTTCTTTTGATGACCTTGCATTTGTCGCACATGGGCTTAACAGACGGTCTGACTTTCATAATATACCTCCGAGTGTGTTAATTTTTACTTCTCCAGATAATTCTGCCTTTGGTAAGGTCGTAAGGACTCATTTCGATGGTAACCTTGTCCCCTTCCAAAATTTTTATATAATTCATTCTGAGTTTGCCCGACAGATAGGTGGTAACTACCTTGCCGTTTGCCAGCTGCACTTTGAACGCGGCGCTGGGCAGCACTTCGATAACTTTTCCTTCTACCTCGATAACATCGCTTTTAGACACAAACAATCCTCCGTTAATTTTGCTCGTTATAAACTCTCAGGGCGCTGCGTATCTCAGCGTCGAACACCTGTTTATCGGTTAAAATCTTCTGAGCGATTTTTTCAATGACGTCGCCGTTGAATTTCAAGTGTTTTATTTTTTTGAGTTTTGCTTTTTCCTGCGGGCGGAGTTCGCCGTCGGCGATTTTTACGTACTTGTCGTCCACAATAGCGACGACCAGAAAAAATCTGCCTTTGTCTCTGCCTGCCGTGGAAAGCACAACCGAACCTATCCCGATATTCATCATAACTCCTTATAACGTAAGTATTTCAAGGCCGTTTTCGGTAAGAGCGACGGTGTTTTCGTAATGCGCCGACGGCATATCGTCCTCGGTCACTATGGTCCAGCCGTCTTCGAGCTGAGCAACCTCGTAAGTGCCCGCGTTTATCATGGGTTCGATAGCAAGCACAAGTCCCTTTTCCAGCCGCAGGCCTCTGCCCGGCATGCCGTAATTGGGAACGGCCGGATCTTCGTGCATTTTTCTTCCTATACCGTGGCCTACCAACGCGCGGACTACGGAAAAGCCGTTTGCCTCGGCGTATTGCTGTACGGCGGCGGAAATGTCTCCCAGTCGGTTACCCTCTTTGAACTGCTCTATTCCTTTAAAGAAACTTTGCTCGGTAACCTTCATGAGTTTTTCTTTCAGCGGACTTACCCGGCCCGCCGCAAAAGTCCTTGCCGCGTCGCCGTGAAATCCGCCGATACAAGCGCCTACGTCTATGCTGACTATCTGGCCTTCCTCTATGCGTCTTCCCGAAGGAATGCCGTGGACGACCTCTTCGTCGATTGACGCGCAGATGCTTGCGGGGTATCCGTTATAGTTCAGAAAGGAAGGCGTCGCTTTGCAGGAGGTTATATATTTGTATGCCGCCCTGTCAAGCTCTTTTGTGGTTACGCCCGGTTTGACAAGCGTTTCCATAAGAAGCAGCGTATCGCGCACGATTTTGCCTGCTTCGCGCATCCTTTCGATTTCGGAATTGCTTTTTAAGTTTATCATATTTTGTCCAAAACCTCAACCACGTCGGCGAAGGTCTGCTCTACCGTATCCCTGCCTTTCACGTCGCGTACGAGGCCCTTGTTTCTGTAATAATCGATAAGGGGCTCGGTCTGCCTGAGATAGACCTGCAAACGCTCTTTGACGGTTTCGGGCTTGTCGTCGTCGCGGACGATAAGTTTTTTACCGCACCTGTCGCAGGTGTCGCCGGGATGGGAGGAAACATGATAGGTCGCGCCGCAAATACAAACTCTTCTGCCCGTCAGCCTTTCGGTAATGATATCGAAAGGAACGTCAAGGTTGATAACGACGTTTACGTCGGCCACCTTGTCAAGAGCCTCCGCCTGCGGAATAGTGCGGGGAAATCCGTCGAGAATGTAACCGTTTGCGCAGTCGGATTCTTTAAGGCGGCTTTCCACAAGCCCTATTACGACGTCGTCGGGCACGAGCTGACCTTTGTCGATATAACTCTTTGCGAGGTTACCGAGCGGCGTCTGCTCCTTGATATTCTTTCTGAAAATATCGCCCGTCGAAATGTGCGGAATATTGTATTTTTCGGATATCTTGGCCGCCTGGGAGCCCTTTCCTGCTCCCGGCGCGCCCAGAAGTATTATTTTTTTCATATCTTATTTCAAAAAGCCTTTGTAGTGGCGCATCATAATCTGTGCTTCCAACTGCTTGTTGAACTCGAGCGCAACGCTTACTACAATCAGCAGTCCCGTTGCCGAGAAGGCGCTTGCCAGCCCTATCGAGCTGCCGATAAGGTCGAACAGGAAGGTCGGGACAACGGCAATGAAGCCGAGGAATATCGCGCCGAACAGCGTAATGCGGTTACTGATTTTTTTAAGGTAATCGCTGGTGGGCTTGCCGGGACGGATACCGGGCAGGAACCCGCCGTATTGCTGAATGTTCCTGCTTACGTCTTCGGGGTTAAACTGAATCTGAGCGTAGAAATACGCAAAGAAGATAATCAGTAAAACCATAAAGAGGTAATATACCACCGAACCTATGGCGTTATTGCCGAAGGGCGTGAGATAGGTAAGATACCATACTCCGAATCCGGAGGTTTCCCAACCGAACATCTGCATTATCATCGAGGGGAAACTCATAAACGCCGAAGCGAATATTATGGGCATGACGCCCGAGGAGTTAACCCTGATGGGGATATGCGTGGTCTGACCGCCGTACATCTTGTTGCCTTTGACCTGTTTGGCGTACTGAACGGTAATTCTTCTCTCCGCGCCGTCGACGAATACGATAAGCACGAATATGAGAAATACGATAATCAGAAAGCCTATAAGGTTCCATATAAGGTTAACGTCGTTGCCGATGTAATCGAAGGTTGCGGGCAAGCTGGCCGCAGCGGTGGAAAGAATACCTATAAAGATTATAAGCGAAGTACCGTTTCCGATACCGTATTCGGTAATTCTTTCGCTGAGCCACATGACAAGCACGCTGCCGCCGACAAGAATAATCGTGGCAAAGACTATGGTAACCCAGTTTTGACCGAAAGTGGGAAGTATTATGCCGGAATTGTTCCAGCTTATCATAATTCCAACGGCCTGTACAGCTGCAAGACCGAGCGCAACGTAACGCGTAATCTGCGTAATTTTGGCTCTGCCCTCTTCGCCGCCCTCTTTGGAAAGCTTTTCGAGCTTAGGGATAATAAGAGTCAGCAACTGCATTATAATGAAGGCGTTGATGAAGGGAATGATGCCCAGCGCAAACAGCGTGCCCTGCGAAAGCGAACCGCCCGTTATCGTGGATAACAGGGATAAGAATTCGCTTTCGGCGGTCATTTCTTTCAAGGCCGTTACGTCGAAACCGGGAATGGGTATGAAGCAACCCAGCCTGTACGCAAGCAGTAATCCCAGCGTGGCAAAAATCTTAATTCTTATTTCCTTTGTGGCAAAAGCGTTCTTTAAGGTTTCAAACATTATTACAATACCTCTGCTTTGCCGCCTGCCTTTTCGATTTTTTCGATAGCGGACGGAGTAAACTTGTTGGCCTTGACGGTCAGCTGCTTGGTAAGCTCGCCGTCGCCGAGAACCTTCAAGCCGTAAGGTAATCTCTTACCTATAACTCTGGTTTCGTAGAGCATATCCAGATCGATAACGGTGCCGTCTTCGAAATCGTTCAAAGCGCCTACGTTAACGGTGGAGTACTCCTTCTTGAACATATTGGTGAAACCTTTCTTGGGAAGTCTTCTGGTAAGGGGCATCTGTCCGCCTTCGAAGCCGGGACGTACGCCGCCGCCGCTTCTGGCCCATTGACCTTTATGACCTTTACCGCTTGTTTTGCCCAGACCGGAGCCGATACCTCTGCCTAATCTCTTGGGAGAAGTGTTGCTGCCTTCGGCGGGTTGCATATTGTGTAATTTCATATTAAGCCTCCTCGCTGACTTCCTCAACCTTGACCAGGTGAGAAACAACCTTAATCATACCTCTGGTAACAGGGGTGTCCTTATGGAGTTTGGACTGACCGATTTTCTTTAAACCGAGAGCTTCGACGGTAGCCTTCTGCTTTTCGAGACGGCCAACGGTGCTTTTAACCAAAGTAATTTTCAACATTGTCGGGCCCTCCTATCTGATTTCGTCAACCGACTTGCCCCTGAGCGCGGCTATTTCGTCGATTGTACGAAGCTGTTTTAACCCGTTAACGGTAGCGCGAACGCAGTTTACGGGAGTTTGCGAACCCAAAGATTTAGTCCTTATATCCTTAACGCCAACGGCTTCGAGTACGGCACGTACGGGACCGCCGGCGATAACGCCGGTACCTTCTTCGGCGGGCATCAGCAGAACCTGACCTCTTCCGAATACGCCGGTTACTCTGTGAGGTATGGTCGTTCCTTCCAGGGAAACTTTTGCCATAACTCTTTTGGCCGCCTGAGTGGCCTTTTCGATAGCCTCGGGAACTTCGGCCGCCTTGCCGGTGCCTACGCCTACGCTGCCCGCACCGTCGCCTACGACAACGAGTGCTGCAAAGCGCATGTTGCGTCCGCCCTTAACAACCTTGGTAACGCGGTTTACGCATACCAGCTTTTTGATAAGTTCGGGTTCGTTATTTTCTCTTTCTTTAGCGAATTTATCGTCTCTTCTTGCCATACTGCACCTCCTAGAATTTGAGACCGGCTTTTCTGGCGCCGTCTGCAACCTTGGCAACGCGTCCGGTATAGATGTAACCGCCACGGTCGAAAACCACTTCGGTAATACCCGCGGCCAAAGCCTTTTTAGCGGCGGCTTCGCCTACTATTTCGGCAGCCTCACTCTTGGATTTTCCGCTGATTTTGGCAATAATGTCCTTTTCTACCGTGCTTGCGGCAACAAGCGTCCTGCCGGCTTCGTCGTCGATAACCTGCACGTAAATGTGCTGATTGCTTCTGTAAACGTCGAAACGGGGCTTGCTGGCAGTGCCGGACACCTTTTTCCTTACTCTCTGATGCCTAGCGACTCTGTCGGCATTCTTATCTTTCTTATTAATCATACCTTAACGCCCTCCTTTATTTACCGGCAGTCTTGCCTTCCTTGCGGATTACGACTTCGTCTTTGTAGTGGATGCCGTAACCGTGATAGGGCTCGACCTTCTTGATAGCTTTGATGCTTGCTGCGCACTGACCTACGGCAACTTTGTCGGCGCCTTTAACCACTACTTCGGTGGGAGAAGTAACCTCGAAAGTGATGCCTGCGGGCTCGGTAACCTCAACGGGATGGCTGAAACCTAAACCGAGAACGAGTTTGTTACCCTGCTTCTGAGCCTTGTAACCTACGCCCGCGATAACCAAGGTTTTGGTAAATCCCTTGGAAACGCCGTTTACCATGTTCTGGCAGATGGCGCGGTACAGTCCGTGCAAAGCCTTTACGGGCTTGCTGTCGGAAGCTCTGGTGAACAGCACTTCGTCGCCTTTTACCTCAACGGAGATTTTGGAGTCCACTTTCTGAGTGAGCGTGCCGAGCGCGCCTTTGACGGTAAGAGTATCGTCCGCGAAAGAAACGGTTACTCCTGCGGGAATTTTAACGGGAAGTCTTCCTATTCTTGACATAGCGCACCTCCTACCAGATATAAGCCAGCACTTCGCCGCCCACGTTGGCAGCTTTGGCCTGCTTATCCGTCAGAACGCCCTTGGACGTGGAAAGTATAGCTATTCCCATGCCGTTGAGAACGGAAGGAATGTTGTCCGTATTGGCGTAAACCCTGAGACCGGGTTTGCTTATTCTCTTAAGACCGGTTATAACGGAAGAGTTCTTACCGGCATATTTGAGCTTGATTTTGATGCTGCCCTGAAGTTCTTTCTTGGCCTCTTCGCCGGCAGGCTGTAAGGGACTGGGAACAACTTCAAAACTTTGTATATAACCCTCGTCTGCGAGGATTTTGGCGATAGCCACCTTCATTTTGGATTCCGGAATTTCAACTTCTTCGTGCTTAGCCACGAGAGCGTTGCGGATACGGGTGAGCATATCGGCGATAGGATCGGTAGTCATAGCCATATTTGCGTCCTCCTTTTACCAGCTTGCCTTCTTCACTCCGGGAATCTGACCTTTGTAAGCCAGTTCGCGGAAGCAAATTCTGCAAATGCCGTATTTTCTCAAAACAGCGTGAGGTCTGCCACAGATTTTACAACGGGTGTAAGCCCTGGTGGAGTACTTCGCCGGTCTTTGTTGTTTATTTATCATTGCTTTCTTAGCCATATTGTTTCCTCCTATTTGGCAAAGGGCATGCCCATAAGCCTTAAAAGTTCTCTCGCTTCCTCGTCGGTGTTGGCGGTGGTTACGAAACAAACGTCGAAACCTCTGACCTTTTCAACCTGGTCGTAAGAAATTTCGGGGAAGATAAGTTGTTCTTTAACGCCCATGGCGTAGTTGCCTCTGCCGTCGAAAGACTTGGCGGAAACGCCTTTGAAGTCGCGGACGCGGGGAAGTGCGATGGAAACGAACTTGTCCATGAAGTCGTACATTCTTTCGCCGCGGAGCGTAACCTTCGCGCCTACGTCCATACCCTGTCTTACCTTGAAGTTGGCAACGCTCTTCTTGGCCTTGGTTATAACGGGTTTCTGTCCCGCGATAGCCTGAAGTTCGTCAACCGCGAGTTTGAGGCTCTTGCTGTTGTCCTTAACGTCGCCGAGTCCCATGTTAAGCACGATTTTTACGAGTTTGGGAACCTGATTGACGTTTTCGTAGTTGAATTTCTTTTGCAGAGCGGGCACGACCTCGTTCTTATAACGGGTTCTTAATCTGTATCTGTCCGCTTTTACATCGGTTGCAGCTTCTTTTGCAACCTGATTTTTCTTTACTGCCATAAATACCTCCGATTATTCAGCGTCCTTCTTGGTGGACTTGGTAGCCTTCTTCTTGGCAACGCCCTTAGCGGCTTTCTTGGCCGTAACCTTCTTGGCTGCCTCGAGAGAAGCTCCGCACTTTTTGCATACGCGGATTTTCTTTTGCTGGTCGCCCTCGCCTTCGAAAGCGTGGCCTACTCTTACTACTTCGTTGCAGGAGGGGCAGATAATCATGACGTTGGAAACGTCGATGGTGCCTTCTCTTTTAACGATGCCGCCCTTCTGCTGAGCGCTTCTGGGTTTGACGTGCTTGGAAATTACGTTGACGCCGCTTACGATAATTCTTCCGCTTTCGGGGTCAACTTTCATAACTTCGCCGGCCTTGCCCTTATCTTTACCGGTGATAACCATTACGTTATCGCCTTTTTTAACATTCATTTTAGCCATTGATGCCTCCTCCTTACAGAACTTCGGGAGCAAGAGAGATAATCTTCATGTAGTCTTTGTCTCTCAGTTCTCTTGCGATGGGCCCGAAGATACGGGTGCCTCTGGGTTGCTTCTGATTATCGATTATAACGGCCGCGTTATCGTCGAACTTGATGTGCGAACCGTCCGCTCTTCTGATACCTTTGTGCGTCCTGACGATAACCGCCTTTACGACGTCGCCTTTTTTAACTACGCCGCCGGGAGTGGCCGTCTTGACGGAAGCAACTATAACGTCGCCGATGTTGCCGCTTTTTCTGAAAGAACCGCCCAGAACTCTGATACACATGATTTCTTTCGCGCCGGTGTTGTCGGCTGCTTTTAAAATGGTTTGTGGTTGAATCATAAGTCCCGACCTCCTATTTGGCTTTCTCGATTATTTTTTCCAGTCTCCAGCACTTGTCCTTGCTTAAAGGACGAGTCTCTATAACCAGAACTTTATCGCCGATACCGCACTCGTTAAGCTCGTCGTGAGCTTTGAGTTTTTTGGTTCTTTTGATGATTTTTTTGTAAAGGGGATGTTTAACCCTCTGTTCTATCGCGACGACGATGGTCTTGTCCATTTTGTCCGAAACGACTATGCCGACGCGGCTTTTTCTAAGATTTCTGTTTTCCATATTAAACCTCCGGCCTACTTCGCCTTTTTAGCCCTGCCGGCCGATTTAGCCTTTACGGGCTCGACAGAAATGTTGAGTTCCCTCTGACGCAAAATGGTGTTGACTCTCGCGATATCCTTTTTGCAGTTTACGAGAACCATGGGATTGGTCAGCTGATTGGTAGCGTGTTTGAAGCGCAGATTGAACAATTCTGATTTAAGGTCTTTTAACTTGGCTTCGAGTTCTTCGTTTGTAAGTTCAAAAAGTTGTTTTGCTTTCATTATTGTTCACCGCCTTCTTTATCCGTTTCCTTCTTGACAAACTTGCACTTGATGGGCAGTTTGTTGGCAGCCAGTCTGAGAGCTTCGCGGGCGACTTCTTCCGAAACGCCGCTCATTTCAAACAGGATGCGCTGGGGTTTAACGACCGCAACCCAGTATTCGGGAGAACCTTTACCGCTACCCATACGGGTTTCGGCGGGCTTTTTGGTTACGGGCTTGTGGGGGAATATGTCCACCCAAACCTGACCGCCTCTCTTGATGTAACGAGTCATCGCTACACGGGCAGCTTCTATCTGATTGGAGGTAATCCAAGCGGGTTCGAGCGCCATAAGGCCGTATTCGCCGTAAGCTATGGTATTACCTTTGTTGGCGTTGCCTTTCATTCTTCCGCGGAAGACACGCCTTCTTTTAACTCTTTTAGGCATTAACATTATGCGTTACCTCCTTCTCTGGGAGTTTTTCCACCGAGCACCTCGCCCTTGTATATCCAGCACTTGACGCCGATAACTCCAAAGGTGGTGTGCGCCTCAGCAAAACCGTAATCTATATCGGCTCTGAGCGTCTGAAGAGGAATGGAACCCTCGTGATAGCTTTCGCTTCTGGCTATTTCCGCGCCGTCCAGACGACCGCTTACCATGGTCTTGATACCCTTGGCGCCGGCCTTCATGGAACGGGACATAGCCTGTTTCATGGACCTTCTGAAAGAAGCTCTCTTTTCAAGCTGGGCGGCGATGTTCTCGGCAACCAGCTGAGCGTCTACGTCGGGGCGTTTGATTTCCATGACGTTGATGCTTACCGCTCTGTCCTTGCAGAACTTCTGAACTTCGTTCTTCATGGTTTCCACGCCTGCTCCTGCCTTGCCGATAAGAACGGCGGGTCTCGAAGTGAATATATTGACGATAACCTTGTTTGCGGCTCTGTCAATGGTTATTCTCGAAATGGCGGAGGCATAGTATTTTTCCTTCAGGAACTTACGGATGTTATAGTCTTCGATAAGGTTTGCGGAAAAATCTTTCTTGTTGGCATACCACTGGGTGTCCCAGCCTTTGATGATGCCTACTCTTAAACCGTGCGGATTAACTTTCTGTCCCATTTTCTTACCTCCTATTTCACCGTGTCAAGGATAACCGTTATATGGCTTGTGCGCTTGTCGATTCTGTGAGCTCTGCCCTTGGATACGGGGTTGATTCTTTTAAGAATGGGGCCCTGATCCGCGAAAGCTTCCGCAACGTACAGATCGCTCTTGCTCATATTAAGGTTGTTTTCCGCGTTAGCGGCAGCCGAATTAAGAACCTTAACCACGACTTCGCTTGCCGCCTTGGGAGTATTCTCAAGGATAGCTACGGCTTCGTTGTACCCTTTACCTCTGATGATGTCCAGGACAACTCTTACCTTGTAAGGAGAAATTCTGATATATTTGGCGATAGCTTTGGGACGCTTGTCGGCGTTCTCTTTGCGAGCCAACGATTTTTGTTTACTTCTAGTAGCCATTTGATAACCTCCTATTTACCGCTGCTCTTCTCGCCGGCGTGGCCTCTGAAAGTGCGAGTGGGAGCGAACTCTCCGAGCTTGCAACCAACCATGTCCTCGGTAATGTAAACGGGAACGTGTACTTTACCGTTGTGAACGGCGATGGTGTGTCCTACCATCTCGGGGAAAATCGTGGATGCGCGCGACCAGGTTTTGAGGGGCTTTTTGTCGCCGCTCTCGTTCATAGCAATAACTCTTTTAATCAGCCTTTCTTCGACGAAAGGTCCTTTTTTAACACTTCTACTCATACTGTGCCTCCGTTAGTTCACGCGCTTGATAATAAATTTGCTTGATTTGTTCTTTTTCTTTCTGGTCTTGTAACCGAGAGCGGGTTTGCCCCAGGGAGTAACGGGTGAAGGCATACCGATAGGAGACTTGCCTTCGCCGCCGCCGTGAGGATGGTCGCAGGGGTTCATTACAACGCCGCGAACGGTAGGTCTTACGTTCATGTGACGTTTTCTGCCCGCTTTACCCAAAGAAACGTTTGCGTTATCGAGGTTGCCTACCTGACCGATTGTGGCTTTGCATCTGGCAAGTACGTATCTCATTTCGCCGCTGGGCATCCTGAGCGTGGCATATCTGCCTTCTTTTGCCATAAGCTGTGCGGCGTTGCCGGCAGCTCTCGCAATCTGGCCGCCCCTTCCGGGTTGCAACTCGATGTTGTGAACCATCGTACCTACGGGGATGTTTTCCAAAGGCAGGCAGTTGCCCACTTTGATGTCGGCGTCCTTACCGCTTACTACGGTGTCGCCCACGTTAAGCCCCAGAGGCGCGAGGATATATCTCTTTTCGCCGTCCGCGTAAACAAGCAGCGCGATGTTCGCCGTGCGGTTGGGATCGTACTGAATGCTTGCAACCTTGGCGGGGATGTTTTCCTTGTTTCTCTTGAAATCGATTATTCTGTATTTAACCCTGTTGCCGCCGCCGATGTGCCTTACGGTAATTCTGCCGGTAGCGTTTCTGCCGCCCGTCTTGTTAATGGATTTTAACAGGCTCCTTTCGGGCTTGTCGCCGGTCAGCTCGTTGAAAGCGGATACCGACATAAAACGGCGTGCGGGAGAAGTAGGTTTGTATTTCTTAATGTTTTCAGCCATTTTCCTTTCCTCCTATTAAGCCAGGCTCTCGAAGAATTCGATTGCTTTGCTGTCCGCAGTCAGTTGAACGACGGCCTTTTTGTAAGAAGGGGTTTTTCCCTGGTTTCTGCCCATTCTCTTTATTTTGCCTTCTACGTTAGCGGTGTTGACTTTTGCTACTTTAACCTTGAAGATTTCCTCGACGGCCATTTTAATCTGAGTTTTGTTGGCGTTTTTGTCCACAACGAAGGTGTACTTCTTGGACTGTATGCCGTCGTAACTTTTTTCGGAAAGCACGGGTCTTATGATAATATCGTAAGCAGTCATTATACGTTAGCCTCCTCTATTTTCTCGGCTGCGGCCTTGGTAACAACGCATTTGGCAACCTTGACAACGTCGTAAACGTTAAGCAGGTCGGCATTGATAACCTCTACCTGGGGAATGTTGCTTGCCGCTCTCAGAAGGTCCTTGTCGTCCTCGGCAACCACGAACAGAGCGGATTTGTCGAGTTTGAGGTTTTTGAGGATGGTCGCTACTTCCTTGGTTTTAGCCTCTTTTAATTTAATATCGTCAAGAATGATAACTTCGTCCTGCCTGATTTTCTGCGAAACGGCGGAAAGCAATGCCTGACGTTTTGCGAACTTGTTGATTTTCTGCGAAAAATCGCGGGGCTTGGGTGCGAATACCACGCCGCCCTTTACGTACTGGGGAGCTCTGATAGAACCCTGACGGGCGCGACCGGTACCTTTCTGTCTGTAAGGTTTGATACCGCCGCCGCGGACTTCGGTTCTCGTAAGAGTGGACTTCGTGCCCTGTCTCTTATTGGCAAGCTGCGCTACTACAACCTGATGAATAAGAGCTTCGTTATATTCGGTGTTGAATACCAGATCGTTGAGTTGGATTGTCCCGACTTTCTTGCCGGCCGTATTTAAAACTTGTAATTCCATAGTCTCGTTTCCTCCTCAGATTAGCCCTTGATGGATTCCTTGATGATAACCATTCCGCCGCGGGGGCCGGGTATACCGCCCTTGATAAGCAGCAGATTTCTGGCTTCGTCTACCCTGGCGACGACAAGGTTCTGAATGGTAACCTGTTCCGCGCCGTACTGACCGGGCATCTTCTTGTTCTTGAAAACTCTCGACGGGTCGGAGTTGGCGCTCATCGAACCGACTCCTCTGTGATAGCCCGAACCGTGAGCCATAGGTCCTCTCGCCTGATTCCAGCGCTGTATAACGCCCGTAAAACCACGGCCCTTGGTGGTGCCTACGACGTCAACGTGATCGCCTTCGCTGAAAACGGTGCATTTTATTTCCTGACCGAGCTGATAATCCGCGATGTTGAGTTTGAGTTCTTTAAGATAACGTTTGGGAGCTACGCCCGCCTTCTTGAACTGGCCCTGAAGGGGTTTGTTTACGTTTCTCTCTTTAACGATACCGAAGGCTACCTGAACGGCCTCGTAACCGTCCTTGTCCTTAGTCTTTATCTGCGTAACCGGGCAGGGACCTGCCTCAACTACGGTAACGGGAATAACCTTACCGTCGGCCGCAAATATCTGGCTCATACCGAGCTTCTTTCCAATGATTGCTTTATTCATAGATAAAGTTCACCTCCAAAATATTGCGAAAATGTATTACAGTTTAATGCTTATATCAACGCCGGCGGGAAGGTCGAGCTTCATAAGGCTGTCAACCGTTTTCGCCGTGGGGCTGTATATGTCTATTAAACGTTTGTGCGTCCTGAGTTCAAACTGTTCCCTGCTGTCCTTGTCTTTATGAGGCGAGCGGATAATGGTAACTATTTCCTTCTCGGTGGGAAGGGGAATAGGACCCGACACCTTGGTGCCCGTCCTCTTGACGGTTTCAACTATTTTATCGGCGGAAACGTCGATTAAAATGTGATCGTAAGCTTTCAGTTTGATTCTGATTTTTTGTCCTGCCATTCTTGTGTCCTCCAAAAATTTTCCTAACTCGTGCACGTTGAAGTGCGCATGCTTTACACTTAACCGTGTGTGTCGTGCCGTTTTCTAAATAAAAAGCGGGCAAACCGCTTAATAAAGAGTTAGTCGCGCGAATTACATCGCACAATTGTCCGCAGAAATTTTCTCTTTCAAGTAACCTCCTGCATCATCCCAATTTATTAACAGCCCCATAAGGATACCAAATAAAACGGTATCTGTCAAACGATTTCGGCTCTTTTTTTACGGAAATTTCAATAAAAGGGGTTAAAAAATTAAATTATTGTGGTTAAAAATTTTTTGACCGCAAAATATAGTGTTTCGCGGGATTTTAAAAGATTACCGTCCTTCCCCTGTCCTGTTGCTAAAACTTACTCTCCGGCCTTTACGGAAAGGCAATCCTTTTCAAGCGCTTACCCGTGTATGCCGCCGCGCCTGTTTTTCGGGCTTGTCGCAAGGCACCGTATACTGCCAGCCCGCAAACGGCAATACGTTAGCGCTCTTTTAATAATTCTTTTGTGCGTATGCTTTTTATGTTTCCGTTGACGCTGATTATCGTGCCGCCTTATCTGCTGCGAATCAGACCGACGCCGTCCGTACCCGCAATCGGAGAACTTGCCCCATAGCGCATGCATATTAATATTGTTTTAAATATTATATAATTATTTATATATTAATAAAGAAAATCGCAGGGAAAAAGCCGACTACGTATTTACGCGTCTATGTTTATGTGTCAAATCGTGCGACAATTTGACTGTATTTCTGTTACAAATGACACAATATTTGTTTTAAGCGAAGCAATCTTTGCAGTGACGCTTACAGCCGGGCAAACAGCAGATTCAGACTTTTTACGCCCGCTTTCACAATAAACCGCGTCCCTTTCTCCTTGTTTCGCGGTTTTCGCTTATTATCCGCGTGTCATAGTGACGGTCTTTATTTTTCCGCCATAATCTAAACAAGGCGACGCCGGGCGTCGCCTTTGTTTATTTATGTTACAGTAAGGTTTTTAGAAAACGGGACCTTTGTATTGCAGTTTCTCTTTGGGAATTACCCATTCGGGTTTAAGGTTACCTTTTTCGTCATACCTTTCGGGAAGACAAGCA
This sequence comes from Candidatus Faecicola pullistercoris, assembly GCA_018714105.1. Classification (GTDB taxonomy): domain Bacteria; phylum Bacillota; class Clostridia; order Christensenellales; family CAG-917; genus Faecicola; species Faecicola pullistercoris. The sequence continues at coordinate 39,806 of DVNW01000023.1, read as the reverse complement.
CGCATGGTGTCCTTAATACCTTCGATAATGCCCATACCGCCGTTATAGCCCAGTTCGTCGTAGCCGAGTTCTTTCCAGACGGCCTGTGCGTCATAGAAGTAATCTCTGCTCTGAATGTCTTTCATGAGTTTAACGTGATCGAGGCCGCCTTCTCTGCCTTCTTTTTTGAATTTGCGGTCTATAAAATATCCGCCGATAGCCGCCATCCAGGTGGGAACGCCCAGAACCTTCTTCCTTTCGCCGCTTACGTCGTTCATGATTTTGAGCCAATCCATGTATTTGACGTTTACGTTACCGATAGGATATTTGTGGCCGCCCTTACCGTTAACCGTGCCGGCATAAACAGCTTCGGCAATACCGGTAACGTGAATCATCGTGGTGCCGCCGGTGGGGAAGAAATAAGCGGGCATCTTAGCGAAACGGTCGATGAACACTTCTTTCCAAAGGGGAATTCTTTCGGGCATGCAACCGAATATGTAAGGCAGTTCGAGAACTACTACCGCCATCTTGTCCCCGCCGATTTTAATCATTTCGGCAGCCTGCTCGTTTCTTACGCGGATATAGCAGTGATGCTCGGACAGATGCCATTCGGGATGAGTCCTGTCGAAATAGCAGAAGTAAGAGCTCAGCAGAACGGCTTTGGGGATACCTGCGTCTCTTGCGGCCTTGAATACCACGCCGCATGCGGTAACCAGTCTGTCGTAGAAGAAATTGTAAGCGGGAGCCTGAGGAACAACTCTGTCGTCGGGACCTACGGCATAAACCATAGCGTCGTAATTGTCGTCGAGAGCCTCTTTGAGTTCTTCATAGCTCATTTTGAACAAATCGCCGTATTTAACACCTACCTCTTTGGGGAACCAATCGCCGAGGGGGATATCGGGTAAGCTCATCGTGTCGACTTTCCAACCCTGTCTTAAATACTCTAACGTTGAATAATAACCTAAAAAGCCGGTACCACCGAAGATAAAGACTTTTTTCTTGCCTGCTGCGTCCATTATTTACCTCCAAAATTTTTGTTTTTATAAAAATCCAAATTAAATTTACAAAATTCGTACATTTCCTTATGGCTGGCAAAACTCGGAACTTCCCCTATTACGAAAGGCAAGGCGAGATAGGGCCATAAGACCGCTGAAGAAAACATCGTAAACAACTTTTTGTCGGCCTCGTCGCAACCGACTACTTCGTTGAACAGTTTTCTTACTTTGCCGATATTTTCATACAGTTTATCCCTGTAAACAATATCCTCCGCCGTTTTGGGCGAAGCAAATTTTTCACGTAAAATCACAACGATGCCGGGATAATGAACCGCGTAACTCAGCGCATCCACCATCCAGTCGAGAAGTTTTTCTTCGGCTTCCTTGTCCGTGCGGTCAAGTTCCTTAAAAGCCTCGTTGAAGTTATCCCAGAACAGCCTGTCGAGGCTTTTAAGCATCTGATGTTTGGACGAAAAATAGTAATTGATTGCAGCCACGTTTACTCCGGCACTCTTTGCAACCTCTCGAACCGTGACGTTGGACGTGCCCTTTTGAATAGCAGCTTTAAGAGCAGCGTCCAGAATCAGGTCCTTCTTACTATCGAAGTTTCTCATTATCCGTTTTTAGCGTCGGCCTCTAATATATCCTTATAGCAATCGGCGTCGTAGAAGTTGTTTTCTTCGGGGCTGTGGGTGTCGTACCAGATCTGCGCGAAGAAAGGAACTTTTTTGGAAAGAGCGTCGAAATTCCAAGGCGTGGGCTGGCAGCACTCGGGGCACCAGAATCCGGCTTTAAGAACGGCGTAGGGAGAAGCCATGAACTTGTGACCGTCGTGGCATTCCCACTCGATTTTGGTATACAGATCGCCCTTAACGGCGTCTTTGGTCAGGCACTTGCCGCCTCTGAATTCGGCAGCCTGCTGGAAGTCTTCGTAACCGAGTTCCTCATCGGGTTTATCCTCGTCGTAGCCGTGCGACAGAAGCAGACCTTTTTCCTTGACTTTGGTAATGTCTTTAAGATCTTCGTAATCGATTTTCTTAATGCCGCCCTTACCGTCGGGAATCTGACCTTTGCACAGAAGCGGGAATTTATCCCAATCTCTGGGGATGGCCTTCCATTCGTCGTAAGAACCGAAGAAAGCGTTTACGCGGCCTTCCATATTGTGGTTAATCCAGTACATGGGGGCGTTGCTGCTCTTGAACAGTCTTTCGATAGCGAGTTTGCGGATAAGGCCCTTGAAAGGTTTACCGAACTTGAAGTACCAGCATTTCTTGCCGAGGTTCTTCCAGAACTGTTCGGCGGTTTCGCTTCTGAAATGCAGATATTCTTCGAGTTTGTCGCTGTCGTAATACCACATGCAGTGGAAGTTACGCATAGCGTTCCAATGCGGGCGGAAGATGTCTTTTGCCTCGCAGCCCATCATCTTGAAGCCTTCGTCCAGTGTGTCGTAACCGGTTACGCGGGTGCCGGCGCCGTTACCGATGTTGTAGCACTTGCGCCAGAAGCTCTTGTCAAGAGTGCCTTCGCTGTCGAATACGACGAGGTTACGCAGCATAACGCCGCTGTCCCTTGCGGTAGCCCACTCTATGGGAGTGTTGTAGCAGGTGTGGAACATAAGGCCGTCCGCCATATTGTTGTTCATGATATTGTCGTACAGTATGCCCGACTGACGGAGAGATACCCAGTTTTTGAGCCCGCTTTCCACAACGTACCTTTCGCCTCTGAGCTTGGTGATGGCGTAAAAATCGTAGCAGCTGGGAACGAGAGGATCGCCTACGCGGCCCCAGGGGTGCTTGTAGTCGCGGTTGCCGTATTCGGCAACGGTACCCGTTTCGACAAATTTGATTTCGTCCGCGCGGGGGCTTGCCTTGATTGCGTCGACAAGATTTTTGGTGCCGAAGAAGTTTGCTTTTTCGGCGGCTTTGGGATTGTGATCGGACGCGGGAGGAATGATTGCGGCCATATGTAATACGTAATCCGCGTCGGATACGCATTTAACGCAATCGTCATAGTTTCCGAGGTCGCCGAAAACAACTTCCAAAGCGCCTTCGTCGGCGTTTTTCAAAAGTTTGGCTGCCAGTTTGCGGTTGGTGGGTTTATCCCTGAGAAGAATACGGCAACGGAACTTTTTGGTTGCCATAATCTGTTTCAGAACCTCGCTGCCCATAGAGCCGGAAGCACCGGTAATAAAAACTGTTTTCTTGTCCATAAAAACCTCACTTACTGTATTTTTTCGTTTAAGCGGCATTCCCGCCTTAATATAACTATAATAAGTATATCATAGCAGTTTTCAGAATTCAATTAAATTAAACAAAATGTTTCATAAAATGCGGTAAAAAATATTATTTTTCGCCTTTTCGGCCTCTGCGCGGACCTAAAAAGCCTTAAAATAACAAAACCGCCCGATAAACGGACGGTTCGATGATTCCCAAAAGGTTAACGTTTGCTGAACTGCGGAGCTCTGCGCGCTTTTTTGAGACCGGGTTTTTTCCTTTCTTTCGCGCGGGGGTCACGGGTTAAGAACCCTGCCTTTTTGAGTTCGCCCCTGAGTTCGGGCTGAGCTATGATAAGAGCTCTGGCTATGCCGTGACGGATTGCGCCGGCCTGGCCGGTATATCCGCCGCCCGTTACGTTAACGGCTATATCGTACTTATCGAGCGTTTTGGTTAAAACCAAGGGCTGACGGACGATAAGTTTTAAAGTTTCGAGACCGAAATACTCGTCGATGCTTCTTTTATTGATGACTATGTTGCCTTCGCCTTCGGGGATAATTCTTACGCGGGCGATAGCTTTCTTTCTGCGGCCGGTGCCCCAGAACTGAACTTTCTTTTTAGCGGTTTTTTTCTGAGCCATTGTAGATTACCTCCAATTAAAACTTGAGTTCTTCGGGCTGTTGAGCCTGATGATTGTGTTCCGCACCTTTGTAAACGCGGAGCTTTTTAATCATCTGACGTCCGAGGCTGTTTTTGGGCAACATACCCTTAACCGCGTTGTAAACGGCGAAATCGGGTTTTTCGGCCATCAGTTTTTTGTACTGAATTTCCTTTAACCCGCCTACGTAACCGGTATGGTAACGGTAATATTTCTGTTCCGCTTTCTTGCCGGTAAGACGGACCTTGTCGCAATTTATGATTATAACGTGATCGCCCGTGTCCACGTTGGGAGTGAAGGTGGGTTTGTTTTTGCCTCTGAGAACGGCGGCAACCTGACTGGCCAGTCTGCCGAGCACCATGCCGGAAGCGTCTACCACATACCATTTTCTTTCAACGTTTTCGGGCTTTGCCATATAAGTTTTCACGGTAAAGACCTCCAAAGATTTTGATTTTTGCGGGTATTTTTGAGAAAACTAAGGGGCTAACTTTAATTTCCGTACCAATATTCCCGATTAAAAGCTAGATTATAATATAATAAGTAAACGGATATGTCAAGCGTAAAAAGGCAAATTCCCGCAAAAAAGATTATTTTGCCGCCAAACGGCTCAAAATCCGTCGTATTCGACCGAATAAAGATACAGTCCGCAGGCAGGCATGGTTTTGCCCGCTTTCTTTCTGTCTCCGGAGTTTATTATGTCGGGAACGGCCTCGGCGGCTATTTTGCCTTTCCCCGCATAGACCACGGTGCCCGCGATTATGCGGACCATATTGTACAGAAATCCGTTTCCCGTAACCGACAGGGTGATTTCGTCGCCGTTTTGGGTCACCGAAATATCGTAAATTTCTCTCTCCGTATCCTTCACGCGGCTGCCTGTCGAGCAAAACGCCTTGAAATCGTGCCTGCCCTTAAAATATTCCGCAGCCTGCCGCGCCTTTTCCGCGTCGAACGGAGGCGTGACCATAACTGCACGCCCCAGCCTGAGCGGATCAGAATGGCGCGCAAGGTAAATTTTATATACGTAAGTCTTGCGCTTTGCCGAAAAACGCGCGTGAAAATCGGCGGACGTTTCCTCGCAATCCCTAACTCTCACGTCGTCGGGGAGAAGAGTATTGAGCGCAAAAGGCAGTTTATCGCTCGGAATAGACGTTTCCGCGTCGAAATGCGCCACCTGCCCCGCCGCGTGAACGCCTGCGTCGGTGCGCCCGCTTGCCTGAACGTCAATCTTTTGTCCCAGCAGTTTTTCCAGCGCCTCTTCCACTTTCTGCTGCACGGATACGCCGTTTTTCTGACGCTGCCAGCCGCAGTATTCCGTGCCGAGATAGCTTAAAGTAATGCGGTAACGCACGTCAGAATACCCCCATCCATAAAAAGGTATCCAGCATTATGACCGTGATAAATCCGGCCGTAACGAAAGTAGCGACAACGTCCCTCCATCCCGCTTTCAGTTTTTTCATTTTCGTGCGGTTAGGCGTCGCGTTATAGCATCTCGCGTCGAGAGCGAGCGCAAGTTCGTCCGCCCGCCTGAACGAGGATATGAACAGCGGTATTAGCACGGGCAGCATCGCCTTTGCCCTTTGAAACACGTTTCCGGAATCGAAACTCGCGGCGCGCGCTTTCTGCGCGTTCATAATTTTCTGCGCCTCGTCCATAAGCGAGGGTATGAGCCTGAGAGCCATGCTCATTATAAGCGCGACGTCGTGCACGGGAAAGCGGATCAGTTTAAGCGGTTTCATCAGACTTTCAAGTCCGTCGGTAAGGCTCATGGGCGTCGTCGTAAGCGTCAAAAGCGAAGTGCCCATAACAAGCAAAACAAGCCTTAAAGCCATTTTTGCGGTAAATAAAACCCCGTAATCGGTTATTTTTATGATTTTCCAATCCAGAATCACGTTGCCTTCCCGTACAAAAAACAGGTTGAGTATCATGGTAAAAAGCACCAGAAACAAAATGCCTTTGACCGACCTCAGAACGCTTCCGAAAGGGACCTTGCTGAATATCACGCAAAGCAGGATAAACGCGGCTATGATTACGTATCCGAAAAACGATTTTATGAAAAATATGCTTATTATAAAAGCCGTCATCAGCAGTATTTTTACACGCGGATCGAGGTTGTGAACAAAGGAGTCCGCGGGGTAGTATTGACCGAAGGAAATATTTTTCATCTGCCTGCGAGCCTCCTTATTTCGGCCGTCAGATCGTCGGGCGTGATCACGTCCTGCGAGACGTCGTACCCGCGGCTTCTCAGCTCTCCCGCGACTTTGACGGGAAGCGGGATATCCAGACCTATTTGACTGAGGCGCGCGCTGTTGGCAAACAGTTCGGCAGGGGGAAGGAAAAACTCCTTTCTTCCCTCGTTCAGCACCAGAATCCTGTCTGCGTGACGGGAAATCTCGTCCATATTGTGCGAAATCATTATTACGGTAGGCGTGCTTTCGGCCTTGATTTTGTCTATAAGCCTGTACATATCGTTGCGCCCTGCGGGGTCAAGTCCTGCCGTAGGTTCGTCAAGAACAAGGACTTTGGGTCTCATGGCTATAACTCCTGCGATTGCCACTCTGCGCTTCTGACCGCCCGAAAGCTCGAAGGGGCTTCTGCCCGCCACTTCGTCGTAATCGAGTCCGACCAGACCTACCGCCTCGCGTACCCTTTCGGCCGTTTCCTCGGCCGAAAGCTCTATGTTTTTGGGCCCGAAAGCCACGTCTTTTTCCACCGTTTCGGCAAAAAGCTGATATTCGGGATATTGAAAAACCATGCCCACCGTACTGCGCAGTTTCTTGTAATCGGGCTTGCTTTTCTTGTCAAGCTCCATTCCGAAAACGCTTATACGCCCCTCGGTAAGTTTGATAAGCCCGTTAAGATGCTGTACGAGAGTGGACTTTCCGCTTCCCGTTGCTCCTATTATACCGACGTACTCGCCCTCGCGTATTTGGAAAGAAAGATTATCGAGAGCTTTTTTCTCGTAAGGAGTTTTGGGCATGTACGTGTATGACAGATTTTCTACAATAATCGACATATTGCCTCCGTAAGCTGAGCGGGCGTCAAAACTTCGGGCATATCGAAGCCTTCTTTTTTCAGCCCTGCGGCAATCTCGCTTGCAACCGGCAATGCGAGCCTGTATTCCGTTGTCAGAAGGGGCGACGCAAAAACTTCGGCGGGAGTACCCTGCATTACTATGCGTCCCTCGTGCATGACGGCGATACGGTCTGCGCCGACCGCCTCGTCCATATGGTGCGTTATGTGAATAACGGTAATACCTTCCTCCTTGTTGAGTCGGGTAATTACCTCGGTAACCTCTCTCCTTCCCTTAGGATCGAGCATGGAGGTTGCCTCGTCGAGAATAAGTATGTCGGGCCTGATGGCCAGAATACCCGCTATGGCAATGCGCTGTTTTTGTCCTCCGCTCATTTTGAAAGGCGTATCCTTACGGCGGGCTTCCATTCCTACCGCTTTAAGCGCCCAATCCACGCGGCGGATTATTTCCTCGCGCGGGACTCCGAGATTTTCGGGGCCGAAAGCGATGTCATCCTCTACGATGGTGGCTATCATCTGATTGTCGGGATTCTGAAACACCATGCCCACGCGCCTTCTTATATCGAAAGTTTTGGTTTTGTCCGCAGTGTCCGTTCCGTATACGTAAACCTTGCCCCGCGTTGGCAGAATAAGTCCGTTCATCATTTTGGCCAGGGTGGATTTTCCGCTTCCGTTAGCGCCTGCAAGCACTAAAAACTCACCCTTGCGCACGCTTAAAGAAACCTCTTTCACCGCGTGCAGAGGTTCGCCTTCAATCTGCCTGTAATCGAAACTTACGTTTTCCAGCCTGAGTACTTCCATAACGATCTCCGAGTTTTCGAATATTGATTATACCATATTTTTTTCAAATGCAAAACTGTTTTTCCGAAATACCCGAAAATTGTTGTTTTATGACCGTATTTTACCTTTATAAAAGGTTGACTAAAATTTAACAGTGTACTATAATATGTTAGAAAATCCTGCAAAAATAAAATATTTATATATATTTATTTTTTAAAGACAGCAACAACACACAATAATTTTAAGAAAATATATTTGACTCGGAGGGTTACAATGAGCATTAAAAAGACTATCGACGGCAACTACGCGGCGGCGCATATCGCTTACGCGTTTTCGGAAGTAGCCGCAATTTATCCCATCACTCCGTCTTCCCCCATGGCCGAAGACGCCGATGAATTTGCCGCAGCAGGCGCCAAAAACCTGTTCGGGCAAAAGCTCCGTCTTGCCGAACTTCAATCCGAAGCCGGCGCGGCAGGCGCTGTTCACGGTTCTCTTAACGCAGGCGCGCTGACCACTACCTTTACCGCCAGCCAGGGTCTGCTTCTGATGATTCCCAACATGTACAAAATCGCGGGCGAACTTCTGCCCTGCGTATTCCACGTATCCGCACGCGCCCTCGCTGCACACGCCCTTTCCATATTCGGCGACCACTCCGATGTAATGGCCTGCCGTCAGACCGGCTTTGCGATGCTGGCTTCCGCGTCCGTTCAGGAAGTCGCGGATCTGGCGCTCGTAGCTCACCTGGCCACGCTTAAGGCAAAGGTACCTTTCCTCCATTTCTTCGACGGATTCAGGACCAGCCACGAAATTTCCAAAGTGGAGCTTCCCTCCTACGACGAAATCAAGCCTCTTGTCAATATGGACGAAATACGTGATTTCAAGAGCCGCGCTCTTAACCCCGAACATCCCGTTCAGAAAGGTACGGCTCAAAATCCCGATATCTATTTCCAGAACAGGGAAGCCGCCAACAAATACTATAACGCCACTCCCGCTATAGTAACCGAAATGATGGAAAAAGTAGGCAAACTCACGGGCCGCACCTATCACCTGTTCGATTACGTAGGCGCGAAAGACGCCGAAAAAGTAATCGTAATTATGGGCAGCGGTTGCGAAACCGTCGAGGAAACCATCAATTACCTTACTTCCAAAGGTCAGAAGGTCGGAGCTATCAAGGTAAGGCTTTACCGTCCTTTCGACGCGAAAGCGTTTACCTCCTGCATACCCGCCACCTGTAAATACATGTCCGTCCTCGACAGGACCAAAGAACCCGGCAGCATAGGCGAACCTCTTTATCTCGACGTGCTTGCCGCCATGCAGGAATGCGGCGTAAGCGGCATTAAGGTAACCTGCGGTCGTTACGGTCTCGGCTCCAAGGAATTCACTCCCTCCATGGTAAACGCCGTTTACAAGAACATGAACGACGCTCCCGTAAATCACTTTACGGTAGGTATCGTCGACGACGTAACGGGTACTTCACTGCCCGTTGACGAAAAAATCGACGCCGCGCACAAGGGTTCCAAGAGCTGTATCTTCTACGGCCTCGGCTCGGACGGCACGGTCGGCGCAAACAAAAACAGCATTAAGATCATCGGCGACCACACCGATAAATACGCTCAGGGCTATTTCAGCTACGACAGCAAAAAGTCGGGCGGCATAACCATCTCTCACCTCAGATTCGGCGACGTGCCCATTCAGAGCCCTTATCTTATCGACAACGCCGACTTCATCGCTTGCCACAATCAGTCCTACGTAACCCGTTACAATATGCTTGCCAACATCAAGCGCGGCGGCACCTTCCTGCTCAACAGCATCTGGGAGCCCGAGGATATGGATAAAGAACTGCCCGCAAGCATGAAAAACATCATCGCAAGCAGAAAGGTTAATTTCTATACCCTTAACGGCCTTAAAGTAGTCGAGGAAATCGGCGCGAAGAAAGGCGTAAACACGGTAATGCAGGCCGCCTTCTTCAAACTTGCCGACATTATCCCCTACGAGGAAGCCGAAAGCTATATGAAAGCCGCAATCAAAAAGACTTACGGCAAGAAAGGCGACGCCATAGTAAACATGAACTACGCCTGCGTGGATAACGCCATCGCCGGCCTTAAAAAAGTAGAATATCCCGACAGCTGGGCTACTACTACCGAAGGCGCTCCCGCCATCGCTCTGCCCGACAACGATTATTTCAAAGATTTCGTAAATCCCATCCTTTCGCTCAAAGGCGACGACCTGCCCGTATCCGCGTTCGAAGCGGACGGCACCGTTCCCACCGGCACCACTCAGTACGAAAAGAGAGGCGTTGCTCCCTTTGTCCCCGAATGGATACCCGAAAACTGCATACAGTGCAACCAGTGCTCTTTCGTCTGCCCCCACGCGGCTATCCGTCCCGTGCTTAAAACCGAGGAAGAACTCGGCAGCGACAAACCTGCGGGATTCGTTACCAAAGCGGGCGCCGGCGCGGGCAAGGGCTATCAGTTCAGGATTCAGGTCAGCCCCCTCGACTGCCTCGGATGTAAAGTTTGCGTAAATCAGTGTCCCAAGGCCGCTCTCGTAATGAAACCTTTTGCCGAAGTAGCCGAAAAGGAAACCGAAAACTGGAAATTTGCGGCTAAACTGCCCGAAACCACCGCTCCCGTTAAACGCAACACCGTTATGGGCAGCCAGTACAACCGTCCGCTGTTCGAGTTCTCGGGCGCATGCGCGGGTTGCGGTGAAACTCCTTACGTCAAGGTTATCACCCAGATGTTCGGCGACAGAATGATTATCGCCAACGCCACGGGTTGCTCGTCCATCTACGGCGGTTCGGCGCCTACTTGCCCCTATACCACCAACGATAAGGGCCACGGTCCCGCCTGGGCCAACAGCCTGTTCGAAGACAATGCCGAATACGGCTACGGTATGAACCTCGCCTATACCCAGAGACGCAACAAGCTTAAAGACATGATTAAGGAACTTGCCGAGAAATTCTCCGCCTGGGAAGAGGGCAAAGCCGCCTGCGAAGCCTGGATTGACAATATGAACGACACCGAAGGCAGCAAAGCAGCCTCGGCAAAGCTTATCGAATGCCTCTCCTCCTGTAAGGACTGCGGTTGCGAAGCCGACGAACTTTGCAAAGCCGTTCTCGAAGAGAAAGACTGCCTCGTCAAGAAGTCCATATGGATATTCGGCGGCGACGGCTGGGCCTACGATATCGGTTACGGCGGACTCGACCACGTACTCGCCATGAACGAAAACGTAAACGTACTCGTTCTCGATACCGAGCTGTACTCCAACACCGGCGGTCAGTCTTCCAAATCCACTCCCGCCGCGTCCATTGCCAAGTTTGCGGCTACCGGCAAGAAGACCAGAAAGAAAGACCTCGGCATGATGGCTATGAGTTACGGCTACGTATACGTCGCGCAGGTTTCCATGGGCGCCAGCCAGAAACAGTTCCTCGACGCCATTCTTGAAGCCGAAGCCTACGACGGACCTTCGCTTATCATCGCTTACGCTCCCTGCATCAACCAGGGCCTGAAAGATATGGGCAACAGCCAGATCGAGATGAAACGCGCCGTCGATTGCGGATACTGGCAGCTTTACAGGTTTAATCCCGCTCTTGCCGAAAAGGGCGAAAATCCCTTCAAGCTCGACAGCAAAGACCCGACCGGCAATTACCGCGAATTCCTGATGGGCGAAACCAGATACGCCGCTCTTACCAAAGTAAACGCGGGTGCGGAAGAACTGTTTGAAGCAAACGAGCGCGACGCTAAACTCAGACTCGAATCTTACAAACACCTCGCTTCCAAATAAAACGGAAAAAGGACGGCGTCTTGCCGTCCTTTAAAATAAATACGTGAAATATAAAAGACGGCCGGCGCCGTCTTTTATATTGTTTTGATTTCCAGACTTATAAACTCTTCGGGCAAATTTTCGGGAATACGGCCGAAAAAGCCTATCACTCCGCTTCCGCTGCCCGTTACGTACGCGGCTTCCGCTCCCAGAGCAAACATCTCGTCGGTTACTTTTCCGATATTTCCGTTAAGCCGTGCCGCCGCCTCGTGAAGCGCGTTTCCGGCTTTTGACGGGCGGAATATCCCTTCCTTTAAAACTTCGGCGGTATATGCGGTAGACTTGCCCTCCGACGCGTCGTACTCGGCATAGCATCTTGCCGTATCAACGCCGCCTTCCGCCACTTTAAGCAATATTTTATGTCTGACCTCAATGCCGACCGGAGCAACTTTTTCGCCCCTGCCGTTAACTCTGACCGCGCGCTCTGCGTACATCGCGGGCGCGTCCGAAGCCAGTCGGGCCACCGTTTGCGCCGACGCTTTAAGACCGAACCGCCTTTCGTACGCCTTGATGACGGCAACGCCGTCGGCGGTCGAACCGCCCAGTCCGCCGCTGAAAGGTATGCCTTTAGCTATTTCTATAGCGGCTCCGGGGAGCCCGTATTCCTCCATCATGAGACGGGCGGCCTTGCACGCGGTGTTGGAAATATCGGGGACGTCTATGCCCTTGCACGAGACTTCGCTTCCGTCATTAAAATCCACTCTGACCGTGTCGAAAAGATTGACGGGCACTATTATGCTGTCGAGCAAGTGATACCCTCCCATTACACCCGTAATGTCAAGCGTCAGATTTATCTTTGCGGGAACTTTTACCGTAATCATATTAGCATTATACAATCACGCTTCAGATTTGTAAAGTATAAAAGCCGCCCGAAGGCGGCTTTCATCGCAGGGACTTCGTTAAAGTACCGCGGCCTTTCGCATGAATTTTATCTTTTCTCCGCCTTTTAATGGAAATACGACGGCGGGATTCTGACTTAAAATACTGTCGGGGCGGGCGCACAACGCCTTAGCCGCGTCCCAGATTCCGTCTCCTTCCTCGGCTACGTAAATGCTGAGCGTACAATCGTTTACAGTCTTTTTTTCGCCCTCCGCTATCGCGCCTATCACGTTTACGCACTTGCTTTCGCCCGCGTCGGCGGTAATGACAAGCTTTGCCGAGAATTCTATTTCTTTATCCCGTCTGGCCCTTGCTTCCGCGTCGCACACTATGCCGCAGGCGGTAACAGAAGTGGCGTTTTTCATATCTCCCGAAAGCGCAAAGGTTTCGGAATAGGGTATTTCGGCGTTTACCGAATTAAGTCCGTTTTCGTCGCTGTAAAGTATGCAGGCGTTTACAATTCCCTCAATAGTTATGTTTAACTTGTCGTTTTCGGTATCTGAAATGCCGTTTATGACAACCGAAGCCACGTTGTTGGAAGCTCCCGCAACGGCGATAACTTCTCTTACGGCAGGCATGTCTGAATCCAGACTGACCTGTCCCGTAACCTTGCGCTTGAACGAAGCCGACCCCAGCGGCAGTTTTACGTTAAGCGAAGCCATGGTCTTTTCGAGTTCGCACTCGGTACTGAATATATCGCTTACGAACTGCTGTTCCTCGCAGGCAAAAACTCTGATTTCCAGTTCGACTCCCAGTTCTGCCCTGATTACGTTTCCTCCCTCGACGCCGCTTAAAATTATTTTAGCCTGTTTTACCGTGGCGCAGCCGTAGGCTTTCTGCCCCATCGCAAGAGAGGGCGCGGCTATTTCCTCGCTGAAAGGCATAATCAGCTGCTCGGACACAATCTTTCCGTCCGCGGTATAAGTTATCACGGACACCGCCTCTCCCGAAACAAGCATGTTTTCAACCCCGACGTTTATATCGGTTATCACCGCGCTGTTATCGAAAAGCAGTATCTTGTCGACGCTGGTGCCCGTTTCTATCTGGTCGTTAAGGTCAACCGTGTGTCTGACCGAAGTAACGTATCTCGACAGCGCAAGAGTGCCTTTTTCGGTATAGCATGCCTCGTCTGCCTCCGTGAGACAGCTTAAATTCTCTTTGTCTATCGTATACACCTTTATGGATACGACGGCCGTAAGCACAGCTCCTCCGTTTAAGGTGGCGTCCGCGTCGGTTACGGCCACGGTGGCGTAAATATTGCCCGAGGATTCGCCTGTTTCCAGCCTGTCGGTAAAATCGTTGAAGTAGTCGATACTGCCGGGTTCGCCGTTTTTATCGGTATATGCAAGCTTGAAATTCACCCTGCCCGTAACCTCGGCAACGCCGTTTACCGCTTCGGCGGACAAAACGCGCGCGTCTGCCGCCACGGTAAGAATTTTCTGTATTCCGCCGCTTTCGGCGTCGCTTACCGCGCTCTCTACGGCTACCTCTCCGCCTGCAATCTGTCTGACGGCGTCCGTTGACAATGTTTGTACGTTAAATTCCATTTTAAAAGCCCCCTGTGATGTTTTATCACTAAAATATATGCGGGGGCTGAAAAAATATACCGAAGCGACAAATAAAAAAACGGGCAGGCGCCCGTCTTATTATCCGCGTTAATCTTCTTCGTCCTCTTCCTCTTCTTCGTCTTCGTCGTCGTAATCGTCCTCGTCGTCGTAGTTTTCGAGGTCGTCGTAATCGTCCACTTCTTCCTCATCCTCTTCAAACTCTTCCATTTCCTCGTCTTCCAGGGCGTTAAGCGACAGTTCCTCATCCTCGTCGTCGACCACTTCGTCCTCGATGACTTCGTCGTCAACGAAATCGCGCCAGCCTTCGTCCTCGTCTTCCTTTTCCTGTTCGCTGGGCAGAATGTCGTTTCCTTTTTCGGCGCGGCACTGCGCGCAGATTTCTTCATCCTCGGCAAGATAATTTATCTTGCATATCGGGCATATCCTTTCTTCTTCAAGTTCCTCGTCGTCCTCGATAAGCGAGATTCCGCCTTTCATTTTAAGCTCGGCCTTGCAGACGTCGCAATATTCTTCATCCATCTTTATCCAGTTAAGTTCGCATCTGGGACATTTCTTGTAAGCTGCCATAATGTAATCTCCTTAACACCGTATAATACGGTTATCGGGTAATATTATATTTATTAATACTTCGGTTGTAAACTGTTTTCAGGTATATTTTAACTATTTTTGCAAAAAAAATTCGGCGACTTCGCTAAGGCGTTGAAAATCCGTTGCCGTCGGGCCCCGGCGGCTTGAAAACCGCCCTTTCCTTATTAATAATATATACAAAAAGCACGCGTAATGACAACGCACGCCAAAAAGTATAAACGGCTGTTTAATTGGCAATAATGTGCGTATGCGGCAAATTAAAACGGCAGGCGACAGCTGTAAGAAACAAGTCGAAAGAATCAAAAACGTAAAGCTTAAATTTACGGTTAACAAAGGACGCAACAAGTACGTCAGTTTTTACGGAGCCGTGGAAAACACCTATCCCAACATTTTTACCGTGCGCAGCGAATACGAAGGCGAACTGAAAACTTTCAGCTATTCGGACATACTTACCGGAAACATTATGATATGTCCTCCCGAAAATCCACTGCCCTGACGGGCAGGATTTCATAATAATCCCCCCTTATCACGCCTTACGGCATAAAAAGGAGACCTTGCGGTCTCCCTTTTATTTATCAGGCGCTGTACGCGCCTTCTAGGCATATTTTGTCGGCTATCAGCGCTATAAACTCCCCGTTGGTGGGTTTGTCGTTGGCGCTGTAAATTTTAAGCCCGAAAATCATGTTTATGTTTTCTATCTTTCCTCTGTTCCAGGCCACTTCGATGGCATGGCGTATCGCTCTTTCCACCTTACTGGGGCTGGTGTCGAACTTTTCGGCAATGGCGGGATAAAGGCTTTTGGTTATCCTGTTTATTATATCGGGTGTGGCTATAGCCATCTTTATAGCTTCTCTTAAAAACTGATAACCCTTTATATGCGCGGGTATTCCCACCGATATGAATATATTGGCTATTTTTTCGTCAAGGCTGCGGTTCACGTAGCTTTTGGCCGCAGTTGCGGGTTTTGGCAAAACGGGCGTTTCGCCCTTCATGTCGTCCATATAGTCTTTCAGCTTTTCGAAGCTCACGGGCTTAGCCATAAAATAATCGGCGCCGTATTTCAGACTTTTTCCGATAAAGCCGTCGGTTGCCAGCTGGGAAATTACAATAATGGAGGGTTTATAGCCGTCGCAGTTCAAAGCGGACATCACGCCGAAACCGTCAAGTTCGGGCATGACTATGTCAAGCAAAAGAAAATCGGGCTTGTATTTTTCCACCATGCTCACGGCTTCGAGACCGTCGGCAGCAACTCCTACTACGCTGTATCCGCCCGTTGCGGAAAAGAAATTTTCCATTTCTTTCGTGAATGCGGCATTGTCGTCCGCAATAACTATTGACTTCATTGTAACCTCCTGAAAACCTTGTTTTCTGTATTATAACACCGCGCCGGCTCTATTTTATCACAAATTGTCGCCGTTTGTGTAATATTTTGTCGAAATTTGTCGAATATATTTTATTGCATCGGCGACGGCGCTCTATTTGCAAAAGGATGCGATAATTTAAAAAATTATCCCGCTATTTGAAGTTTTTTATTTAATTAAATAAAAAAAACGGAGGCAAGCCTCCGTTTCTGTCGGTTGTTACGGGTATATCAGTCCTCCACATGCTTTTCGTCGTAAGCCTTTTTGTCCTCCTCGGTCATGACGCCGACGAGTTCGGGCTTACCGCCGAGTTCGCCTTTGAAGTTATAGCGGTACAAATAGTTGTACTCGGTGTCTATGAAATATACGTATCCGTCCTGTACGTCGAACATGTTGCCCGTAGTGGATATGCCGGTGGTGGAGAATACTTTTTCCTCGACGCCGTCCCCGTTAAGCGGGAATCTGTAAAGCGCGTTAGCAGAAGACGTTTCGGTGTAATATACGTAATCTCCTTCGACAAACCTTACGGTAACGCTGCGTTCTATGAGTTTTTCGATTTCGGCCTGCTGGTAGCCGTATTTGTTGACCATGCTGTTTTCGGTAACCAGAACGCCCTGCTCGTAACCTATGGGAACAATGCCTGATAAGGACGAAGTGGATATACGTTTCTCCTGCGCCTTATCGAAAGTTTTTGAGCCGTTCAGCATGTAGCAGTAAGTGCCAACCGAAACCGACGAACCGCCCGTGGTGTAAGACTTGGTGTAATAAAGGGTAAGCGACTCGTTGCTGACCACTATATCGAGAAGGCCTATGGTGAATATGTTTTTGATATCCGTTTTGGTCTCGTCGTAAGTGTCGCCGTCGATAAGAACCTTGTTGTCGCTGCCGTCCGCCTTGATTATGCAAAGCTGATTGTAGCTTTCGTTTTTGAGCTCGTCGGGAAGAGCGCGCGTATATACGATATAATCTTTAAAGGTCCCGTCCGCACCGCGTATGAGTTTTGCGGTGGTAAGTTTACCGTCAATAAGCACGGTTTCCTTCTTGGTTTCGACGTCAACCGAATAAAGGGAATTGTTGAGAACGTACACCAGGCTGCCCTCGTAAAAGGCGTAATCGGTGTTTCTGCCTTCTATGGTCCAGATTTTTTCGGTCAGAGACGCGTCGAGTTTGGTGCGGAAAAAGTCCAGGTAAGTGGTATTGACCGTACCTGTTTTATCCTTTTCCGTATTGGGAGTGGCGTAATATATCCAGCCGTTATAAACGTAAATGCCGCCCTTTGTGCTTGTATCCACCACGTTTTTGGGCGCAATCCTTTCACAGGTTCCGGCCTTGATAGAGCCGTCTTCGTTAAGCTGAACGCGGAAAATGGCGCTCTTGTAAGGCGTGCCGAAAGTGTTGTCGACGTCGGTATCGCCTACGTAACCGTTTACGAAATACAGATAATTGCCTACTTTTACGGACTTGCCGCCGTTTCCCGTTACCACTGCGTCAGCGGGAACGGCCGTAACGGCTTTTTGCTTGAAAGATTTGTTGCATGCCGAAAAAACGAGTACGGCTACGCAAAGACAGGCAAGAACTATAAAAATTTTTTTCTTCATATAGGCTCCTTTTATTTAAAGCGTATAAAAAGGTAATTTTAAATTTTATACTACATAATTATATAATATATAATAAATTATTGCAAACGAAATTATACAAAAAAGCGTAGTTTTAAGGGAGGATTTGTAAGTGTTTGTAAAATATGGCGCTTTAAAAAGCATAAAAATCAAAGAAGATAAAAAAAATACGGTTGCGGAGCAGGGTTCGGATTACGGTCGGGAAATACCCGAAAGCCTGTTTCCCTCGCCTCTGACCGCGCGGGAGGGCGAGCGCGAAAGCGCGGCGGAATACCGTTCGCGTCATAACAGACTGTCAAAATTTTTGGACGGATAAAAATAAAGCGATGGCATAAGCCATCGCTAAATTTTGTTAGACCTTTCAGGTCATAGAGGGGTGCTGATTAATCGCTCCGGGAGCCGTTCGCTCGCTCTCACTCCGGAAGATGAAGAGTGAGAGCGGTTTGAACTTTTGACTACTGTAATTCTTGTTAATATTGCGCTATGGCATTAAAAAAACTGCCGTTATGACAGCAGTATTCCCTTTTAACTAACGCGTTAATAGCGGCAACCGGCTGTCATACTCCGATGAGTTTAGACCCATAGCTTTGCGTCCTTACCTTTCGATAAGTTTGCCAAATATTCATTACACTATTATAATATATCAAAAAAGCACGAATGTCAACTACTAATTTTATAAATTATGCGTTTTGCTTAAAATATATTCGGCGATAAGTCCGGCTACGTTGACGCCCGTTACCTGCTCGGTGCGTTCGAAAAACATGTTTGAGTTGACTTCGCAAAGCACGGGGCCGTCGTCGGACAGCAGAATATCCGCGCCCCCGAAATCCAGCCCCAGCTTTTTACAGGCTTCTTCGGCCGTTTTCAGGACTTCTGCGTCGGCATTGATTTTCACGCCCGTGCCTCCGTTACCTACGTTGCTTCTGAAATCGCCGTCCGTGGAGCGCCTTTCCATGGCCGCAACGGCTTTCCCGCCCACGACCGCCACCCTGACGTCCCTCCCGCGGCTTTCCTCTATGAATTTCTGATAAAGGTGAGGTTTGTGCTTCAGCTCTTCGTAAAGACGTTTAAGACCTTCTTTACTTCGGGCAAGGTATACCTGCTTGCCTATGGAACCGAAATTCTCCTTTACGACCACGGGCAACCCCAGTCTGTCCTCCACCTCGGCAAGAAACGCGCCGTCGCTTTTATCGACGTAAAGCAAAGGCGCCGAAACCGTATCGGGCATTCTGATTCCGTTCCCTGCAAGTTTGATATACGACAGCATCTTGTCGTCGGAAAGGGTTATGGCCTCCGCGCTGTTGAAAAGCCTGTATCCCGCCTTTTCCAGCATAAGCGCAAGGTGCTTGTCCTTATCGAGATAAACCACGAAATCGGCGTCGGGCAAGGTGCACGATACCCGTCCGTCCTTTATCATGACGTTGTCCTTTATTTGCCTTGATACCGATACGCTTACGCCTCTGGCTGCGAATTCCTCCGAAAAACGGGCGCACTGATAATCGACAGCAGCGCTGTCGTAATAGGGATTTACCGCAATAATGGCCTTCATGCGAAAACGCGTCCTTATATTATTTGCCCGTCGAGCCGAAACCGCCCGCGCCCCGTACAGACTCGGTCAGTTCTTCTTTTTCGGTAAAAGTCGCGGTATAGTACGGCACTATAACCAGCTGAGCTATTCTGTCGCCCGGCTGAACTTCCACGGGCATCGAGGAGTGATTATGCAGGGCAACCAGTATTTCCCCTCGGTAATCGCTGTCTATAACGCCAACCTTGTTTGCGGGAGCAAGGCCTTTTTTGGTAGCAAGGCCGCTTCGCGCGAATACCAGCCCCACAAAGCCCTCGGGTATTTCCACCGCTATGCCGGTAGGCACGGTTTTTGTTTCGCCCGGCACCAGACTCATGGAAAGGTCCGTGCATGCATACAGATCCGCGCCCGCAGAAAAGGCCGTTCCGTACTTAGGCTCGAAAGCCTCGGGCGATAATTTTTTGAAATTGACTTTTATACTGTTAATCATATATTCCCCTTACGTTTAATCCTGTCTGTTTTTACTTTTGCTTTCGCAGTACGCGCAGCGGTAAGTCCGGGTCTTCTTGTCGGTCAGCCTGAAAATATGGTCGAGTTCGGGCTCTGCCGAAGTTATGCATCTCGGGTTGGAGCAGAACAGTACGTTTACCATTTCCCTGGGCAGTTCCAGATGCTTCTTTTCTGCTATTTTTCCGTCCTTGATTATATTAACGGTTATGTCGGGGTCGATATAGCCCAAAACGTCAAAATTGATGTTTATCGTATCGGAATCAATCTTCATTATATCCTTTCTGCCCATTTTGTTGCTTTTTACGTTCTGCAACACGGCCACGGGACAGCCCAGCGAGTCCAGTTTGAGATAGTTGTATATTTCCATGCTCTTACCTGCGGAAATGTGGTCGATGACTATTCCGTTTTTTATGCTGTCTATCTTCATTTTTCAACCCCCAGCAATTTCATCATCAGCGCCATGCGCATATATTTTCCGTATTCCACCTGTTTGAAATAGCACGCTCTAGGATCGTCGTCCACCACGCGGGATATTTCGTTTACCCTGGGCAGAGGATGAAGCACGGACAAATCGGACTTTGCCGTCTGCAATTTCTCGGGCGTGAGAACGTAGCTGTCTTTAAGCCTTATGTAATCGGCCTCGTTAAAGAACCTCTCGCGCTGAACCCTGGTCATATACAATATATCGAGTTCGGGCATGACTTCGGTCATGCTCTTGCACTCTCTGAAATCGGCGTTTTTCAGAATGCCCTGTTTGAGATATTCGGGAATTTTAAGCTCCTCGGGCGAGATAAACACGAATTTGTTGTCGGGATATCTTATCATTGCGTGCAGAAGCGAATGCACGGTCCGCCCGAATTTAAGGTCGCCGCACATACCTATGGTAAGCCCTCCGAGTCTGCCTTTTTCCTGCTTCACCGTCATAAGGTCGGCAAGGGTCTGCGTCGGGTGATTGTGTCCGCCGTCGCCCGCGTTTATTACGGGTACGCCCGATTTTGCGGCCGCCGCCTGAGGGGCTCCTTCCTTGGGATGGCGCATGGCTATGATATCCGCGTAAAAACTTACCGTTTTTACCGTATCCATCACGCTCTCACCCTTTGCCGCCGACGAGCAGTCCGCCGACGAAAACCCGAGCACGCAACCGCCCAGTTCCCACATCGCCGCCTCGAAGCTGAGCCTCGTCCTCGTGGAAGGCTCGAAAAACAACGTGGCCAGTTTCTTCCCTTTAAGCGATTCGCGATACGCCGAAGGATTTTTGTAAATGTCTTCCGCCTTTTTAAGCAACGCGTCTATTTCGCTTACGCTCAAATCCGTTATGTCCAGTAAATGTCTCATTGTTCTCCCCCGTGTATCCAGCTTTCGTCTGATGGATTGTTCCTGAAAGCTATCAGTCTTCCCTTGTCGTCCTGCCTGATGTAATCCATTTCAACGGCCGTTTCCGCCACGGTGTCGAAATCGGTAAGACTTACGTTTCTTATTCCGTTGGCGGCTAGATTGTCCAACCCCTTTTTCATGTTGTAAGTGAATATGCTTACCACGCCCAGAACGTCGGCGCCCGCGTCCCTCAGAGCCTTTACGACTTCGATAACGCTGCCGCCCGTGGAAATAAGGTCTTCAATAACCACGGTTTTCTGACCTTTTTCCAGACGCCCTTCGATCTGATTGGCTCTGCCGTGGTCCTTGGCTCCCGACCTGACGTACCCCATGGGAAGCCCCGTCAGATGGCCGCAGATAGCCGCGTGCGCTATACCCGCAGTGCTCGTACCCATAAGGATTTCGCAATCGGGATATTCCTTTTTCACCGTGTCCGCTATGGCCCTTTCCACTATATCTCTTACTTCGGGAGCCGTAAGAATGAGCCTGTTGTCGCAATATACCGGGCTTTTGATACCGCTTGCCCAGGTAAAGGGTTTATGCGGGCTTAAAAATACCGCCTTGATTTCCAGAAGCTTACGCGCAATCAGTTTTTTCATGACTACCTCCTAGCCTAAAAATTCTTTGACGCACTCTTCGTACGCCGCCACGGGATCGGCAGCCTGCGTAATCGGCCTGCCTACGACGATATAATCCGAGCCCAGTTCTCTTGCGCGGGCGGGCGTCGTTATGCGCACCTGATCTCCTTTGTCGCCGCCTGACGGCCTTACTCCGGGAGTAACCGTTATAAAGCCGCTTCCGCACGCCTGTTTCACCATGCCTGCTTCAAGAGGCGAACAAACCACGCCGTCCAGCCCTGCTTCGGCGGCGGTGCGCGCGTAATGCACGACCACTTCGCCGAGAGGTCTTTCTATAAGTAAATCCTTTTTCATCCTTTCCTCGCTTGTCGAAGTGAGCTGAGTAACCGCTATTAAAAGCGGCCTGCTGCCATCCGGGCGGGTAAGTCCCTCGATGGCCGCTTTCATCATTTCGGCCGTGCCCGCGGCGTGCAGATTGCACATATCCGCGCCAAGCGAAGAAAGAACGCTCATAGCCTTTTTTACGGTGTTGGGTATGTCGTGCAGTTTGAGGTCCAGAAAAACCTTGTGCCCCCTGCGTTTAAGCTCGCGTACTATCGCGGGGCCCTCGGCGTAAAACAGTTCCATACCCACTTTCAGGTAGGGCTTTTTGTCGCCGAACCTGTCGAGAAAACGGTAAAGTTCCTGCGCGCTTCCGAAATCGCACGCTATGATTACGTCTTTCATTTATGTGCCTCTCCTATAATATCAGAAAGTTTTGTAACGCTGTATTTTTTCATTACGCGCGGCAGGTCGTTTATAATATCCCTGCATGCCGTAGGGCTGACAAGATTAGCCGCGCCTACCTGTACCGCGGTAGCTCCGGCAAGCATCATTTCCATGACGTCTTCCGCCGAGCTTATACCGCCTATTCCCATAATCGGCAGTTTAACCGCCTCAAACACCTGATAAACCATGCGTAACGCTATAGGGAATATTGCCGGCCCTGAAAAGCCGCCTGATTTCGCGGCAAGCACGGGACGACGGGTTTTTAAATCTATCCTCATTCCGACAAGGGTATTTATCAGGCTGATTCCGTCCGCTCCGCCCTCGGCCGCGGCAAGTGCGGTTTCGGTAATGTCGGTTACGTTTGGCGACAGCTTTACGAATACGGGCCTTGTCGATGCCTTTTTCACCGCGCGCGTTACGGCAAGCACGTTTTCGGGTTTAGTGCCGAACGCCATGCCTCCGTCGTGTACGTTGGGACAACTCACGTTTACTTCTATAATGCCTACGTTGTCGGCCTTTTCGGCGGCGGCGGCGCAATAAGCGTACTCGTCCACCGAAAATCCGCTCACGTTTAAAATAACCTTTTTGCGGTATATCTTTTTAAGTTCGGGCAAGCATCTTCCGACCACTTCCGCGATGCCGGGATTCTGCAACCCTACCGAATTGAGCATACCCTCTTTGCACTCGGCTATTCTGGGCGTGGGATTTCCGAAGCGAGGCTCGGCGGTGGTGCCTTTGACGCTTATGGAACCCAGCACGTTTATATCGTAAAAATCTTTGTATTCCTGACCGTATCCGAATACGCCGCTGGCGGGTATTACGGGATTGTCGAGTTCGAGTCCCGCCAGGGACACGGATAAATCTACCATATTATCTCCCCCTTTTCGAGCACGGGGCCCTCCTTGCATATGCGCTTTTGGCCGTATTTGGTTTTGCAGCTGCACCCCATACATGCCCCGAAACCGCACCCCATGCGCTTTTCAAAGCTGAGCTGTCCGTCGCACGACAGCCTGTCCGATACGGCTTTAAGCATCTTTTCCGGACCGCAAGCGAAGAAATAATCCGCACCGTCCGCGTCCGAAACCGCGTCGGTTACCAGACCTTTTATTCCGTAGCTTCCGTCGAGGACGGCCACTCTGACTTCCGCGCCCAGTTCTTTGAAACGCTCCTCGTAAAAAACCTCGCTTTTTTTATTGAATCCGAGTACGACAAGGGGCTTTTTTCCTTCGCTTATAAGCCTTTTTGCAAGCAGATACATCGGGGGAACGCCGACTCCGCCGCCTATAAGCGCGGGACGGCTGCCGCACTTTGAGGTATCGTACCCGTTCCCCAGCCCCGTCAGCAGGCTGAGTTCGGCGCCCGCACGGATACCGGCAAGGGCTTCGGTCCCTCTGCCCGCAACTTTATAAATAAGGGTAAGAAGGTCGCCGCTTGCGTCGCATACGGAAAGCGGTCGCCTGAGATAAAACCCGTCGATTTTCACGTTAACGAACTGCCCCGGTTTTTTTATTAGGGCGCAGTCCCCTCTGAGCACGATTTCGTATACTCCATCGGCGACAGGCCCGTTTTTTACGACTTTGAAAATCTTTTCCATAATTAACCGTCTATCGTGGACACGCCTATCGTTATCTCTTCGAGCACGTCCAGCAATACCTTCACGGTATCCAGCGAAGTAAACATGGTTACGTTGTTCTCTACCGCGCACCTTCTTATCTTGAACCCGTCGGACTGCTGATCGATTGCGTCAATGTCTCTGGTATTGATTACGTAGCTGACGTATCCTTGTCTGAGCGAGTCGAGTATTTCCTCCTTGCCCTCGCTGATTTTTGCCTTTGTCCTGGTGCGTATGCCGTGCTTTTTAAGGAAATCGGCCGTACCTTTGGTAGCTTCTATATTAAAGCCCAGTTTATAAAATCTTTTGATAAGGGGCAGCGCTTCGTCCTTGTCGTTGTCCGCAATGGTAACGAAAATCGTTCCGTAATTCGCCACGTTCATGCCCGAAGCCTGCAAGGCCTTGTAAAGCGCCCTCGTGAGTTTTTTATCGTAACCTATCGCCTCGCCCGTGGATTTCATTTCTGGCGAAAGATATGCGTCCATACCTCTGAGCTTCGCAAACGAGAAGGCGGGCGCCTTTACGAACCATTTTTCGCGCTCTGCGGGATAGAGGACGTCTATACCCTGTTCTTTAAGGCTCTTGCCCATGATAACCAGCGTGGCGATGTCGGCAAGCGAATAGCCCGTCGCTTTCGAGAGGAAGGGCACGGTGCGCGAGGAACGCGGATTTACCTCTATCACGTACACGTTTTCGTCGTGGTCGACTATGAACTGTATGTTGTAAAGGCCGATAATGCCTATTCCTATTCCCAAACGCTTAGTGTAATCCAGTATGGTCTGCTTCGCCTTTTTGCTGACGCTGAAAGTGGGATAAACGCTTATACTGTCGCCGCTGTGTATACCCGTGCGCTCGACGTGTTCCATGATACCCGGTACGAAAACGTCCTTTCCGTCGCAGACGGCGTCCACTTCGAGTTCCTTGCCGGTGATGTATTTGTCCACAAGAACGGGGTGTTCGTTATTTATTGCGACGGCCGATTTGAGATATATTCTGAGCGCCTGCTCGCTGCCTACTATCTGCATCGCTCTTCCGCCCAGAACGTAACTCGGGCGCACGAGAACGGGATAGCCTATTTCTTCGGCAACCCTTACGCCGTCTTCGAGATTGGTAACCGCTTCGCCCTTGGGCTGAGGAATACCCAGTTCTTCCATAACCTGCTCGAAATCCTTGCGGTCCTCGGCTTTTCTGATGGCGTCCACGTCGGTACCGATAATCTTAACGCCGCGTTTTGCAAGCGGTTCGGCAAGATTGATTGCCGTCTGGCCGCCAAGCGATACAACTACGCCGTAAGGCTTTTCTAGGTCGATAACGTTCATTACGTCCTCCACGGTAAGAGGCTCGAAATACAGCTTGTCGCTCGTTGTATAGTCCGTGGAAACGGTTTCGGGATTGTTGTTTATTATAATGGCCTCGTACCCGAACTTCTTGATGGTCATTATCGCATGCACGGTGGAATAGTCGAATTCCACGCCCTGCCCTATACGTATGGGGCCCGAACCCAGCACCACTATTTTTTTGTTGTCGCTGACGACGGATTCGTTTTCGCGCTCGTAAGTGGAATAGAAATACGGCACGTAGCTGTCGAACTCGCTTGCGCAGGTATCTATCATTTTATATACGGGCAGGATTTTTTCTTTTTTCCTGAACTCGGTAACTTTAAGCTCGTCCGTCTTCCAGAGTTTTGCTATATAGTTATCCGAAAATCCCAACCGTTTTGCGCGAAACAGCACTTCATGGTCAAAAACGTTCTCTTTAATCGTCTTTTCGAAACTTACGATGTTTTTGATTTTATCCAGAAACAGCATGTCTATCTGAGTCAGGCTGTTGATTACGCCCAGGTCTACGCCGCGCCAAATCAGTTCGGATATGGCAAAAATCCTGTCGTCGCGGCCCTGCTTTATATACTCGGTAAGCTCGTCCACCGAATAACTGTCGAACTTTTCGAGGTAAAGGTGCGTAATGCCTATTTCGAGCGAACGTATGGCCTTCATCAGACTTTCCTCTATGGTCCTTCCTATGCTCATTACCTCGCCGGTCGCTTTCATCTGAGTCGTCAGCTCGTTGGACGCGGTAACGAATTTGTCGAACGGAAAGCGCGCGATTTTGGTAACCACGTAATCCAGTGTAGGCTCGAACGACGCCGGAGTGTTGGCAATCCGTATCTCGTCGAGAGTCATTCCCACCGCTATCTTGGCCGAAACGCGGGCTATGGGATAGCCGCTGGCCTTGCTTGCCAGCGCGGACGAACGCGATACGCGCGGATTGACCTCTATAAGGTAATAATCGAAAGACAGCGGATCCAGCGCGAACTGCACGTTGCAACCGCCCTCTATTTTGAGCGCGCGTATGATTTTGAGCGCGCTGTCGCGCAGAAGCTGATATTCCTTATTCGTAAGCGTCTGGCTGGGGGCCACGACGATGGAATCGCCCGTGTGTATGCCTACGGGATCGACGTTTTCCATATTACAAATGGTTATGGCGGTATCGTTGGCGTCTCTTATTACCTCGTACTCTATTTCCTTGAAGCCTTTTATGCTTTTTTCCACGAGAACCTGTTTTACCGGCGAGAGTTTGAGCGCGTTTTTCATGATGGCTTCAAGCTCGTCCTCGTTATCGGCAAATCCGCCGCCGGTGCCGCCCAAAGTAAACGCAGGCCGCAGCACGACGGGATAACCTATTTTGGCGGCTGCTTCCTTTGCCTCTTCTGTGCTGTGCGTTATAATGGAAGGAAGTACGGGTTCGCCGAGGCTTTCGCAAAGCTCTTTGAACTTTTCTCTGTCCTCTGCGCATTCTATGCTTTCGGGGCTCGTGCCCAGCATTTCTACCTGACACTCTTTAAGTACGCCCTTTCTTGCAAGCTGCATGGCTATATTAAGGCCGGTCTGCCCGCCGATACCCGGAACAAGAGCGTCGGGACGCTCGTATCTCAGGATTTTAGCCACGTATTCGAGGGTAAGCGGCTCCATGTATACCTTGTCGGCTATTGCCGTATCCGTCATTATCGTAGCGGGGTTGGAGTTGACCAGAACGACCTCGTATCCCTCTTCTTTAAGCGCGAGACAAGCCTGTGTGCCAGCATAGTCGAACTCGGCGGCCTGCCCTATTACTATGGGGCCCGAACCTATAACCATTACCTTTTTTATGTCTTTTCTCTTAGGCATAGCTTAATCCTCCATAAGTTTAATAAAGCGGTCGAACAGATACTCGCTGTCCTGCGGACCGGGCGCGCTTTCGGGATGATACTGAACGCTGAACAGCTTGTCCTTAGTGCACTGCAAGCCCTCTACCGTATTGTCCAGAAGGTTGACGTGGGTGATTTCAAGGCCCGTTCCTTTGACGCTTTCGGCGTCTACCGCGTAACTGTGGTTCTGACTGGTGATTTCTATTTTGCCCGTAACGAGATTTTTAACCGGATGGTTGCCGCCGCGATGCCCGAATTTGAGTTTGAAGGTCTTTGCGCCGTAAGCCAGAGCTATCATCTGATGCCCCAGGCATATTCCGCATACGGGATATTTGCCTTTCAGTTTTTTTACAAGTTCTATCGTGGGCGCCACGTCCTCGGGGTTGCCGGGGCCGTTTGAAAGGAATATTCCGTCGGGATTGAGCGCCTCCACTTCCTCGGCGGGAGTGTTGTATGGAAGCACGGTTACGTTACAGCCGCGCTTGTTCAGCGCCCTTACGATGTTGAGTTTGATACCGCAGTCGATTGCCGCCACGTTGAATCTTGGATGCGCCGTCCTCGAATACCACTTCTTGCGGCAGCTTACCTTGCTGACGGCGTCGGACGGAATGGTGTATTCCCTGATGCGCTTGACCGCTTCTGCGGTAGGGGTATCTATATCCGTTATCATTACCTTCCTGCTGCCGAAATCGCGTATGCTTCGGGTAATCATGCGGGTATCCACGCCCATTATGGCGGGTATGTTGTTTTCTTCCAGAATTTCCGAAAGGGTTTTCGTATACCTGAAATTCGAGGGCTGGTCGTTGTATTCCCTTACTATCAGTCCGCCTATCGTGGGAACTTTGGTCTCGAAGTCGTCGTCGGCAATGCCGTAATTACCTATAATGGGATATGTCATAACCACCATCTGATAGGTATAGGAAGGGTCCGAAATAATCTCCTGATACCCTACCATTGACGTGTTGAATACTATTTCGTTTATGCTTTCGGTATCCGCGCCGAAACCGTAACCGCAGTATTCGCTGCCGTCTTCAAGAACGATTTTTTTGTTCATCTTTTCCATACTAACCTCCCTGCCTCAAACGTCATATCGCATCGGGCGCAGACCTTACGCCCGTCGAACGGCGTGCTTTTTCCTTTGGAAACAAACTTTTTGCTGTCGATAACGTATTCGTATCCCAGGTCGTACACGCATAAATCCGCGGTCTCGCCCTTTACGATACGGCCTCCGGGCACGCCGAAAATATCGGCGGCGTTCGTGCTCATAAGCGCAATCAGCTTTTCAAGCGGGATAACGCCCGTCTTGACCAGCTCTGTATATAATACGGGGAAAGCCGTTTCAAGCCCCGTTATCCCCATCAGACTGTCTTTAAGCCCTCTGCTTTTCTCCTCGGCGGAATGCGGCGCGTGGTCGGTGGCGATAAGGTCTATCGTGCCGTCGGCAACGCCCTGAACGAGAGCTTCCCTGTCAGCCCTGCCGCGCAGAGGCGGATTCATTTTGAAACGCCCGTCCTCACGCAAATCACCTTCGTCGAGCGTAAGATAATGCGGAGCCGTTTCGGCGGTAACGGGCAGCCCTTCTTTTTTGGCTTCGCGTATAAGCTCCACGCTCCGCGCGGCCGATACGTGGCAGACGTGATACCCGCATCCCGTAATCCTTACCAGCGCGATATCCCTTTCTATCTGCTTCCACTCGCTCTCGGACGGTATTCCCCTGTGTCCGTGGGCGGCCGCATAAGCGCCCTTGTGTATGTACCCTCCGCACACCAGGTTTTCGTCCTCGCAGTGAGCTGCTATTATCTTTCCTACCGCTTTGCATCTTTTCATGGCTTCCAGCATTATTTCCTCGCGCTGGACGCCCTTGCCGTCGTCGGAAAAAGCAACGGCCAGATCTTTCAAACCTTCTATATCGACTGTTTTCTCGCCCTTTTCGCCCACCGTTACGGCCGCGTAAGGATATACCTTTATCAAGGCCTTTTCTTTGATAAGAGCAAGTTCTTTATTAATATTTTCGGGGCTGTCGGGTACGGGATCGAGGTTGGGCATGGCAAAAAGAGCCGTATATCCCATGGTCGCCGCCGCCGCCGTCGCCGTCGCTATGCCTTCTTTATAAAAAAAGCCGGGCTCCCTGAGATGCGTATGCACGTCTATCAGACCCGGAAAAATAAATTTGCCTTTCAAATCGATTACTTCGTCGTAACCGTCGACGAAAGAATGAGGAGAGAGAATTTCGGAAACGATACCGCCGTCGATAACGATATCCTTGGCCTCGAATTTACCGTCGTATAAAACATTTGCGGACTTCAACAGGACGCTCACGGTGCTTCTCCTTTTTGTCTTTAGAATGTATTATATTAAAATATAATATAAAAGTCAATAAAAAAACCGTGCTGTAAGCGCCTTATTTCGGCAGCGGATAAAATAAAATTCTTTCCCGACGCGTCCGGCTCGCGGCCGACAGCATATTTCGGAAAACCTGCCGCCTTAACTTGCTCTTCGCGCTTAAAAGAGTTATAATTACCCAAAAGACCCAAGGAGCAGACATGAACGCTAAGTTACTTAAAAAATATGCGGAACTCATTGTGGAAACGGGAGTAAACCTGAAAAAAGGCGAAGAACTTTTCATCAGCGCCGAAACGGACAACGCGCCTTTCGCGCGCGAAATCGCCCTGGCAGGCTACAAAAAAGGCGCCGTACGCGTTACTGTGCAATGGAGCGACCGTTATACCGACAGGCTGCGGTTTACTCACGAAAGCAAATCCTCCCTGACGGATATCCCGGCATGGCAAATCGCCCGCTCGGATTATATCGCCGACAGAAAATGCTGTTACGTATGCGTACTGTCCGAAGATCCCGACCTCATGGAGTGCGCCGATTCCTCTCTCATTTCGGCGGTAAGCGCGAAAAAACACGAGCTTTTCGCAAAATTTTACGACGCAAGCATGTCAAATTCCATAAAATGGACGATAGCGGCAACGCCTACCCCTGCCTGGGCGAAAAAGGTTTTCCCGGAGCTGTCCCCTTCCGAAGCGGTAAAAGCGCTTTGGGAAAAAATCGCATTTTCGGTACGGCTTGACTCTGCCGATCCCGTCGGGGAATGGAAGGCCCACTGCGCGCGTCTCGCGCATATATGTTCCGAACTCAATTCGCTCGGCGCCGAAGCGCTCGAATTCAGAAGCGGCGCAGGAACGGACCTGGTTGTGGGTCTTCCCGAAAATTACGTGTTTCAGGGCGGCAGCGAGCTTTCTCGCGACGGAGTTCCCTTTGCGGCTAACATGCCTACGGAAGAAGTCTTTTCCGCGCCTTCGAAATACACCGCAAACGGCAGAATCGTATCGTCGATGCCGCTTGTATATAACGGTAAAATTGTTCGCGACTTCGGTTTTACGGTTAAAAACGGCAAGATAATCGACTGTTTCGCGCAAAAAGGGCTTGACGTACTTACGGAAATTCTGAATACCGACGAAGGCAGCAGGTATTTAGGCGAAGTTGCGCTTGTGCCTTTCGACAACCCCGTAAACAACCTGAACACCGTTTTTTACAATACCCTTTTCGACGAAAACGCGCGCTGTCATTTCGCCATCGGCAGAGCTTATCCCTCTTGCGTTAAAGGCGGCGAGACTTTAACTAAAGCCGAACTCGAAACCGCAGGATTGAATTATTCTGCCGTTCACGTCGATTTCATGACAGGAACGGACGATTTGGCCGTTACCGCCTTAAAAAACGGCAAGCGTATTCCCGTAATGGCGGACGGTAATTTCGTACTTTAAGCCCGTGTCTCCTCTTTTGCGGCAAAAACATTTTTATTTTAACCCGCAAAAACAGTTGACAGCACCGCCCTTTTATACTAGAATAAGTATGCTATAATCCTCTATAGCTCAGTCGGTAGAGCATGCGGCTGTTAACCGCAGGGTCGTTGGTTCGAGTCCAACTGGGGGAGCCAAAAGACAACAGCTAAAGCTGTTGTCTTTTTTTATTCCGTCGGACGGCGGCGCCTGTTGCGCTCCGCGGGAGCTTACCGCAATTGCGTTGCCGCAGCTGCATTCTGACGTATGACGGGATATTTTATAAATTGCTGCCGGACAAGACTCTTTCCCTCTTTTCGTTAAAATTATATTGTATCTCGCGCGCTTACGTATGTTTGCGCTGTTTTGTCAGTCGGGCAACACATTTTTTTCGCATACGGCAGCTTCAAGGCGCAACCGAAGGGAACGCCCGCGAGCCCTGACGATATGATTTTACTTAATCTGCTTGACCTTCGTATAGACTTTGCGCCAGGTATTGACAAATGCCGACCGATATTGATAAAATAATATACGGGCTCTAAACAATAAACAGGAGGATGACCGCATGGAAAACAATAAACACTCCAAAACCAAAAAAATATTCAAAATCGCGGGCATAACTTTGGCTTTAATCGCTCTTGCATGTATAATTACGGGGTTTGCCGACTTTTTCATAAAAATCCGCAACGAGGAAATGCCCTCTCTGTTTTTTCTGCTGATAATAGGATTTCCCTGCCTGGGCGTAGGACTGGCGCTTACGATGGCGGGATTCAGAAAGGAAATCATGAATTACGTTAAAAACGAAAACGTTCCCGTAATAAACGATATGAACAGGGAGATCGCCCCCGGTATAGGTGCGATTGCGGACGCAATTAAAAATTCGGACACTCAGACCGTTACGTGCAAAGAATGCGGCGAGCAGAATCCGGCCGACAGTAATTTCTGCAAAAAGTGCGGAGCTACGCTTAAACACGCCTGTCCCGACTGTAACGCGCCCGTCGACGGAGACAGTCTGTTCTGTCCCAGATGCGGACGGCGGCTTTAATGATTTATATTGTAAAAAAGGCCGCAATGCGGCCTTTTTGCTTTTGGGCGCGCAGTCTGCGTCTGCTTTAAGGACGGCATTATTTACCCGAAACTTTAAAATAAGAGGTTCAGAGTATGAGCAAAAGTTTTCAGAAAATTCTGGAAAAGCACGAAAAGGCCGACAGGGCGTACGTACAAGATAAAACCCTTATCTTGCAGCGAATGGAAGAAGAGTTTGAAAACGCAGCCGAATTTATCGCTCACGCCGCCTCGGAAACCTGCCCTTCTTTTTTCGATTATTCCGTCGAACGCCCCTTCGAATACGCCGTAACGCCCGTACGCAAAAGCGCGTCGCTTTACGTAAAAAAGCATACGACCGCCATGAAGCCATATTATCACTCTCACTCTTTTTACGAACTCATTTACGCGGCCAAAGGAAAATGCCTGCAGTTCTTATACCCGGGCGGCGAAGCAAATCCGATAAAAGAAGGATACGCCTGCATCGTACCTCCCTCTTTCACGCACGCTTTGGCCAAAAGCACGGACAACGACGTAATTCTTAAATTCGTTATTCCTTGTAAATACATAAACCGCGAACCCGAAATCGCCGAATTGCTCGCAGGGAAAGGGATAACGGTTTTCCCCGTATCGGAAAAGGCGGCCTTTTACTTGTGCGCCCTTGCCGAAGAATGCGAATCGCGACGGAGCGAAACCGCCGCCAAAGCCCTTTTATGGCTTGCGCTTACCGAACTTGCCGGCAAATCCGCGGACGAACCCGACGACTCGGCCGAAAGGTTTGCGGACTACGTGCGCGACAATATCGCAGACGCAACCTTAAACGGGTGCGCGGCCTATTTCGGCTACAGCCCCGGTCATGTTTCTAAAATTCTGAAATCCCGTACCGGTAAAAGTTTTTCCCAAAATATAACCGAATACAGACTTGATAAAGCCAAATCGCTACTTAAAGATACCGATTTATCAATGGAAGATGTCTCTTTGCAGATTGGCTTCGCAAACGCATCGGGCTTTTACAAGCAGTTTACGGCCGCATTCGGACTTACGCCCGGGCAATATCGCAAAGCCGTAAAATGACGGTTAGGGATACAATCACAACCGCTGAGGATATTTACAGGTATAAGTCCTTGGGTGTATAATTGTATCGGAAACCGTATCGAGGAGGTTTTTATGACGGTAGACAGAATTATTCCCGCTCCGCTTACCAAAAAAGCGGGCAAGAAATACGCTGCTCTGGCATACGAGGAGTTTTGCGGCGAAAACGCCGTTGAAATCCGCTGTCTGGGCGGGGGTTCGTTCGGTATGGCGTTCTCGGTAACGGCTAAGGGCGGCAGCAAAGCGGTGGTTAAATTTCTTCGCGCCGACGGCATGCTCTCAAAGGAAGCGCACGACCTTAAATTGTTGGGCAGCGTCTGCCCGATTAAAATGCCCGAAGTGCTTTTCACACGGCCGAAAGACGGTAAAATTCCGCTGGATTGCTACGGCATGGAACTTATTGACGGCAAGCCCCTGTTTTTCGGCGTCATGGACTTCCTTTCTCCGAAATCCCGAAGAGCGGCGCTTGCCGAACAGATAACCGACGCCCTGCACGAAGTACATCTTCACGTATCCGAAAAATTCGGCGACACGCTCAATCCCGCTTTTGACGACTGGACGGATTATTACAGGCCTTTTGCCGAACAAGTTTTGAACAAGGCCGAGGAATTTGCCGCGCGCGGCGAACTGAATAAACACATCGTCGAAGTCATGCGGGCGGCCATGAAAAAATTCGACGTTATTTTCGAGGAAAAAGTTGAACGCGCCTGTCTGATACACGGAGATCTGAACGTGGTAAATATTTTAAAAAAGGGAGATTCCCTCGCTTTCATCGATCCGCTGGGTTCGGCATACGCCGACGTCGAATACGACTTGTTCCAGTTTTACAACCTTACGGGCAGACGCTACCTGCTGGGGCAAACCTACCGTGAAAAATACGGCGAAAGCAAAAGATGCGACGACAAACTCGCCTTCTACGGACTGTGGAACGAGGTATTCTGTTTTATAAAATCGGGGGCGCTCATCCCTTCCATAATGAATCCTCTCGTAAAAAATATGAAAAAGCGGCTTAAAAACCTATGACTTCATTTTGCGCCAGAATCGTAAAGACGGTAATCAGACTTTACACTTTCAGATACCGAAGAAGGCAGATGTCTCTTTCACAGAACGTCGCCCTTAAGCCGCGCCCGTATAAATGCCCTGAAGGATTTACGCACGGAGCGCAAACCTTTAACGGAGTAAAAATCGAAATAATTGCGCCGTGCGGCTACTGTAAGGATAAAATAATCCTGCATTTTCACGGCGGCGGCGCGAGAATGGATATGGAAAGCCTGTTTTACCGCAAAGTAGCCCAAAGCTATGCCGTCGCTACGGGCATGCCCGTTTATACCGTCGATTACGTTGCCGACGTCAACAAGACTCATCCTTCTTTGCTTAACGAGTGTTATTCCGCTTACAAGGGCCTGTCCGAGCGTTTCGGCCCCGAAAACATCGTGGCTGTCGGCGACAGCATGGGCGCAAATCTTATGCTTGCCACATGCCTGAAAGCGCGGGACGAAGAGCTTTCTCTGCCCGTCGGGTTGGTTTCGGTATGCGGCTTTCTCGACCACAGCGCAAGCGGCGAATCTTACCGCAGGAACAGTCACCGCGACCCGATGTACGCTCTTCCTTTTTACATGAATAAAGACAAACACGCCGATAAGTTAAGGCGGGTACCTCCGTATGCGGCGGGCTGCGATTTGAAAGATCCCTTTCTTTCGCCCGCATTCGGCCGTTACGACGGCTTTCCTCCCATGCTGATTGTATGCGGCGCGGACGAGGTGGACGAAAGCGACAGCGCCATGCTGTACGAGGCGGCCGAGCGCTGCGGAGTTACCGTCGAATACAAAAAATACGCAGGTATGTTTCATGACTTTTTGTATATCGCTCCTTTTATGCCCGAAAGCCGTAATGCCTTAAAGGATATATGCCGCTTTATAACCTCTTTCTGACGCCGCCAAAGAACTTCGGAAACAAAACTTGCCTTTGAGGCAAGTTTTTTATTTAAATACATTGTTTTCGGAAAAAATTTAATATACAATATAAAAAAGACCTTTTTCGAGGTGTTTTATGAAAAAAACCGATCTGCGTAAAGCGCTGACGTTTATCGAACCCGGACCCGTTACCCTGATAACTACTTTCGACGGGAAACGCAACAATGCAATGACCGTATCGTGGACTATGGCCATCGATTTCGACGGGCATATCGCCATAACTACGGGCGCATGGAATTACTCTTTCGGAACTCTTTTAAAAAGCGGAGAATGCGCGGTATGCATTCCTCCCGCCGACATGGCCGAAACCGTTGTCGGCATAGGCATGGTAAGCGGCGCGGACACTGACAAATTTCGGAAGTTTTCCATTACCGCGCTTCCGGCCGAATATATATCCGCTCCTCTTATCGCCGAATGCCTTGCCTGCATTGAATGCAAAGTAGAGGACTATATCGAAGAATACGGATTCGTCATACTCAAAGCCGTCAACGTATGGATTAACGAAAACGCCTCCGACAACCGCTTGCTTCATGCCGTGGGCGACGGCACTTTCACTGCAGACGGCGAGCGCGTCAATCTGCGAGAAAGAATGAAGGAAAAACTTCCTCCGGGACTTTAATAATTGTTTTTAACACATAAACATGCTGTAAGGGGAAAAATATGCTTAACAGTTACAAAAAAATCTCAATTATTTACGGCGGCAGCGGCCACAAATACGCTGCCGAAATCGAAAGGCTGCTTCAAAATCTGCATAGAGAAAAACGTCTGCCCGTAAGCGTGGGCTGCATCAATACCGAGTGGGTTTCCAACAACATTCTGGGCGACGTGGTAAACGCAATCAGAAACAGCGATCTCATCTACATAATATTTACTCTGGACGATCTGGGTTGCGGCAAGTCGCGATTCGAACAATACGGTGCATCCGCCCTTACGGGACGCCTAAGGCAAAACGTGCTTATAGAACTGGGCATGGCTTTGGTTGTTACCGACAACGACAGCGACAAGATTAAAGTCATAGCCGATTTCAGTAAGGAAGCCCTGGGGGACGATTTCCCTAGCGACATAAGAAACGCGCTTTCAATAAAAGAATTCAGCGACGAAACTTTCGGCGACGTGCTTTCGCTCATCTCCGATTACGTCACTTCTTCCTTTTCCGCGCCGTCCACGGCCGACATATTGCACAGCGCTCACTTCGAAGCCGATTTCGAAAACGTATTCAACGAATTCGAAGTCATCAACAGATACAAAGGCAAAAAAATCAAAAAACTGGGCGACGTGACCGATTTATGGTTGCCCGCGCTTGAATCTTTCGATTTCAGCGACGAAAAACTCGTTTACGCATGCGAAAGGCTGGTTTCTTTTCCCATATTCGGCAACGGCACCAAATTTATAGAATGGCTGGAACGCTTCAAAACCGCCTGCCGCCCCGGTAAAGACGTCCCCCCGAATAAGAAAAACGTTTTCAACGTCGTTTTCGACATTGTGGATTTGTGTATGGATTACACCATTACCAAAACTGACGAACGCACCGAAAACGATACCGAAGCGTACAAAACGCTTGCCGTAAGATTTAAAAATACCCTTAAAAAGGCCGAGGCTCTTAAAGCCGACGGGCTTACCATATATCCCGCAATCGACTTTTGTCTGTATGATTATTGCGCCCTTAACGAAATGAAACTGTATATGCTTACCGAAGACAGCTCCTATCTAGAACATATTATCGATTTGTTCGAAAAGGCAAAAAACGCCTGCGAACACAGCGATACTGGATTTAAACTGTACGAAGGATATACTACGTTCAATCTCGGCAGAGCTTACTATTATAAATACTGCCTGACGGGACTGGACGAGGATTTCGAAAAGATGGAAGACAATATGCTTATGACGCTCGCCATACGTAAAAAATGGAAGGATACCGGGGATTTGCCTGAATGTTTCGCAAACGCCCTGTCGTTCGAATACTTTTACGCCAAAAGCGAATATCTGTATATGCTTTACCGTCTTCACCGTCTTGACGCGGAGAAATTCGGTAAGGAACTCGACCTGATGATAAACAGCATAGACGAATATATCAATAAGGATTCCGAATTGTCCAAACTGTACGTAATAAAGAAAAACTGCCTGAACATCCGCCCGAAAGACGGAACCGAAAAATAGCAACCGCATGGATTGGATTGAAGAAGTCAAGCAAAAACAAAAGCGTAAAAATACGATACTGTTAAGCAAAAACAGCCCTGTTTTGCACCGGCTTAAAATGAGGCTTTCGGAATGCAACCGCCGCGCCGTCGTTCTTTGGGCACTGGAGCTTGCAAACGAGGCGGCAACCGCACTCAAAAAGAAATACAAACGGAATTTTAGCCGAAAAAGCAGTGGCCGCCGCGAGGATGTGGGCTGCGGGACAGGTTAAAATGCCTTTTGCGCGGCGGGCAATACTCGACTGCCATAAGGCTGCAAAAACAGCCGATTCGGCCGAGGACGCCGCCCTTTTTCACGCCGTGGGTCAGGCTGCCGGTACTGTGCATACCGTCGGCCATGCCCTCGGATTTCCCATATACGAACTTACCTCATTGGTTTACAAACACGGCGTCGATGCCTGCGGCCCGCACGTGGAAAAGCGGTGCCGCGAATATCTCGATATTCTTAACTCAAAAGCAAAAGAGGCCGACAACCCCGATTGTAAATGGGCAGAGTTTATGCTGAAATAGTCTTTTGGTACTGAAAATGCTTTTTAGCACTCTTTTCATTGTTAAAACGCTTGCCTGATTTTTACTCCGATGCTATAATCGTTTAGGTTTATGAAAGCACTTAACTTTTGCCTGTCCGCACTGTTGGGCATAGCGCTCTTCTTTTTTATATTAACCGCTTCGATCAGCCTGCCCATTTATTTCAGGTCGTTTTATTATATGCAGATCGACGACCTTAACCTCGAAGAGGAATCGGGCTACACCGAAGCGCAGATAATCGAAGCTTACGACGAAGTGCTTGATTATCTCGTGCTCGGCAAAGAATTCGGAACGGGCGACATGCCTTATTCCGAAAGCGGAAAATCTCATTTTGCGGACTGCAAGGTGCTGTTCGATCTCAACTTGGGAGTACTTATCGCAAGCACGGCAATTATAGTAATCCTGTTTGCGCTTGAAAAATTCAAAGTGATAAACATACTTTCGGGATCGCATAAACCGTGGTTTTATACGGGTATAATATCCGTTATAGCGCTTACCTCAATAGCGCTGCTCGCCTCGGCGGATTTCGAAAAGGCATTTGAAGTGTTTCATTATATCTTCTTCCTCGGCAAGGACAACTGGGCGTTCAATCCTTTTACCGACGAGATAATCTACGTTCTGCCGCAGGAATTTTTTATGAACTGCGCTATCCTTATCGGCTCTGCCATGGTTTTCGGCTTTGCCGCATGTATAACCGCCGACGTTTTGGAAAACAAATTGACAAAAAAGGCTACCTGTAACGAAAATGAAAATCAAATCGGATAAAACCGGAAAAGAAATCCTTCCGCAGGAAAAATACTCACTCACCGACGCCCAGCGCAAGACGCTCGAACAAAAAACGTCCCGTATAAGCACCAGGCTCATATCTATGTTCTTCGGGCTTATTCCGCTTATAGCAACGGCGGCGATATGGATACAGCAAAGCGGCACAAAGGTTTCCAAATCGGTAAGCGCTGCCGTTTTGGCCGTGTATTGCATAGGAGTCGCACTGTATATCGGCTACGAATATGTCCGCTACGGCCGCATGATAGCCAAAATGGTTGCCGAGAACAAAGCGCCGTCCGATATACCCGCTTCCGACGAACAATAAAAATCCGTCGAAGAAAGCCCGAGCTCAAACGATTGACATTTTTAAAGGGATATGATATATTGATTTTACTTTGAGGGAGTAGTTTGCGCCTTCGGGCGTGGCAAGTCAACATACTGACTTCGGTCTGGCTTGTCTTAAAGAATGAGACTCGGGTACGCCTTATGTACTTGTGTCTTTTTTTTAAGGCGTCGGCCGATTTTTTTATTTGTGAGGTAAGATATGAGCATTTGGGAGCTTACGGTATTGGCTCTGGGACTGGCGATGGACGCTTTCGCGGTATCCGTGTGCAAAGGTTTATCCATGGAAAAAACCGACCTTAAAAAGTCATGCACAGTGGGAATATGGTTTGGCGGATTTCAGGCGCTTATGCCCGTAATAGGCTATTTTCTTGGCATAAGTTTTGCCGAATACATTACGGCGGTAGACCATTGGATAGCCTTTGCGCTGCTTTTCATAATAGGCGCGAAGATGCTTAAAGAGGGCATATTTTCAAAGGAAGAAAAAACCGATGCCTCGCTGTCTTTCAAAACCATGCTGGTGCTTGCCGTGGCAACAAGTATCGACGCTTTGGCCGTGGGAATAACTTTTGCATTTTTAAAAGTCAACGTGTGGGCCGCCGTCGCGCTGATAGGCGGAATCACCTTTATCACTTCTGCGGCAGGGCTTAAAATCGGCAACGTGTTCGGCTTAAAATTCAAATCCAAGGCCGAAATAGCCGGCGGAATAGTGCTTATTGCGATAGGACTGAAAATCCTTATAGAACATCTGTTTTTCTAGTTTAAAGTGTAATTTTGTTACTGTAAAATACCGTGTTTGGTAAAAAGAGCTGCGGCGGGCGGCTCTTTTTCGTTATGCGGGAGGTGGCGGAGCAGTTGTGCAGCCTCAAGGTAAGCCCGGCTGCCGCGCATCGTATGCCGCGCCGCTCTTTCCCGCAATAAAAAACGCAGACCGTTTTCAGGTCTGCGTCTTCTGGAAGTCGGCGGCGTCATATCCTCCCGGGCCGTGTCCAGCCAAGTACTTTCTGCGATGAGGGTCTTAACTTCTGTGTTCGGAATG
>DVNW01000022.1 GCA_018714105.1 Candidatus Faecicola pullistercoris | reverse complement strand
CTTTTCTATATCTTCTTTTAGTCTTTTATATGTGAATCCGTTTAGTTCTTTTAAAACTTTTAAACCTTTTAACTTAAAGCCCTTTCCATCTTTTTCTGGCGCAATAAAACTAATAATCGTATTCAATCTTTGTTTGCCATCAATTACAATAAACTTATTTTTTTCAACATCGTTAGCTAACAATATAGATGGAATAGGAATATTTAAAATTAATGATTCTATAAATGTCGATTTTAATACATCATCCCATACATATCTTCTTTGAAAAACAGGATCCATATTAAGTTTTTGGGATTGATACCATGTTGTTATCATTTCAACCGATAAGTCCATTGGAACAACTAATGTCTTCTCTAAACTCGTAATAGAAATATCGCTAGATTCTGCAATATTTTCTTCAATCTCAACATTTACTTCTTCAAAGTTTATTTCTTCAAAGTTACTTTCTTGCATTTTTACTTCTCCTTTATTAAACAATGTAAATATTCAACTGTGCTTTCAGCTTTATTATCTCTTGCGTTATCTGCTTTAAATCTACGGTGAGTTTGCATATAAACTTTGTACTTACCGTATTTCTTCATAATCTTCTCAATTGTGTCAAAAGACATTAGCCCTTCATTGTTATAACTTAAGAAAATATACTTAAAGTTAGCGTTTTTAATCAAATCTTCAAACGCTTCTGCAACTTTGTTTCGCATACAAAACACACTCTTTTGATCGGAATATTCACGAAGTCCAGTTTTCCCTTTGATTATAGGATTATCATATCTAGCGATTGTTTCCAATAAATGATAGTTTGTACAGTATTGTCTTGCATTATAGGGTGGATCAAGGTACAGAATATCCCCAGAGACTTTTTTTACAAGCTCGTTGATATCTTCATTGTATACTTTACAATCTACTTTTCCGTGCATTATTGGCAGAGGAATAAGTTGCATTTCTTTTAACGCAGAGCTCTTTAATTTTTTAAGATATGCTCCATAAACTGATGCCGTGTTCGCATATTTATCTATACTGTTAATAAGCGAACCGAGCAAAAAGTAATATTCGTTCCCCGAAATTTTGCCTTCAGTAAGCCATTGTTCAATTTTAATTCTAATTGCATCGCATTTTTTCGCATTGTATTCGGAGAAATACATTCTGCGGAACTCTTGACCTTCTGTACCCTCGTAGGAGTAATTCTTATATATAAAACCTTTCACTCCTTCAAGTTGGTTTAATTCATCGAATAAACGAGCGCATTTTTCTTCATCAAGGTTTCCGTTATTTTCAATCATGTGCTTGGTAATTACATAACTGTAATATTGAATATCGTTGGCGATAATAGAATAACCCTTTTGTTTAAAAGAACCGCTAACAACTCCTGTGCCTGCAAACAAATCGGCAAATACCATTTCGGATGGTTTTTTCGTTTCGTTGTGCAACTTTAGTGTTTTATCTATGGATGTTTCCAAGAAGTCAATCAAAGAATATTTGGATCCAATATAGTTCATATTATTCTCCTTCGTTTAATAAATCTTGCAAAAGAGTGCCTTCTTCATTTTTCCAATATTTTTTTCCATTTTTACTGCTTCCTGATACAAACATAGCTACTGAAGAACTACTTTTGAA
This sequence comes from Candidatus Faecicola pullistercoris, assembly GCA_018714105.1. Lineage (GTDB taxonomy): Bacteria > Bacillota > Clostridia > Christensenellales > CAG-917 > Faecicola > Faecicola pullistercoris. The sequence continues at coordinate 34,317 of DVNW01000022.1, read as the reverse complement.
TTGTATATCTTCCAATAAAATTCCGTTAGCGTCTATTTTGTTAGAATACTTTTTGCGCAACTCTTTTATCCAATTTTGGCAACTATTGGTAAACACCAAAGATATTCTGCTGCCCTTTAACAAAAGATATCCATTCCTATTCCATAGGCAAGCAGCCGGATACTTGTCCATTTTGAAATAAAGTATCGTTCCGTTGCTTTTAGGAGTGCAGTTTTCATGTATTGAAGAAACAGTATCTTGGGCTGTAGAAGTCATATATTTTCCTTCATCCTCAAGCCGCTTTCTTAATGCAGAAAGGAGTTCGCCTTTATATGTAAAATAAAGTGTCCCTTGAACTCCACATTTACGATTGAGTAATTTTTTTGCCAAGGCACTTAGTGAAGTCTTTTTATTATCGAAAAGGATTTCTCTATCACTAGCAACCGTGCAGACTATATTTGAGTCGTGAACATATATAATTTGTTCTCCATCTTGAATACCGCATTTATAAAAAGAAAAAGGAGATTTTCTTTCAGATGCGATAGCAGCTTTTTCCGCTATTTCTTGGTCTTGCTGTTCTTCACTTGTTTGTTCAAAAAGCCAAGGTGTTTCTCCGTAAATACCACCTATAGTATCGAGAATTTCTACGGCTTCTTGTGCCGACATCGCAAAAAATTCACGTATACGTATTTTCCCGTTCACATTTTCTTTTGCTCGCAACTCAGGCTTAAACCTATCGATGAGTTTATGAATGTTTTTATCTGCAAGCCTGCTTGCCACAGGTAATACGGCATACTTTTTAAATGCAAAAGGGGTGCACTCACTTCTATTTAATTGTGCGACCCTTGCATCTACGTTATCAGCATAACCGATTTTCACATATTCAGGAAAAGATGGATTAGTCAAAACATATATATATCCGATTTTGTCTTCCATAGTCACTTATCCTCTTCCTGAATGTTTTTCTTTTCGCAATATTCTTCAAATGCCTTTCTGGCCAATCGACTTGGATTATAGTTTCCGTTTTCCCATCTATTTATCGTGGCGAAACTTACACCTAACTCATGTGCAAGGTCTTCTTGGGATAATTGCAACATTGTTCTTACATATTTTACTTTTTCAGCAAAGTCCATAATGAAGTTTCTCCTTTGATATCGAAAATATTATAGCACTTTCTATAAAAAATGTAAAGAACGAGAGCCTATTAACTTGAAAAATTTATTGTTGCGCGATATAATGAAATAAATAAATCTTGGAGAATCTGCTTTGAAAAATATAAATACTTCTATAGGATTTTATAAGGCCATATTAACAACTCTAATTACATCATTGGCTATTACAGGCTTCAGCTGTTTAGATAATCATATTTGGAATATTATTATGATAGTAATTGGAATGATTGCTTACTCAATTGTTGGGTTGCTCTTCTCCATTGGTTTGATTAATAGTAATGGCGCAGGAAAAGAAGCATATGTTTTTGTTTTTATTATTTTGTTAATATTGGGATATTGCGTTTATAACGGTATAGTGGCTATTCAAAATTGGGTTGTAAGTTGGCCAGTATATGTAAAATGTTTAGTACCAAGTTTACTTTTATTTGCGATTATCACTATTGTTGCAGTTCTTTTATTTAAGAAAAGTAAAGAATCTAAAGGTAAAGATGTTATTAACAATAATTAGTTTTTATAACGTTGTGGATAATAAAAAATAATTATTCGATTTACGTTACTATCGCCCCGCCATTAGGGAATAATACGAACCCTGAAAACGGGTTCGTATTATTTTTTGTCGCCCGTTACTTCGGTATCATCGTTAAACGAAAATAATTTAAATTTGCGCCTTTAATTAAGTCGCATTTGAAAGCAGATCTTAATGCGTTTGACGCATATTCGGAACCGATATATAATTGTAAAAAGCATAGGAGCATATGATAATGGAAAACATAAGCGCTTTGCGCAAATCACTGGATGAAGAATATGTAACTTGGAATCAGAAAATATTTAGTAGTCCCACTCTATCAGAAAATGATATTTCTTTGCCTTATTATATCTACTTACCGGATAACTGGGTCGATTGTAAAAAGCGTATTCTTATAGTCGGCGAAGAAGGTTTTGGAGAAAAAGGTTCTAAAAAAGATAGAAAAGTTGTTACCGAAAATATAATTGAAGAAATGCAGAAATTCAATCAAAAATGCATGTTTGAATGGAAAATGAATAATCGACCTTTTTGGAGAAGGTTCAATAAACTAAGGGAAAATTTGTCGGATGCAAGTTTTTGTTGGACAAATATTGACAAGGTTCACCGATTAATCGATCCTACTAAAAATGCAAAGCGTTGTAAATTATTAACCAACCAAAGGAAGGAACTACACAAATATCCCATACTTCAATCCGAAATCAACGTAATTAAGCCTACTCATGTTGTTTTTTTCGGTTGGTATGGATACTCTTTAAGTCGCGAACTCCCTGAAATTTATTCAGAACTATATAAAGACGGAAGGGAAAAGTGGATCCAAGACGAGTACTGTACAACAATAACTGCGGATAATAGCATAAAATATGTTTTTACCTATCATCCTAATTGGTGCGTTAGAAACAGGCATGAGGAAAGAGTTATATATAAAATACTGAATTCTTGCAACTAATTACGGCACATAAATAGAAATACGATAAAATTTCGCGGTGTATTAAATAAAACGATTTTACTTGATCGCTTTTATCGCAACTCAAAGTTCGCACAAAGGCGATAACTCGCCGCCAAACAGAGTCGCGTTTGAACCCGCGGCTCTGTTATTTTTGTATTAAGGGGGTTGCCGGCATCATCGTTGAATGAAATGGTAAACAATGGATAATAAAGTTTTTTTGCTTTTTCAGTAAATCATTGATTATTTGCCATAAAAACTATGGGATTGAGCGCGAGCAAAGGCTGATTATTTATCAATTATTGTTAAAAAATTAAATTGTGTCGGGTTTTTGCCCGTCGTGCGGCAGCCACTTACACTCGGAAAGTGAGAAGTGCGAAAATTCCGCCACAAACGAACTGTCTTCAGGCGAGCAGGCATAGATGCCGAAACTTATTTTCCCCGCACCCTTTGCCATATGGCAGATGCGCATCTGCGAAAAGTTGACGCCGTCGCACGAACACTCTATGCGGTAGTCGTCCTCTCTTCTGCTGAGGCGAAACCACATAGACGTAATGTCTTTGCCTATTTCGGTAGTCGCCCAATCGGAATATCCTCCGTTCGTCACCACGCTGCCGAGATGGGAAAAGCTTTCGTTTTCATATTCTACCGAAGCCTTCAGCCAGTTTTCGCTGTCGAGATACACGACTATTCCGCACTGGTCAAATCTGTGGTGCGCACGCGAAAAATCCGTCTTGACGGTAAACGAAAAGAACTTTTCCTCCGTATCCGTCTGGAACAAGGGCGCATTGTCGTTGCGGAAATGATAATACGTTCTCTGCCAAAGATCGGTATGAGGCAAGGTCTCGATAAAAACAATACCGTCCTGCACACTGAAGCTTTTAGGTTGCCTTATCCATTTAAAGCTGTCAAAATTCATAAGTCTGCTCCTGCATATACTTTACAAAAAAGTCACGGATTTCATCAAAAGGAATTATATCCTTCCTGTCATACAAATCGGTATGGACGGCGTTCGGGATAATCATAAGTCGCTTGTTATCGCCCTTTAGTTTTGAATATGCGTCCCTGCTGAAATAGCAGGAATGAGCTTTCTCACCGTGAACAATGAAAACGGCGCTTTCGATTTCCTCCGCATACGACAAAATGGGCATATTCATAAAAGAAAGTGCAGACGTAACGTTCCAGCCGCCGTTGGAATTGAGCGAACGAGAATGATAGCCGCGCTGCGTCTTGTAGTAATCGAAATAATCTTTGAGATAGAACGGCGCGTCGTCTGGCAATTTATCGGGCAAGCCCCCCGCAAGCGCATAACTGCCCGTCTTATAGTCAACGGTGCGCTGCGCGTTCAACGCTTCTCTCTGCCTGTGACGTGCATCTTTATCCATACTGTCGAAATATCCGTTTGCGGTAACCCTTGACATATCGTACATTGTGGATGCTACCGTCGCTTTTATCCGGGTATCGATTGCCGCCGCATTGAGCGCCATGCCGCCCCAGCCGCAAATACCGAGAATACCTATCCTGTCGGGATCGACGTTCTCCTGAACCGAAAGAAAATCTACCGCCGCGCAGAAATCTTCGGTGTTGATATCGGGTGAAGCGACGTATCTAGGGAGTCCTCCGCTTTCGCCTGTATATGAGGGATCGAAAGCAATAGTTAGAAAGCCTCGCTCGGCAAGCTCCTGAGCATACAGACCGGCGGCCTGTTCCTTCACTGCCCCGAAAGGACCCGCCACGGCAATAGCCGCGAGTTTACCTTTTGCTGTTTTTGGAAAATACATATCGGCCGCAAGAGTTATTCCGTAGCGGTTATGAAAAGTTTTCTTTACGTGTTCTACCTTTGGGCTTTTGGCAAAAGTTTTGTCCCACGTTTGCGTCAGGTTCAGTTTTTCGTTTGTCATGTTTGCTCCTCCGTCAAATTTATATTTTAAAAACAGGCTTCGGCCTCTCTGCCAAAGTCAACGGATTACGACAGAAATTGCCTGTATAATCGACCTTGTTCCGTATTTGGTTAACTACTCCGAAGAGATTGCGTTTTCAAAAGCGCTTTATGTTCCGCCCCTTGCTTTTATATTGTAAAGCAATCGTTCACGAAATGTCAGGACTTTGATTTAAGAGAAAAAATCACGTTAACGTCGTAGGTTGCACCGAAAAAGTCGATAAGTTCCCGACGCGAAACGTTATTTATCGTTCCTATCTTCGTATAAGACCAACTGTTGCTGCCGTAAAATATAACGATATTATTGCCTCCGTACAAAACTACGTCGCCCGTGTTTGCGGTCATATGCTCGTCTTTTCTAGCCAAAGAAAAGCCTAATCCGCCTACCATTTCAAAACCGCCGTATTCGCGCATTGATACGGTAACGTCGCTTTGTGCCAGTCTTTTGACAAAAGCGTCGGCCGAAACAGTGTCGGCAAGAGTTATTTCCAAAGTATTGTTTCCGCAAGTGATCGTTATCGCCTTAGTATCCACCGCATTTTCTCCGTCGCCCGGACCGTCTTCGTTTACGGTCCCGTCAGAATAACCGTTTCCCGTCTGTGAAGTCCAATCATCTTTCCCCGTTTCTCCGTGTTGCCCGCAAGCACTGAACGAAAAAACGCAAAATAATAATACCGCCGAGAGTAACACCGAAAACTTTCTCACATTTGCTCTCCTTTAATTTTTTTAATTATTTTTGCAGGTACGCCTGCGACAATGCAGTCAGGAGGAACGTCTTTATTTACTACCGCACCCGCGCCTATAACGCTGTTGTCGCCTATATTGACTCCGGGTAAAACAGTTGCGTGCGCGCCTATCCAAACATTTTTGCCTATAACGACCTTGCCGGGCAAAAGGCTCTGTCTGTCATTTGGCGCCAAACCATGATTGAGCGTAGCAATGACTACTTGCTGGCCGATCAAAGACCCGTCTCCTATTTCTATCCCGCCCTGATCTTGAAAACAGCAACCTGAATTGATAAACACGTTTTTGCCTATGGTAATATTTTTGCCGTAATCGCTATAAAAAGGAGGAAACAAGGTCAGATTGTTATCGACCGCTTTCCCCGTAAGCGACGACATAAGACAACGAATTTCTTCCTGCGAACGGTATCCGGCGTTAAGTTCCGCGGTTATTTTTCTTGCACATTCCGACACTGCATGCATGAGCTTATGCTCAGCCGAGTTCCCTTCTACACGCCGCTGTGAAAGCATATGTTCGTTTAATTGTTCAATGGTCATGGCTTTCTCCTTATGCTTTTATGATAATCTAGGCAATAATATATGTCAAATGCCTATAATGTATCGTGCATTATGCTTTACACGCATAATAAACTTGAGTATAATATAAATATGGAATTAAGAGAACTTAAATATTTTTTAGAAATAGCGCGACATAATAACATATCCCGAGCGGCTGAAACGCTGTACGTTACGCAACCCAGTCTTTCGCGGCAAATGCAAAATCTCGAAAAAGAGATCGGGAAACCGCTTTTTATCAGAGGAAGCAAAAAAATCACTCTTACCGAAACGGGCGTTTTGCTCAGGAAAAGAGCGGAAGAACTTATGGAATTATATGAGAAAACAAGCGCCGAGCTGAGTGCGTCTGAAAACGGCATATGCGGAGAAATTCACGTCGGTTGCGGCGAAAGCCACGCTCTCATCACGGTCGCACAGGCGGCAAAATCGCTTGCGGCGGAATTTCCTAACATCAAGTTAAGTTTTTTCAGCGCAGATACGGAAGATGTTTTAGAAAAACTTGACAAAGGGCTTATCGATTTCGGCGTGCTTGTGCTTCCCGCTAATATTTACAAATACGAACACATAACCTTGCCCGAAAAAGACGTTTGGGGCGTTTTGATGAGAAAGGACAGTCCTCTTGCTAAAAAAGAAGCTGTTTCGCCCGAAGATTTATACGATAAGCCGATTATACGTTCCAGACACTCAATCGCCAACAGTTTCATGGACGACTGGTTCGGCACGGACAGACAACATTTAAATACGGTTGCCACTTATAATTTAATATATAACGCTTCGCTGCTCGTAAAAGCGGGTATGGGTTACGCTATAGGACTGGATAAAATCATCAATACGTCCGATGAAAGCGAATTGACTTTCCGTCCGCTCAGTCCTCCGGTTGAAACTTCCCTTGCATTTGTATGGAAACGCAATCAGGTTTTTTCGGATGCAGCGAAAAAATTCATGGAAGTTTTGAAAAAACATATCGGCGAAAAAACTTTTTGCCGTTTGTAAGCAATCTGTTTTTTAAACACAATCAAGCAAACGATAAATCATTCAGAATTTACGCTTGTTTATCGTAATTTTAATGTCATGTAAAGAAGAACTCGCCGCCAAAAGGGCCGTGATTGAACACTCGGCTCTTTTTGTTTGCAAAATCCGACTTTGCGCGGGGCTTATCTCGCAGGGTGAATCGACGCGTTTGCGGGTATTATCTCTTTACGTCTGATATTTTAAAAAGGTTTTGCCTGAAACCATGCCTAACAGTGAGGTTTTTTCTTTTCGGCCTTATAGTAGCAAAAAAGAGCGACAAGACTCGCTCTTTTTATAATTTTGGCCGTGTATTTGTTACAGACCGTAGTCTTGGGCAAGAGCCTTGAAGTACGGCAATGATCCGACTATGGCGGATTTGTCCACGCAATATGCGATTCTGACGTAGCCTTCGATGCCGAAGTCGTCGCACGGAACCACTAGCAATTCGTATTTCTTTGCCTTCTCGTAAAAAGCGGTGGCGCTTACGTCAGGCGATTTTACGAAAAGATAAAAAGCGCCGTCGGGTTTTACGCACTCGAAGCCGAAATCGGTAAGATTACCATACAGAATATCTCTGTTTTCCTTATAAGGGGCAATATTTACCTTAGTGTTTACGCAGCGCGCCGCGACGCGTTGAAAAAGGCTGGGGGCGCACACGTATCCCAAAGACCTGCCCGCGCCGCACACGGCAAGATAAATTTCCTGCGCGCAGTCCGCCTCGGGGTTGACAGCAATATAACCTATACGCTCGCCTGGCAGCGAAAGCGACTTCGAATACGAATAGCATACCAGCGAATTTTTATAATAATTCATGATATACGGAACTTCCACGTCGCCGTAGACCAGTTCGCGATAGGGCTCGTCGGCTATCAGATAAATATCTTTTTTATATTCGCATGATTTTCTGCGGAGCGCTTCGCAGACCTTTTCGACAGTGTCCTTTGTATAAACCACGCCGCTGGGATTGTTGGGAGAATTGATTATAACCGCTTTGGTCCGCGGCGAAATTCTGCTTTCGAAATCGGCAACGTCTACCTGAAAAGTTTTGGACTCAGGCATCGAAACAACCACTTTACCGTCCGCATTAGTAATAAAAACACTGTATTCGGTAAAAAACGGAGCAAATACTATTACCTCGTCGTCCTTATCGAGAAGGGCTTTGAGGCATATGCTTAACGAAGCCGCTGCGCCGCACGTCATATATATCAGATCGGGCGACATCTTAACGCCGAACCTGGCGGCGATATTGTCGGACACCGCCTTTCTCACACGGGCGTCGCCCTGGGCCGAAGTGTATCCGTGAACGACTGTCGGGTCGCTTTCGTTTAAGATTGAAACTATGGCTTCTTTGACTTCCTCGGGAGGTTTTACGCTGGGATTGCCCAAACTGAAATCAAAGACTTTATCGTTACCTATTTCGGCCTTTCTTGCCTTGCTGTATTCGAAAATCTCTCTTATGACCGAGCGTTTGGAGCCGAGTTCGAAAGAGCGTTTGTTATAAGACATCTGTGCCTCCTTGATCCGCGTTTAACAATTTAAGCGCGTTTTTGAAAAAGATTTTATCTTCGATCTCCTTGCCTAGACCGTATGATTTGAGTATATCCCTGTGCGACACCGTATCCTGCCACGGACAATCGCTTGCGAACAGCACTCTGTCTGCGCCGTGGCGGTACAGGATTTTTTTAAACAGTTCGGGATCGATTTCGTGCAAGGTAAAGGCGGTATCGAAATACACGTCGCAATCGGCCAGCAGCTTAAGCACGTCTTCCCACTGCGCATGTCCGCCGTAATGGGCGAGAACGAATTTTTTATGTCCGATTTTGTCTATGACCTTACGAGACAGTGCGGGCGGACACTTTACGGGCTGACCGATATAGCCGTCGTCCACGCCGGAATGCGTCACTACCGTCATATCGAGGTCCTTAGCCGCGGTAAGAATTCTGATATAACCCGGGTCGTCGATAAAAGTTTCCTGATAATCGGGATGAATTTTAACGCCCGCAAAGCCGTTATCTTTTAAAAACCGCATTTTTTCGTAAATACGGTCGCATGCGGGATGAATTCCGCCGAACGAAACAATCCTGTGCCTGCCCGAATTATAAGTTCGGTTAAGTTCGGCAGCGTAAGCGTTTACGTGGTCGAACTGCGAAGGTTTTGTGAGCACGGGAAGAGCGACGCATATATCTGCGTCCGCCCTGTCCATTGCTTGTAAAAGTCCGGCGGCGGTGCCGTCCGTACTTGGATGCCCGTTTGCTTTTTCCGCAAGAAAATCTATCGTCCTGCGGGCTATTTTTTCCGGAAATACGTGTGTGTGAAAGTCTATAAGCATAATGATTTATCCGGTATTGAATAACGTTGCCGTGCGTTTCAGTTAAGTTTTGCTATTTCCTCGGCCGAAACGGTTTTTACTCCCGCGGTTTCGAGAATATCGCCGGCCGCTCTGAGGTCGGAGGGTTTGAGTACTACGTACGCCCTTTCGCCGTCAATAGACAGACCGTACATATACTCGATATTGATTTGTTTTTCACCCAGAATTTTCAGAAGGCCTCTGAGACTGCCCGCTTTATGCTCGATTTTAATTACGAGCACGTCGGTAAGCATTGTGGAAAAGCCGTCCTGCGAGAGCGCTTCGCGCCCCTTGACGGGATCGCTTACAATAAGCCTCAGCAGGCCGTATTCCGTGGTGTCGGCAAGGCTTAACGAAATAATATTTATATCGTTTTTTTTAAGCACGTCCAGAACTTCGCCGAGACGCCCCTGCCTGTTTTCGATAAAAACGGATAATTGTTTAGCGTTCATATTTTCTCCCTCCTAATATAATTTGCGTTTGTCGATAACGTGAACGGCCTTGCCCTCGCTTCTGGTTAAGGTCTGGGGCTCGACTATTCTGATTTTGGCGTTAAGGCCTATGGCCTGATTGACGGTATGCGCGATTTTATTGGTAAGCGCTTCGAGTCCTTTTATCTCGTCGGGGAAATACCTTTCGTCGATTTCTACCTGAATTTCCAGCGTGTCGAGATTATTTACTCTGTCGACAATCATCATATAGTGAGGCGTAACTTCCTTGATATCGACAAGCGCGGCCTCTACCTGACTGGGGAATACGTTAACGCCGCGTATAATCAGCATATCGTCCACCCTGCCCTTGAATTTACTTATACGGGCGCTGGTTCTGCCGCATTCGCATTTATCGTAGTTTATGCTGGTCAGGTCTTTAGTTCTGTACCTGATAAGAGGAAGACCCTCTTTGGTGATGGTCGTGAACACCAGCTCGCCCGTAGCCCCCGGCTTTACGGGTTTTAGCGTGGCGGTGTCGAGCACTTCGGGATAGAAATGGTCCTCGCATACGTGCAGACCGTTGTGCGCCGCGCAATCGCAAGCCACGCCCGGCCCCATAACTTCGGACAGTCCGTAAATATCGTGCGCGCTGATATGCAGTCTGTTTTCGATTTCCGAGCGCATTTTGTCCGTCCACGGTTCGGCCCCGCATATAGCCGTGCGGAGTCTGAGGTCCTTAATCATATCGGCTTGCTCTAGAAGTTCGGAAATATGCAGCAGATAGGAAGGAGTACAGGCTATTGCCGTAACGCCGAAATCAACCATCATGGTAATGAGTTTTTTGGAATTACCCGTACTCATGGGCACTACCATAGCCCCTATTTTTTCGGCACCGCCGTGCGCGCCTAAGCCGCCCGTGAACAGGCCGTATCCGTAACCTACCTGAATAATATCGTCTTTGGTAACGCCCGCCATGGTAAGGCATCTGGCGACGCATTCGGCCCATATATCGAGATCCCTGCGCGTATAACCCACAACGGTTGCCTTTCCCGTGGTGCCGCTGGAAGCGTGAATCCTGACAATCTGGGACTCGGGCGCGGCGAACAGTCCGAAAGGATAATTGTCGCGCAGGTCGTCCTTTGTGGTAAAAGGTAATTTTTCGATATCTTCTATACCCTTGATATCGCCCGGCAACAATCCGAGCTTTTGCATTTTTTTGCGATAAAACTCGACGTTATGATATACATAATCGACTGTTTTCACGAGCCTCGCGCTTTGCAGAGCGGTCATCTCGTCGCGTGACATACATTCTTTAGTTTCGTTCCAAATCATTTTACTTACCGTATCCTTTATTAAATGCTTGCAAATTGATTTCCGTCGTTTTGGGCGGAACCGTCTGTTTAATTACTTCGTGCCATTCCTCTTCGGAAAAGCCTATATACTTCGCCGCCGCCCCTAGGACCACGGAATTAAGTACTTTGCTGTTGCCCAGTTCTTTTGCGGCAGTAAGCCCGTCAATCGTATGAACGCGATGATTGCGCGCAAGTCTGTCCGGGACGTCGTCGGGATACTTTTCGGCACCTATAACGACGGGCATGGGCGCGATTTTGCAGTCGTTTACCACAAGTATGCCGCCTTTTTTAAGGTAATGAGCGTACCTCAACGCCTCAAGACGTTCGAAAGATATAAGCAAATCGGCGTCGCCCGCTTCCACGACCGGTTCGGCAACCTTTTCGCCGAATCGTATGAACGTAACAACGCTTCCGCCGCGCTGAGCCATGCCGTGCACCTCGGAAAGTTTTACGTCGTAACCCGCGTTAAGAGCGGTTTTGCCTATAATTCTGCTGGTGAGCAGAGTGCCCTGCCCGCCTACTCCGACTACCATTATATTCATACTTTTCATACTATCTCTCCACCTTTTCGATCGCATCGAATTTGCACCTTGTCATGCACAGGCCGCAGCCGTTGCACATAGTGTCGTCGATAATCACCGTTCCGTCCTCGGCTTTGGTTATTGCCGGGCAGCCGATTTTGAGACACATTCCGCACTTTTTGCATTTATCGGCAACCGCCACGCATTTGTAGGGGAACTTCTGCCCTTTGAGCAAAGCGCAGGGCGCCTTGGCTATGATAACGGTAAGTTCCGAGCCGTTGACGCTTTCGGTAATGGTTTTTTCGAGAGCTTCCACGTCAAAGGCGTTAACGGTAAACACTCTGGGAACGCCTATCGCGCGGCAGAGGTCTTCGAGATTTATCGCGTATGCAGGATCGCCTTTGAGCGTCTTGCCCGTTGCGGCGTGTTCCTGATGGCCCGTCATGCCCGTGGTGCGGTTATCAAGAATAAGAACCGTGCCCGTCGCCTTGTTGTATACCATATTGACAAGGGAATTCAACCCCGTATGAAGGAAGGTGGAATCGCCTATTACGGCAACCCAGTTTTTAATAAACTCCTTGCCCTTTGCCTTTTCTATGCCGTGCAGCACCGAAATGCTTGCGCCCATACATACGGTGGTATCGATGACGCTGAGCGGAGCAACCGCGCCCAAAGTATAGCAACCTATATCGCCCGCGGCGTGAATTTTAAGTTTGTTGAGGACGGAAAACACGCTTCTGTGCGGGCAGCCCGAACACAGTATAGGCGGCCGCGCGGGCACCTGTTCGGGCGCGAAAACTTCGTCGCTTTTGCCGTAAATCACCTTTTTAATGAGATTTGCCGAATATTCTCCCTGCCGTGTAAACAGTTCTTTACCCTTGACTTCTATGCCCCAGGACCTTATCTGTTCTTCTATAACGGGTTCGAGTTCCTCGACTATGTAAACCGTTTTCACCTGCTTTACAAAATCTTCAATGAGCTTTCTGGGCAGAGGATTTACTATGCCGAGTTTTAAAACGCTGGCTTCGGGGCACGCTTCCTTTACATACTGGTAGGGAATACCCGAAGTTATAAAACCTATATTGCTGTCGCCCGTTTCCACCCTGTTCACGGGAAGATCGGAGGCGTCTTTCTGCATTAAATTTTCACGCTGCTCGACTGCCAGATGCCTGCCTATGGCCGAACCGGGCATCATTACGTATTTTTTAACGTCGCGCGCATATGCTTTGTCGGGGACTTCTTTGCGCTCTTCCAGCGAGACTACGCTCTGCGAATGCGAAAGTTTGGTAGTCGTACGCAAAATGACGGGTGTATCGTATTTTTCCGAAAAACCGTAAGCGAATTTTATGAATTCCTTGGCCTCGGCGCTGTCCGAAGGCTCGAATACGGGTATATGCGCCGCGCGCGCAATCATGCGGGTATCCTGCTCGTTCTGCGAACTTGCGAGTCCGGGATCGTCCGCGACAACTATTACCGCGCCGCCGTTCACGCCGGTATAAGCAAAAGTATACAGCGGGTCGCTTGCTACGTTAAGGCCGACGTGTTTCATGCATGCCAGACTGCGCGCGCCCGCAACCGACGCGCCTATCGCCACTTCCAGCGCGACTTTCTCGTTGGGCGCCCATTCCGCGTAAACCTCGTCGTATTTGGCGAGGAACTCGCTTATTTCGGTGCTGGGCGTGCCGGGATATGCGCTGGAAACCTTTACTCCGGCTTCGTATGCGCCTCTGGCTATCGCCTGGTTGCCAAGCATAATGGTTTTTTGCTCGCTCATTCTTTATTACTCCTTAAATCTTTAACTCTCTTTGCTTTGCCCTCGAATCTCTGCAAGGTATTCGGAGATTCAAGCTGAACTTTTGCGTCAAGTCCCAAAATTATTCTCAGCTTGTTTCTTATTCTCTGAGTGAGTTCGGACAGTTCCGAGAACGAATCGGTGGATTTCACAAGCTCTACGCGCACGGTAAGCTTGTCCGAATAGCCCTCGCGCTCAACGACTATCTCGTAATGCGGCCCCAGTTCGGAAAAACTGAGCACCACTTCCTCAATCTGCCCGGGAAATACGTTTACGCCGCGGATTTTAAGCATGTCGTCCGTCCTGCCCGACAGATTTTCCATTCTGCAAAAAGTCCTGCCGCACGCGCAAGGCTCGTAAAACAGACGGGTGATGTCCTTTGTTCTGTATCTGATAAGCGGAAGTGCGTCCTTTTTAATGCACGTTATTACGAGTTCGCCCTTTTCGCCTTCCGGAAGAACTTCGCCCGATACGGGATCGATTATTTCGGGAATAAAATAATCCTCGTTCACGTGCATGCCGCAAAGTCTGTCGCATTCGCCCGAAACCCCCGGCCCCATAAGTTCGCTCATTCCGTAGTTGGAAGTCACGAGCATATCCTCGCCCCATACCTTATGCATTTCCGCGCGCATGGATTCGGTTAAAAGTTCGCTGCCCAGCAATCCTGTTTTTATTTTAAGGTCCTTTCCGGGATCGATGCCCATACCTTTCGCCACTTCGGCAAGTCTCAACGCGTACGACGGCGTAGCCACCAGAAGAGTGGTGCCGAAATCTTTCATATACATAATCTGCTTCTCGGAGTTGCCCGTCGACGACGGAATGACCGTTGCGCCTATGTTTTCAAGTCCGTAATGAAGCCCCAGCGCGCCCGTAAACATGCCGTAGCCGAAACAAATCTGCGCGATATCCTTGCGCGTGGCTCCGCCCATGCAGGCAATACGGCTTACGCATTCCGTCCATATCCTGACGTCTTCCTTTGTATACCCGACGACGGTGGGTTTACCCGTAGTGCCGCTGGAAGCGTGAATTCTGTTAAGTTCGTCCATACCTACGGCAAACAGCCCGTAAGGATAGTTGTCCCTCATATCCTGCTTGGTTACAAAAGGCAGTTTAGACAGATCTTTCAGCGATACGATATGTTCGGGCTTAACGCCCGCAGCGTCCATTTTAGCGCGGTAAGGCGCGACTTTTTCATACACGCGGGAAACGGTTTCTTTCAGGCGTCCCAGCTGAATCTCCTCTATTTCCCTTCTTGAAAGTGTTTCTTCTTTTGACCAGATCATTTTTTTGCTCCTGAATTGCGCTTTGCGCTAAATAATTTCGTTTTCCGTTCTCTTATCGAATGCTTCTTCCAGCCTCTCCGGCGCGGGCGCGGCGGTAAAGAGAGATACCACAACCGTAACGAGCACCGAATATACCATGCATATAACGCCTATCGTGGGCGAAAGGCCTATACCGCTTTTGACGGCCGCGCCGAAAGAGCAGTCCCAGCCGTTAAAATCGTAACCCAACACTATCGTAAGCACCACGGTAATTACCAACGTGCCTATGATGGACGCCCAAACCGCCGGTACGGAAACCTTCTTCCACATGAGGCCTATTACGAACGGGCCTATGAAACAACCCGCCAGCGTGCCCCAGCTAATCCCCATCATATAAGCGATGGCGGCGATACCGAAAGTTTCGTTGAGTATGGCAAGCATGAGCGACACGGCTACGAAAATCAGACAGAAAGCGCGCATATAGTTGTTTACCCTCTTGTCGGGAGCGTCCTTTCTGACCTTTCCTTTGTAAATATCTATCGCCACTACGGAAGCGCTCGTCAGGCATACCGACGACAGCGTGGACATACTTGCCGAAAGTATAAGAATGATGATTATACCCATCAGCCCCGACGGAATCACAAGGCTCAGCATGCGCGGAACGATATCGTCCGACGGCGCGCCCGCAACCTCGGGGAAAAGACCGCTGAGTGCGCCCACAAAATATGCGCCGAAACCTATAATCAAGGCAAACAGAGTGCTTACAATCGTCCCCTGCGAGATGGCTTTTTTATCCCGGACGGCGTAATATTTATGCACGGTCTGAGGAAGACCGTATACGCCTGCCGACGTTAAAAGTATCAGGGCGATAAGCGAGAAGGTACTGCCGTAAAAGCCCGTTTTCGTGCTGTTGAAAGTAAACCAGGTCAGATTCGGGTCGTTTACCAGTTCGCTGAGGTCCCAGCTGACCCGTTCGCTCGCCAAAAAGAAAAATACCATCATTATAACGCCTATAAGCATTATTATGCCCTGTATGAAATCGGACAGAGCCGTCGCGAAATATCCGCCGAAAAAGAGATACAGCGCGGTAAGCGCGGCAAGCGCAATCATTATTATCCAGCTGTGTTCGATGTGGAAAACAATTCGGAAAAGGCTGCCGAGTCCGTTGTAAACCGAAGCCGAATACGGAATAAGAAATATGAATATAATTATGGCCGAAACCAGTTTAAGCCCTTTGCTTCCGTATCTCTTCTCAAAAAATTCGGGCATGGTTTTGGCGCCCAGCCTCTGAGTCATGTTCTTGGTGCGTTTAGCCAGTATCTTCCAGGCCACGAGAGAGCCGAGTATCGCGTTGAACACCCCTATCCAAACGGAGGCCAGACCGTACTCCGCGCCGAACTTACCCGCGTAGCCTATAAAAATAACGGCGGAAAAATAAGTCGTACCGTACGCAAACGCACTCATCCAACCGTTAAGGCCGTTTTTACCCGCAAATAAAAAGTCGTTTACCGATTTGGAACGGTTACGGGTGTAAAACGCAATCGCAATCATGCTTGCCACGTATAAACCCAGTACAATGTAATCGAAAACCATAAATTTCTCCGGCCGCATAAAGCCGCGTTAAGCCGACTTCTGCGAAAAAGTATTTTTCGTTAATTATTTTACCTTATATTTATCTAGTATATCATTACTTACAGATTTTGTAAAATCAATAGCCCCATTTTTAAAGCCGTAAGACTATTTTTTTGAAAATTTTTTAATCCCCCGATTATTGCGCCGCGCTGGCGACTCCGGTCTGAGTCAAGGCCGCAAGAATCAGCGACCAGAGTGATGTTAAACGTATTTTAACGCTAATTATTATATTTTATCGTTGTATTTGTACAATTAAAGCGTTGTTTTTGTATTTACGGTAATTAATTTCACCCTGTCGCCGACAATGCAGGAGAGTTTTGCAAGGCAATAAGGGCACGGCAAGTCCGTAAGTCGATTATTTATACGAACTGTACGCACAGGGCCGATTTCTCTTTTACCGTTTTGAAAGCGGCTTTCCTTTATCCGCTTAGCCGCAAGCCGAAAAGCAGACGGCCGCCTGCCGTCTGCTTCGCTTCGATTTTTCGGGCGTAAATATGCAGCGCCTTCCGCAGCAAAGCCCGAAACCGTGCGCTACACGTTATATTTTTAAATCTTCTTCGGGCGAACTGTCGTCGCTTACGCTGCCGATATAACCGCGACGGGTATTGCCGTTGATGAACGAAATAGCCGCAAATACCACAAACACGATTATTTTGGCTATGGAAACAATTTCCTTAAGTATGCCGTACGCTTCATAGGCGCCTGACGAATAATAACCATCGGCCATTCCGCCTATACTGTTGTAAACCGAGAAAAACATTGAAATCACTGTAAAAATCAGTGTCACTATAAAAGCTTTTTTTGTAGTGTTTTTAAGCTCTTCGTCCTCGGATTTCACTATCGCATATCCGCCCGCAATCGCAAACGCGATAATGCTGAGATAGCCGCACAGCCAAATAAACAGCGATTTCCATCTTGTTGACCAACCTTCTTGCATGAAAACATCCTCCTTAAACAGTTTTACTTACAATTATACAAACATAAGCATATCCGTTAGCCGTATGCGCATATCTGCGTAGCGTCACTATATATTATGCTCCTGTACACTTATTATACGGATTTGCCTTCTCACTGTCAATACCGGCCGCTGAAAACGCTTGCGCGACGGACGGCGCGCAAAACACCTTACGACGGCTTTTCGCAGGCGTTCGGATATTGATTTTTACCGCGCCTCAATGTATAATAATATGGTAAACGACAGCGATTCGGCCGTTTACGGACGTCGGCTTTAACCCTCCGCGAGTGCGGACGGCCATAAAATACTTTTACGGAGCTCTGCCGTATGATATACTGCATTTCGGACATACACGGGAAATACGATTTGTTCTGTCGCCTTATGGACTCGATAGGGTTTAACGCCGGCGACGAACTTCTCGTTCTCGGCGACATGACCGATAAAGGCCTGCAAACCGTCAGACTTTGCAACCTTTTGCGCTCGGAACCGAATATTCACTGCATAACGGGAAACCACGAGTACGACTTTTTAAAAGCGTATTATGCCGCCATGAAAAAGGAGGATGCCGATTTCGACAGGGTTCTGGACTCGTTGAGAGAATACTTTCCCGGCGACGGAAAAGAGCTTTGCTGGGAAATAATCGACTGGCTTGAAAGCCTGCCCTTTTTCATTGAGCGCGAGGATTTTGTCTGCGTGCATGCCGGCATAGCGGTTGACGGGCAAAACGGAGTTTTGCTGCCCGATAAGACTTTGCCGGAAGAATTCGTTTATTCACGAAAACTCAGCCGATCCGCTCTTCTGCCCGACGGTTGCAAATGCGTGATATTCGGGCATACTCCCGTTGCCTGCTCGTCAGGCGAAAACCGCATACTGTTTTATCCCCGCACGCCAGAACTGTTCCATAGCGGCACAATTACCGATTATTGCAAAATCCATATAGATACCGGCGCTTACTTAACCGGCGTGCTGGGATGCCTCCGCACGGACGACTGCCGCGACTTTTACGCCTTCGAAAAGCCTTAATCTTAATAAAGGTCGCCTATTTATAAAATTAAGTCGCCATGACTTCGGTGTTTGGTTTGCAAGCATTTAACCACGCGTTGCAATCCGCTTTTGCTGTTACAAAGGCGTTATTCTCTTGTTTTTAAACAGAAACCTGTTTGGTTTTTTCTCATACAGAAGTTCGTAAGAAAAACTCCTAGCCTTTTTACCCGCTGTTCCTTAACAACAATATAGCCTCTTTTTTCAAAGAAAGGCTTTGCCGTAATAGACGCACAAGTAGTGATATCCCCCTGAACGGCCTGCTCCAGTTTATCGCAAATGGCAGTCGCGATCCCTTTTCCCTGATAATCTGCGCGGACATACAGACGGTCAAGGTAGCCCGTTTTGTCTATATCCCCGAACCCCAAGATAACATTGTTTTCGATTGCCACTAAGCAGTAATGCTCCTGAAGCGACCGATTCCATTTTTCCAAATCAGTCTGTGCCGGCGCCCACGCGTCTAATTGTTCTTTTGAATAATCTTTCGCGTTTACCTTATGGACCGTATCATAAAACAGATTCACTATGTCTCTGCAGTCCGATATCCGATATTCTCTGATAAGCATTTTAGCTCCCGTCTTTAAGCGCTGCGCTTGTTTGTCTGATTGTATTTTATAAAAAGATATTTTAATAAAAACGCCCGATAATACGGACGTTTAAGTGTTTTAATCCTCTGTTTTGTTATCAGAAGCACTCTCCGAAGCATGCGCGAAAGGTTTATTTTTATATATATTTTCTATTTTCATGCAGGCTTTGTCAATCAACTTTTTTACAAAAGGCATAATGCTGTAATCGATATAAAAAATCAGAAAACCGAGAAATCCCGCAAACGTTACGTCGGTAAGAAAATGCATGCCAAGCATTATACGGGAAACGGCCGTTACTGCCATGAACAGTATACATACTACCAATACCGTATACTGATAGTTCGCCTTTTCCTTGTCCTTTAAGGTATTGAAACAATAAAACAGAACGAGCGCCGAACCCGACAATATCGTATGCCCCGAAAAGAAGGAATCGTGTCCGGTGTTTCCCTGCGGCTCATACCACTGAGTAAACAGCGAACTGTCACCCGCCTGCAAGAGCTCGTAATACCTTATTCTGCCCCAACATACTTTTGCAATATAGGCAAGCGCGGCAGCCATCACTAGGTAAATTGCCCAGAACGCGGCGATTTCTATCCATCGTCTTTTATCTTCAAACCGTCTCTTTCCCGTGAATTCGAGTATCCACAACACCGCTATGATTATACAGTAAGGAATAATCATGAACGCGCTTCCTTTGCCTAAAAATGACATTATTTCGGCAAATACCGACTCGGGATTGTACAGGGTTTCGCTTATAATAACGTCGTAAAAAGAGCCCAGTGTCATAAGCCCCGCGAACACGCATAAAATTATCAGCACAAAAACCAATCCCTTAATCCTTGCGGAGGAAAGTTTCATTTTCCGCCTCCTATACTTAAATCGCGAGCCGTATCCGCGACAATGCGGTTAAAAAGCTTTAACTTCTTTTCCAGGTCTTCCACCAGCTTGAACTGATTTCTGGCCCTGTGAAGATTCTGCAACGGTTCGTCTACTCTGAAATAAACGTCCCCTTCCAGATAATCCGTGAGAAAACGCATGCCGCATTCGTAAGTCATCAATATTCCCGAAAAAGCGAGCAGCTCAAGCTCTTCCGAAGTAATAGTGTCCTTCATCACGGATAAATAACCCCGAACGTAAGCCTTAAACATTTCGGTATCCGCTTCAACCTTATCGAGGTCGGTTTCGGACTCGTTTGCGGTGTTGCACCCGAATCTTACAGAATCCCCGAAATCGTACAGCAAAGAGCCTTTCATTATGGTGTCCAGGTCGATAACGCATACGCCTTTGCCCGTTTCACGGTCGATCATGACGTTGTTGAGCTTGGTGTCGTTGTGCGTTACCCTTACGGGGATACTTCCGTCGGCAAGTTTATCTACTACCGTGTCCTTATAAGCTTTGCGTTTTCTGACGAAGGCTATGAGGTCTTCCACTTCTGCCCTGCGGCCCGCTATATCTCTTTTGACCGCGGCCTCGAAAGCCTCGTACCTTTTTGCCGTATTGTGGAAATCGGGTATGGAATCGGTTATCTTTTCAACGGGGTATCCGCTCAGATACCTTTGGAATTTGGCAAACGTCACGGCCGATTCCTTGAATATTTCGGGACTGTATGCGCCCGAATAACTTATGGCGTTTTCAATAAAATCGTATATCCTGTAAATCGCGCCGTCCGAGGCCGTATAACAGTATTTCCCGTCCTTACCTTGTAAAATGTTAAGAACTTCGTTTCTTTCATCGGAATTTTCCGCATTGATTTTATCGCGGATATATGCGGTGACGTCCGCAATATTTTTTATAAGGCCATCTATATTTTTGAACACCGACGTGTTTATTCGCTGAAAAATATAGTTTTTATTGTGGCAGCAAACTTTAAAAGTATCGTTTATATGGCCGACGTTAAGTCGTATATGACCGTTGTATTTTTCCTTAATACCGAAATTGTCGATGAGCTCGGAAATTATTTCCGGCTGCAGCACTTGTCTGTCAATCATGTTTACCTCTTGTATATCTGATTTTAACCGCTACGTTTTCTATTAAATTTTTTAAGCCTTCCCAGTGCAACGGTCTTCTGCCCCACCATATTTTCTGCAAAATCGCTCGTTTCGCGGACGGATTTGCGGCTTTTACGGGTGTACCGCCGTACTCCTTTATAATATTGCTTGCTTCAAGTCTTAAAACAAAATCGTCGTAACCGGTATTGTTATTCCACATTCTTTCGGCGGCGGCGCAACTTCGCGGGAAGCTCATTTTTCCGACTTTTGCAAAATCCTTTACGTACTCCGTCCAAAGGCATATTTCGGCTCCCGCAACCTTTGTCCCGTCGGGCTCGTGCCCGAAAGTTTTTTCCAGCGGCGTAATGCCGTAAGGGAAGTCGGCATAGTACGCGGCGGAATCCGAGTCGATTGCGGTATGACCTTTTAAATCAATGCCTTTACCGAAGGCGTTTTCTCCGTATACCTGCACGATAATGTCCTCGTCCAGCCCGTCGGGGACCTCGTCATATACCCAAATTATGCCTTTTACTCCTTTCGGCCTGAGATATTCGCGGTTAATCCTGTTCAAAAAAGCAACTTGCAAAGCGTTTTCGTCTTTCAAACCGCCTTTTTGTATGGCGCGACGGCAATGAGGACATATTTTCCACCGCGTTTTTACGGCCTCGTCGGCGCCGAGATGCAAATATCCGCCCGTAAAAATTTCAAGAACTTCGTCGAACACATCGAAAAGAAAAGCGTAAGAGCTCTCTTTGCCGGCACACATTATATCGTGCTTAACGCCCCAATGGTCGGCAACTTTCAGTTTGCGGCCGAAACACCCCAGTTCGGGATAAGCCGCAAGCGCGGCGCGCATATGTCCCGGACAATCGATTTCGGGTATTACCGTTATATGCCGCTCTTTGGCAAACTCGACAAAGTCCTTCATTTCGGCACGGGTATAAAACCCTTCGTGCTTTTTAAAATTACCGTTAGTGGAACTTCTTTTACTTCCTATCTCGGTAAGGAGCGGGTATTTTTCAATTTCCATTCTCCACCCCTGGTCGTCGGTAAGATGTAAATGCAGCACGTTTATTTTCATCAAGGCAAGCGCGTCCGCCAGTTTTTTCAAGTCCTCCGTTTTAAAAAAGTATCGGGCGACGTCGAGCATAAATCCTCTGTATTTAAGGCGCGGACAATCGCTTATTCTGAGATGCGGCAAACCCTCTTTATAATAACTTTTAAGCATATCAAGGGTTTTATTTGCGTAAAACCTGCCTTTATCGTCCGAATACAGTACGTTTATACCTTTATCGTCGCAAATCAGCATATAACCCTCGGAAGGGATGCCGTCTTGCCTGGTATAAACGGTTTCCTCGCCTGCCCGGCCGTCGGACACAACACACTCTCCCGGTAAAGGTATCACGGGAACAATCAAGTTTTTGTTTTCTACAGAATTCATAATAACTATTTTAACATAATAGTAAAAAGTTTTCAACAAAAATGCTCAAACTCACCTTTATAGGGTTTTTTCCGTTAAGGCCTTAATTATGTTTGACACTTTTTTTTGCGGAGAGTATAATATTAATGTATTAAATATTCCGGTAGGTAAGGCTACCACAGGGATACGGGTTGCTACCGCGAAGGCAGTGGAGACACTACAAGCAGGTTAGCAGACTATGTCGAAACCAAGGCATAATCTAACGCAATTTCATTGCCCTGTGATGCTAAAGCTTGTATGGTGATATTAAAAATTTTGTTTTGATTTTTTTACCCCGCAAGCTTTGCGGGTTTTTTTGTTAAAAGGAGGTGCGTGATGAACGATTTTGTTTTTGAACAGGTTATTCAGCAAATAGTCGAACTTTTGGAAAATAAAAACTATCATAAACTCAAGCCCCTGCTCGACGAAATCAACGCTACCGACCTGGCGCAGATTTTAACAGACCTCCCCGAAGAAAGTCTGCCTATCGTGTTCAGGCTGCTTTCCAAAGACCTGGCCAGCGAAACCTTCGTCGAAATGGATTCGGACAGCCAGGAGCTGCTTATCCGCTCCTTTTCCGATAAAGAACTTAAAGAAATAATAAACGACCTTTTCGTCGACGATACCGTAGATATTTTGGAGGAAATGCCCGCAAACGTGGTAAGGCGCATACTTTCGCAAACCGACGCGCAAACCCGTAAGGAAATAAACGAACTTTTGAAATATCCCGAAGACAGCGCGGGCGCAATCATGACTACGGAATACGTATGGCTGAAAAAATCCATGACGGTCGAAGAGGCCTTTTCCAGTATAAGAAAGCTGGCCGTAGACAAAGAAACCGTTTACACCTGTTACGTCATAGACACGGGCAGACATCTTGAGGGCGTCGTTTCGGTAAAACAGCTTCTGCTGAGCTCCTATCAGACCAGAATCGAGGATATCATGGAAACCAACATAATATCCATACACACCCTCGACGACAAGGAAACGGCCGCGCGCTCCTTCGATAAATACAATTATCTGGCAATGCCCGTAGTGGATAAGGAAAATCGTCTTGTAGGTATAATCACCTTCGACGACGCAATGGACGTTATCCGAGAGGAAAACACCGAGGATATAAGCAAAATGGCCGCTACCCTGCCTACCGATACGCCCTATCTTAAAACCGGCGTATTCAAACTCGTACTCAGCCGTATGCCGTGGCTTTTGCTTCTGATGATTTCGGCCACGTTCACAGGGCTTGTAATTTCAAACAACGAGGACGTTCTGAACGCGTCCACCTACGGCATAATACTTACGGCCTGTATTCCCATGCTGATGGATACGGGCGGAAACGCAGGCTCTCAGGCTTCGGTTACCGTAATACGCAGCCTTGCTCTCGACGAAGTGCGTTTCAAAGATATTTTCGTAGTGCTTTGGAAGGAAATACGCGTAGCGGTTATATTGGGATTTATTCTTGCAATCGCCTGTTTTGCAAAACTTATGCTTATAGACAGGTTATATCAGGTAGAAAACGGTTATATGATAGCATCTGTGGTTTGCCTGACTATTTTTCTGACGGTCAGCATAGCAAAAATGATAGGGTGCTCTCTCCCTCTTTTCGCCAAAAAGTTAAAGCTGGATCCCGCAGTGGTATCCAGCCCGTTCATAACTACGATAGTGGATTTACTCTCCCTTCTGATATTCTGCAACGTGGCAATCGCCTTACTCGGCTGATTGCGCGCAGAATTTATCGAACATCGCCTCTGCGGCAAGCACGAAGCGAGTGCTTTTTTCAAATCCGAATCTGTAATTTTTACCGTCTTTGTAAATATCGATAAGTCTGCCCGCAGCAAAGGGAATGGCGGGCAGATTCTTTAATTCGAAAAACAGCTCTCCCCTGCTGCCGTCAATGGTCCCCGTATACCTTATCCCGTCCCTGTTCAGCAGAAGAGTTCCTTCGCCTGCGTTGCGATATCCCGGCAATTCCTTATCGAAAACGCTGCATACCGCCCGTTCGAGTAAGCAATAACTTTCGTCCGCACGCTTTGCGGCAATTTCCTTTTGCAGCCCGTACAGTTTGTCTATTCGGTCATATTCCCCCGCGCCGGCAATCAGCCCGTCAGAAGTATACTCGAAGGTTGCTCCGCACTTTCCGCAGGTGAGTTTACCCTTGCTGGCGGAAAGCTCGTATTCCGAATTACAGAAAGGACAGGTGTACAGCAGTTTTTCAAGTCCGTCCGCTCTGCTTGCGCCGCGGAATATTCTGTTTTCGGCCGTATATACGTTGTCGTTAACGTATAAGGCCTGTTCTATCGCGGCGTTGATTTCGGCTACGGAAAGCCTTTTTATATCCTCTTCCGAAAACAGCAGTCTGCCTTCTATTTCGGATTTTTTATGATAATGCAAAGCGGGGTTCCAAACCGGATTCTGAGAATAAGCTCCGCGAATATTTGCCGCAACCACGGGATAACCCAGCCATTTTACAAGTTTACCGGTGGATTTTGTTATTTTACCCGTAACGCCGTCGGCGGTTATCTTGCCCTCGGGAAACATTGCCACGCTTATACCCGCGTCCAGAGTAGCCTTGATTTTTTTGATACTCGTAAAATCGCTTGAAAACTGCCCGCGCGTAATGGCTTTCAGATTTTTGATAAACCACCTGTTCCGCTTTGTATTGGACATCTTATCCGCAACCACGAAATTGACGTAATCCTTTCCGGCAAGTCTGACGACGTAAAAGAAATCGTAATAGCTCTGATGGTTAATCAGCATCAGGTAAGGCTTGTCCGTTTTATAGGCGCGGCGTATTTTTGCGTGAAGTACAAAAGCGTTGTAAATTTTAACCACAAAGCGGAAAAAGCCGTAAAACCGTTTTCCGTAAATTTGTTTAAGCGATTCCGTGTTTTGCATTTCAATAATAATTGAAGGTTGCAGAAACTGCAACCTTCGTGTTTTGATTGAGTTTTGACTATGCGGGATAGTAAACAGTAACGATATCTCTCGTTTGCCTGTTCGTACCTGCCCAGCCGGTGTAAGCGTCTTTATGAGCCTGTTCGTCCAGAATATGCAGCTCGAAATCGGTATTCGAGAAATGAGATATGAATGTTTCTACTACCGTCTGACTGCCGTCTTCGCCGGTTTCGAGCTTATATTCGTAATAACCGAACTGACGGTTGTTGGCGTTAGTCTCGCCGGAACCGAACGTCTTGGGACTTTCGGCCGTGATATACAGGCGTTTAAGGCTGTTGGTGTTGGCAAAGGCCTCGTTACCTATGGTAGTAAGCTGAGACTTCCTGCCCTGATACATACCCTTCTGTTCACCGTCGGCAATGAGAACACCGTCCATGGCCACGTAACCAGAAACTATGACGTACTGTGTAGCCGCTACGGCAACGTGCTCCGGATTGTTAACGTCGTACTGTACGAAGGCGTCGTTAAGACGGACGTACAATGTATTGGCCGAATCGAGCCTTTCTTCATCGGTAGCCACCCTGTAAATATTCTTACGTGTAACGCCTATGCAGATTTCTACAAGACCGGTACATCTTCTGAACGCTCCGTCGCCTATCGAAACGACCGTGGTAGGCAGAACAAGCGAAGTAAGCGCGGCGCAACCTTCGAATGCATAATTGCCTATGCTTGTAGAGAGATATTCTTCGCCCTGCTTGCTTACTCCGAGCGTAAGATTCGTAAGCGATATACATTCGGCAAAAGCGTATTCGCCTATAGAGGTAAGAGCGTTATTCTCGGGAATAGAGAAGGAAGTGAGTTTTTCGCATCTGTAAAACGCTCTGTTGCCGATTGTCGCAACGCTTGCGGGAACGGATACCGCAGTAAGATTGCTTTCGGAGAAAGCCTCCATTCCTATATTGGTAACGGCGGCGCCGTTAAAGTTGATGGTTTCAAGTCCCGAACCCGAGAAAGCGTACATTCCTATTTCGGTAACCGTGGGCGCAAGAGTATAAGATTTAAGTAAAGGACACTCGGTAAATACGCCTGAACCCATAGTAACGAGGTTGGGGAAGTTTGCCGAAGTAAGCCCGGTACATCTCGCGAATGCCCCTTCTCCGAGAACGGTAACGCCCGAACCCTCTACCGAAGTAATAGCCGTGCCTCTGAACGCGTTGCGGCCTATTTCGGTAATGCCTGCCGAGAGCGTTACGGAAGACATATTCTTATTGTTGTCGAATGCGCTTTCCTCTATCTTGGTAACCGAAGACGAAACCACCGTAAGGCTTTGCGCCGTTTCGATATTGGAGAATGCGCCCGTGCCGATATAGGTAACGCCTACGGGAATATATATATTCGTAAGAGCGGTTTCGGTAAAGGCTTCGTCTCCTATATAGGTAAGCGATGAAGATGCCGTAAGGTCAAACACGTTAAGGTTTGCCACGTAAGCGAACGCCTTATTTCCGATAGTGGTTATGGCCGAGAGATCGGCAGTCACGGTAAACGAAGCCGCGTCTATGCCGGCCGCCTCGAACGCGCTGGTGCCTATGCTGACCACTCTGCCGAGCGTCACGCTTGTCAGTTTAGGACAATTTATAAATGCCGCGGAAGCCACTTTGGTAACGCCGGGAGCGTTGACCGTAACAAGCGAAGAACATTCCTTGAACATATATGCCGAAATCGTACCGAGCGAAGCGGGCAATTCAACCGTTTCGAGAGAAATACATTTGATAAACGCATTGTTGCCAATTTCGGTAAGCGCCGTGCCGAACGCGAGAGTTTCGAGCAAAGTACAATTCTCGAAAGCGTTCGCGCCTATCCTCCAGGCCGCGGCCACCTCGCCGGCGTCGAAAGTAACGAGTTTAGCGCAACCGCTGAACGCCTTGTCTCCCACGCGGGTCACAGAGGAAGGAAGGCTGACGGCCGCTATGCCGCTGCCGGCAAAGGCTTCGTTTCCGATAACGCTGATTGAAGATGCGCTCATATTGACTTCTTCGAGCGCAAGAGTATTCCTGAACGCCCCTTCGGAAATTTCGGAAAGCGCACTTCCCGAAGCGAACTCTACGTATCTGACGGAAGACTCCGCAAAAGCGTCCGCTCCGAGATATTCGATGTTGCCTATATAAACCTTCTCTATTTCGCCGTTACCCGCGAAAGCTCCGTCGGCAATGCCTTTTACCGGCAACCCGTTCAGCTCGGAAGGAATATAAATCGTTGCGGGATGCTCCGCCGCGAGGCCCGTGATTAACGCTTTTCCGCCCTCGTCCGAGAAGACAAAGTTATGCTCGCTTGTCTTGGCTTCTACGGTATAGAGGAATGTAACCACTTTTTCCGTTTCCTCGCCGTAAATTACGGTAGCCGTCTTGTTTTCGCCGGGAACGGAAGTATCGAACCCTTCGACTTTCAGCCTGCTTAACTCCATATACAGTATTTCGGAAGATATGGTGCCTTCGGCTTTGAGTTCGATCTTAATTCTGATATTTTCCTCGTCGAGTTTGTCACCGACGCCGAATACGTTTACCGAATCGAAGGAGAAATCGTTCTTGCCGTATCTGTCAAGCACGGAATGATATTCTTCGTCGGGGTTGTAAGCCTCGTAATAATCTTCGGAATTTTCCTTCATGACGAAAAGTTTTCCGTCGGGAACTTCCCCGCCTTCGACGGCAACGAACTCGTCGGCAAACGACCTGGAATATCTGGGATCGTCCAGTAAAGTGTCGGGATTGTAAGCCACGTATCCGTTGCCCTGCGTTCTGTTAAACCTCAGGCCTTCTTTTGCAGCCTGGTCCGCATACTTCTGGATTTTCTGCATATCCATATCGTACCTTTGCATTCCGCCGTGCAGGCTCTCGTCATAAGCGACGTAGCTGTTGCTTCCGTCTGCGAAAATGTAAGCGCCTTCGGCCGCCTCTACTGCGGGAGCGAAATAAGCGCCCGTTGCGGAAACGGAATATTCATACGCGATAACGAACGCGCCGTTATTATCCTCGGTATAAACGTAAGGAAGAACGAAAGTCGCCGTTTCGCCTTCGTTTACAGGCCTGTATTCGGTATAAACGAACGCGCCGTTATTATCGGGGAAATAATCTACTCCCTCTATGCTGATAACTTGTTTTTCGGATACCTGATAGGGTATTTCCTTGAATGCGCCGAGATAAACGATGCGCATGTAGGTGTTGTCCGCCCCGTCGGGAACGTAATCGACCACATTGCTCGTATTCAGGTTTTCA
The DNA here is from genome assembly GCA_018714105.1 of Candidatus Faecicola pullistercoris. Lineage (GTDB taxonomy): Bacteria > Bacillota > Clostridia > Christensenellales > CAG-917 > Faecicola > Faecicola pullistercoris. The sequence goes on along the minus strand of DVNW01000022.1, from coordinate 5,921 downwards.
ACTATAATATCGGGATTGATCTGCCCGTCGATAACCGTATCGATTACGGTCTGCTCGGTAATATTCCACTGAATCTCGCCGTCGGCATTGGTGGTGTATTCGGTTGCGTACCTGAGCGTAAGTTTGATACCCGTATCCGTCAGATATTTCGCGTCGAACCCGTCGCCTATAGCAAAACTCAGATATTCGGCTTCCTCGTAAGTATCCGTTCCGGTAGGTTTGGAAATCTGGAAATCCACCAGCTTTTTGATTACCGAATACTGATGTACGTATTCGACGTAGGAATCGTCCTGGAACAGACGGTACCTTATCTTCATGCTGCGGGGCTGACCTTCGGGCGTAACGCTTGTGGTGATGAAGGATTCGCCGGGGCTGGTGCTGACCGCACTCTTGGGAATGCTTATTCCGTAGTACTGTATGCCGTCGCTGGTCTTATAATCCGCCGTAAAGGTATCGGGGAGCTGCTCCGCAAGTTCGTATACGTCTTTAAGCCCGTAAACCTTTGTGATTTCCTGCATTTCGAGCCTTGCTATCATGTCGTTTCCGTCCTGACTGAGGACGTACCACGGGCTGTCGCTCGAAGTATAGGACGCGTACGCTTTTGCTTCGACGAAAATTTTCATTTCGGGATTGAACGCGAGCGCGGCGTCGGGAAGATTTGCGTAAGTCTTGTTATAAAATGCCGATAAGTCCACCTCGGGCGGCGAAACGGCTTTTATCGTAATTTTTATGTTGCCTATGCCCGTAAAGGCTCCTGCTTCTATCCTTGTTACGGATTCGGGAAGAACAATGTTGGTTACTCCCCTGCCTTTGAGCTGGTCGAATGCGTTAGCGCCTATCGCGGTAACCGCGGAAGGTACAGTATAAACGGACTGTCCCGTCTTATAGGAAACGTAAGTAAGTATGCCGTTGACCACTACGTAATCCTTGCCGGAAACCCATTCCGTTCCGCTGAAAGCGCCGCCCGCGATGTATTCGATATTGCTTTCGTTTTCGAAAGTAACCGTTCTGGTTCTGCTCGAGAACCCGGCGTTGCCGATATATTTTACCGAAGCGGGTATGATAACGTTTCTGCCCGCCGTGCCGCTGGTAACGATTTTGCTGTAATACAACAGGTTGCCTATGATAACAAGGCCGCCGTTATCCGAATAGTTATTAAACCAGGGCGTATTGTTAAAGGCGTCGGAAGCGATATCCTTAATATCGAGCCCGCTTTCCCAGTCAAGCGTTTCGAGGCCTGAATCCGAAAAAGCTCCGCTGCCGATGCTGCTGAGCGATGCGGGAAGTTCTATCCTCTTAAGCGAGGTTAAACCTCTGTATGCACCCGCGCTTATAGAAACCGTACCGGGAGCGAGATAGCGGTGGCTCGCCGCGCCCGAAACCATGATGTCCGAAATATATCCGCTTACGGAATATTCTCTCCCTGATTTTACAAAGGTCTTTGTCTCGTACTGCCAGTTGGCCGCGCCCGTCGGGAACGCGCTTGCACCTATGTATTCCAGACTCTGCGGGAAAGAACACAAAAGCGAATTAAGCGAGGTGCATCTGGCGAAAGCCTCGTCGTATATGTGAGTTATGCCTTCGGCAATGCTCACGCTCACGAGTTTGGTGTTGGACTTGAAGGCTCCTTTACCGATTGCCGTAACGTATTTGCCGCCTATGATGTTGGGAATTTCTATACTTTCTACGGTGGCGCCCGCCGCGGAAGCAAATCCGGTTACGGTAAGCGTGCCGTCGAGATTATCGCTGGTAGCGAAGAATGTCTGCGGGTTGGCTATACGCCATACCGCGGTAAGCACGAGGTTGTTTGCCGGCATGGTTGACGGAATATATTCCTCGCCGTCTTCCGTCTGCCAGTACTCGAAAACGAATTCGTCCCTCGTGGGAACTATAGGAGCAACGGGGCTTTCAAACAGATATCTCTGAACAACGTCGCTCGCGCTGTTATTATACCTGCCTCCGCCGAGTTTATACGTAACCGAATATTCGAGTTTCTGCCAGTTTGCGTATAAAGTGGTATCTCGTTCGAAAACCGTACGTGTGCTTACGGCGTTGGTGCAAGCCGCGTCCGAATACCAACCGTTGAATTTATATCCCGCTCTGCTTGGACTCGGGAAATTGCCGATCGTGCTGTTTACGGCTATGCTGTAAGACTGCTCGCCGTAAACGCCGCTGGCCATATAATCGAAGGAAACGGTAATGTTTAGGTCTGCCCATCTCGCATACAGAGTGGTGGTGGTTACGGGAGTGTAATTACCCGTTATAGCGCCGCCTTCGTAATTTGCGGTGCGATACCATCCTGCAAACCTCTTACCTTCGAGAGTTACCTCGGGCAGCTCGTCGATATTGATAACCAGCTGACCTTTTTTACCCGTTTTTGCGGGGACCTCGGGCGTTCCTCCGTTAGTATCGAAGTAAACGGTGATTTCGTCAGTAACCACGGGATCGTCGGGGTCCACCGCGGAATCGCTTGTAATCGTAATCGTGACTTCGCACGACCTTCCCTCGTATGTAAACGTGACCTTGTGGGTACCTATCTGAGAAAGCAGGTCGATGTCTTCCTGACTGAGCATGGAAATACTGCCCTTGATTTCGGAAGTATTGCCGGCCGTGTCGGTCAGCACGAAAATAAGCGAGGCAACGGAAAATTCGCTTTGCTTAAATTCCGTAACCTGACCGTCTTTCAATGCAATGCCGCTGTATTTCACGCCGTTGTCGCCGCAAGCGGAAACCGCAAACACGAGGACAAGAGCCATAATTACCAGCAAGACGATTTTCGAGCGATGTTTATTCATAAGATTTCCTCCGTCTTTGCAAGAGGCCGGGAGTCTCTTTCAAAGTCACATATCATAGGTGATAATATTATATATTATATTAAACTCCGATGTCAATACATTTAAAAATAAAAACCGCTTTTGGAATTTTTTTCCTGAGCGGCTTTTTATCGACTTGCTGCCGTTTATTCTATCTTTACTGTCATAACTACAATCTTTTGTGTTAAAATAGCGCATTTACCTGCTGAATACAGGCTGTATCTGAATGTTTTTCAAAGCAGCTTCAACAGAGGGCTCCAAAAGCGAAAGATCGGCTATAAGCGAATTCGGCTTGCCGTCGGGACTGTCCTGATTGAAAGGAACGAAATACACGTTTTTGCGACTCAGCAAGAGGCCGATATTTTTGGCGTTCGCGCCCAGTGCGTCGTTGGACGACAAAGCTATAAGTACGGGCCTGTTGTTCCTGAGATGAGCCTTTACAGCCATCGTCACGGGGGTATCCGTTATTCCGCAGGCAATTTTCGCAAGCGTGTTACCCGTGCATGGCGCCACTATCATAAGGTCTACCCTTTGCTGCGTCCCCATGGGTTCTGCGTCGGCTATTGTGGTAAGGGGCTCTTTTCCCGTTATTCTTACTATTTCATTTCTGAAATCCACTGCTTTATAGAACCTGGTATCCGTGCTTGCGGCATTAAAGGACATTACCGGCACAAGGTCATACCCCTTTTCAGCCAGTTTTTCGAGTTCGGACAAAACTTTGCCGAACGTACAAAAGCTTCCGGTTATCGCAATTCCTATTTTCATCGTTCATCCTCCCGAATAAATTCCGCCATCACTTTTGCCGCAGCTTGCGGCTTGCGCTTTGCGGGAAGCGCGGCGAGTATGTAATATTCCGTTCCCGCTCTGTCTGCGCGCTCTTTGTCAAAGCCGTACGGAGGCGAAGCAAGCTCGAATATATATCCCTTAAATGCGTTTAGAAACTCGTTGCCGAGTACTTTTACAGGTACTGTATTTATCACGACGTCGTATTTGCCTGCGTCCAGACCGTCGTAGGAAACCGGCTTTGCGCATCCAAGCACGTTAGCGGGCGAAGTTGTGGCCACATCGGTATCCGCGCCCAACGCGGCCAGATATTTTACTACGGCTCTTCCGACACGGCCGAATCCGCATACAAGAATTTTTATATCGCCGATTGCGCGCCTTTCTTTAATCAGCAATTCGCCCACGCAGGCTTCCGCAGTCAGAAGCGCATTCTTTACCGTAAACATTCTGTCTTCGTTGAAGCAGCGTATTTTTATGCTTTTTTCGTCCGCGCTTTCCTTTAAGGCCGCGTCCGCAAAACCGCAATATACCGTACTGCCTTCCGCTATACCCGAAAGGTCGGTCAGCTTATAATTAGGCGCATATATGTAAATAATTTTACCGACCGCGGTCAGCGGGCTTCCTGCAATATAACCTCCGTCCGCTCCGAGCAGTTTCATAAGCTCGTTCAGCCTGTCGTCGCACTGTGCGGGAAATATGTAAGTAACCATTAAAACTTCTCCTTATGTTGCATACTATGACCTTGCGTTTTTTTTTGTGCCACAACTTTTTTTCCGTCCGTACATATATTGACTGAAAAAGGAGGTATATATGGTTAAATCCGCATTTTTAGGCTCAAATACGCCCAAAGGCTTTGTAGGCTATTTCGACGATATGATGAATTATTACGGCACCATCATTCTTAAAGGAGGTCCGGGAACGGGAAAAAGCACGCTGATGAAAAAAATTGCCGAAAAAGCCCAAAGCGAAGGTTTTGACTGTGAGCTTTACTACTGTTCGGGCGACCCCGACAGTCTTGACGGCGTGTGCATACCCGAGCGCAATTTCTGTGTGCTCGACGGCACAAGTCCTCATCCGCTGGACGCACCCGCGCCGCTGATAAACGAATTCGTTTTCAACCTGGCGGACAAGGCGAATGCCGAAGCGTTAAAGCCGTTTGCCGTAACGATTAAAGAGCATCTGGCATACAAAAAACGCTATTATCAATGTGCTTACGCTTATCTCAGGGCGGCAGCCTCGCTAAGGAAATACTGCGACGATTATATTCTGTCCCGCACGGACGAAAGAAGTCTCAACGTCGCGGCGCTTGATATAGCAAATCAGATAAACCGAGGCACGCGCGCGGCGCGCAGATTCTTTGCCGACGCCATAACCCCCAAAGGCGACGTGTCCTTCCTGGACAGCCTTGTTCAAGAAAAAAGAATTTTTGCGCTTATTGCGCCCTCAGATGCCGTAGCCCGCGAAGTAATCAGCCGCACCGAGAAACTTCTTGCCGTGCGCGGACTGAATTCCCACTCGCTTAAATCGCCTTTCTTCCCTGAGTCCGGACTCCATCTTGTAACGGACGATATTGCCGTCGTCGCACAAACCAATTCGGATGCGGATAAGATTTACGAATTCAGGCCCCTTACGGCCGATTTGTCGCATATCGAAGCGGAAGCGCGCGATCTGACCGACAAAGCGATAGGCTGTTTCGTCAAGGCCCGCGAACACCATCTGGCCGTTGAAGAGTATTACGTTAAAAATATGGATTTTGCCGATATCAATAAAAAAACGCAAAGGATACTCAGCATAATATTCGGCTGATTCCGTATAAATAATCTCCGACAGGTAATACTAACATTACTAAATAAAAGGAGAAAACACACATGGCAATGAAAAACCAAAAGCAAAGCAGCAAATCCGAACAGGCTTCCAGACGTGCGGGCGCGTCAGTTAAAAATACCGGCGCTACCAATTGCGGAAGTACCAATTGCAAGGACTGCAACATGTCCGACACAAGCAAAACCGCCAAAAAGTCTTCGGGCGCTAAATCTTGCAAATAAGGTTTTATAACTTAAAAACGAGGTTTTAACCCCGTGTTTGGTAAAAAGAGCTGCAGCAGGCGGCTCTTTTTCGTTATGCGGGAGGCGGAGGAGCAGTTGTGCAGCCTCAAGGTAAGCCCGGTTGCCGCGCATCGTATGCCGCGCCGCTTTTTCCCGCAATAAAAAACGCAGACCGTTTTCAGGTCTGCGTCTTCTGGAAGTCGGCGGCGTCATATCCTCCCGGGCCGTGTCCAGCCAAGTACTTTCTGCGATGAGGGTCTTAACTTCTGTGTTCGGAATG